>JAKQKF010000138.1 GCA_029560815.1 bacterium
AGGCGGGATTCATCAAGCTGTACCAAGTGCACAATTCTCGAGTTTGATGCAAGCTGTACTTTCTGCTCCTGCAGTACTTCCGCGTCTTCCTCCCTCACTTTACGCACGATAGTACTTTTATACTCATTGTACTATTTTCGTAACGAGTTTTTATATATTTATTGCATTTTCCAGAACGAGTTTATATATTAATATTACATTTTTCTGGAGGAGTTTATGAAAAGAAGCGCCTATTCGACGTTGATCGAATGGAAAAACGGCAAAAACAGAAAACCGTTGCTTCTGCAGGGTGCGAGGCAGGTGGGCAAGACCTATCTTGTCGACACTTTTGCCAAAAACGAATATTCTGAATACGCCGATTTTAATTTCGAAAAATCACCCGACTTGTCCATAATTTTTGACGGTGACCTTGACCCCAGGACCATTATTTCCAAGCTGTCTCTATTTATTGGCAGAAAAATTTCTCCTGATAATCCGCTTGTTTTTTTTGACGAGATCCAGATCTGCCCCCGTGCGATAACGAGCCTCAAATATTTTGCCGAAGAAGCCCCTGAATATCATATAATTGCCGCAGGTTCGCTCCTGGGGGTCAGTGTAGGCAAAAAAAGCAGTTTCCCGGTGGGAAAAGTGAATTTTATGACTTTGTATCCGCTGTCTTTCAGCGAATTTCTTGACGCTTCCGGGGACGGCCTTCTTGCGGAAATGATCAGTGCAGGCCGGCTTGATGAGCTTGGCGATGTGTTTCATAACAAACTTGCAGAAAAATTGAAATTATATCTCTACTTGGGAGGAATGCCCGAGGTTCTTCACTCATATTTCGAAAACACCGATATAGCTGAGGCGAGGAAAATACAAAACGAGATTTTGATCTCCTATAAGAACGACTTTTCCAAGTATACCGCAACCGATCAGGCGGTAAAAACAGCGGAAGTGTGGGATTCAATTCCTTATCAGCTCTCAAGGGAGAACAAAAAATTTACTTACACAGGCGTAACCAAAAAAGCCAGGGGCTCGACGCACTCACTCACCATCACATGGCTGAAAAACGCCGGACTTGTATATCCGTCTTATCACGTCCCGGTCCCCAAAATCCCGCTCACAGGATATTCGGATAAAACAAAATTCAAACTTTATCTCTGCGATACCGGCTTGCTGGGAGCCATGCTAGGTCTTACCTCGGATATCATTCTCAAGCCTGATGCCATCTTTGCCGATTACAACGGCGCTTTCATTGAAAATTTTGTCGCCTCTGAACTTGTCAATACGTTCGGATACGAGTTGTATTACTGGTCATCAGAAGGCAAAGCGGAGGTTGATTTTCTGATTCAAAGGGGCAGCCAAATTTATCCCGCCGAAGTTAAAAGCGGATCAAGCAGAAATCTCAAAAGCCTGCGCGTATATGAGGGCAAGTACGAACCTGAAAGAGTGATCAGAATCTCCCCAAGAATATTCAGTCGGGAAAAGGAATTCTACAACATCCCATTATATGGAGTGGCAGGATTGGAGAATTTGATTGGAAACAGATGAGACCAACAAAGGGGTAAAGAATCGTATTACAGTCTTGTTGTAAAATCCGGGAGAGAAACTTGCAAGCGTTTATTATTTTGTGTGTTGCCACAATTTTTGCTCGTCCCGCGCAAAATTTACCGTCAAGAAACCCTATTTTTGACTGATGTTCGGTGTTGTTCTCACGATGAATGATGTTGAAGCTGGAGTGCCGTAATTTATATGTTATATGCAACACCCCAACGTCTGTTTAAGAAGTACTGCGCCATAATTAAATGCACTCCTTGTGCTGATTCCAGCAATCTCAACCTGTCAGAATGGGTGGTATGTGTCGAGGCAACCTTACTGGAACCTGTGATAGCTGAAAGGATATTTGCCAGAAAGGCTGTAGAATCTGATATAATCTGAAATGAATCAGGCTGCCTTCAGGATTTTACTTTATCAGGGAACTTATTTCGAGTATTTGAAAGCTATCCAGTCTGAGATCTCGTAAATTTTCACGCAGGCGTATATTCAACTCCCGCTGAACCAGAGCTGTGTGTTGATCCGATCATTTCTATTACCCGGAAACGATGGGCATGATAATTGGACTATCTTCATGTTTGGCCTAATTTGATTAAAGCCCGCCGGGGTGGGAGCGAGGAGTGGGCGGGTGGAAGTGAGCTGCTACCTAGTCATTGGGATCGTTGACCGGCACGGAGAGGCCGGCCTCGGGCTTGACATAAACGAGGACAAGGCGGCAGGGTTGGTCTCCCTGGTTGAAAAAGGTGACCGCCTCCGCGGCCGCCGGAATGAGCATGGTCTCGAGATAGGCCAGCGAGGTGACACGGCCGTTGGCTGAACGCACCTCCACCCTCTCGCCCGCGACGAGATTGACGGCGAAGCCCCGCCCCTCGGTGAGCAGGGTATAGCGGGCGTCGAACTCGGCGCGCAGGACGACGTAAAAGGTCCAGGGCCGGTTGTAGAGCTCGTAGAGCCGGCTCTCCTCCGTCGCCTCGATCATCTCCGGCCGGGCGACCAGGTTTTTGCCCACCCAGCTCCCCCTGCGCTCAGAACGGATATTGGCAAAGCCGCGCTCGATGTTGATCGGCCGCAGCTTGCCCTCCAGATCCCGCCGCAGATAATCATAGATCTTCATGGTAAAGATATAGGGGGTGGCGCTGATCTCCAGCACCAGATTACCGCGGCCGCTGCAGTGGACGGTGCCGTTGGGGATAAAAAAGAGGTCGTGCGGCTGCGCGGGCTCGCTGTTGATCCAGGCCTCCACATCCAACTCCTCCTCCGCCGCCGCCGAATGGAGCAGGGCCTTTTTGAATTCCTCCAGATCGGTATGCTCCTTTAGGCCGAGATAGACCCGGGCGCCGGGTTTGGCGTTCACGATGTAGTAGCACTCATCCTGGGTGTAGGTCTCGCCGAACTCCTTTTTGATATAGTCCGGCCGGGGATGGACCTGGACGGAGAGGTTGCCGCCGTCGATGGTGTCAAGATAGTCGAAGCGGATCGGCCATTCGTAAATGAACTGCGCGGCCGCGCGCGGGCCGAGGATATTGCGGTTATGGGCGTACATAGAAAAGTCAAAGGAGCACTCGAGAAAGCGGCTGCCGCTGCGAAAGACAATGCCGTTCTCGGGAACGATCATCTCGAAGGACCAGGCGTAGTTGGGCTTGCTCTGGTCGAGGTTCATATGGCCCTTCATGAACTGCCCGCCCCACGGTCCGGGGTAGAACCATGGCCGGACGCGAAAGGGCGACCGTGAGAGCTCTTCCAGCGCCTGCCGGAAAGCGGCGCCGGTCATGAAGGCGGGATCGCCTTCGTCCTGGCCGTCAATGAAGAGTTCGATGCCGGGGAGAATATTCCGCTTCTGGCGGCTGAAGGCGGGCCACTCGACGAAATAGCAGCGTTTATAGAACTCTTCAAAATCAGCGGCGTTATGGCCGGTATTGCCGGCCTCTCCCGCCCTGAACTTTTCCTGGATGAGATCCTTGGGCATGTCGATATACCAGAGTTCATCCTGGAGTTCGACCAGCGAGGCTCCGCTGCCGGCGATGATAGTGAGCCGGTCGGCCTTGTCGGCGCGGCGGATCGAGGCGGTGATGCGCAGCTCCTCCACCTGGACCGGATCGAAGAAGATTTCCGGTCCGAAAGGCCAGTGTTTTCCGAAGAGGCGGTCCTCTCCGCCGAGGAATGGCCGGAGCGCGGCCTCGCGGGCGGCTGGATCGGCCAGGGCGGCGGCGAAGCGCAAAAGTTCGGGGCGAATATCCAGGCGCAGCAGTTCGGCCTGCAGGTTGGCGAGGAAAAGATCCCAGGCAACCCCCGGGAAACCTTCGATGACGAGCACGCGCAGCCCGTGCGGGATTTTTTGCGCGATCAGGCCGGCGAGTGCGGCATAGCCCTTGTTGATCTCCCCCTCTGCAAGGGGGAAAGAGGGCAGAGCGTCGTAACAGCCTTTCGGGTAGGATACAGCCTCGGCGGGCAGGGGGACTGCAAAAGGGGTCAACTCCCCATGGTCACTGTTCTTCATTGCATTTTCCCGTTATATAAATATCGTAAAGGCCTGCTCTGCCGCCACCGTTTTCCCTCATTCATCGAGAAAGGCGGCGCCGAGGCAGGCGGCGCGGTCCTCAAGCAGGGCCGGCAGGATGCGCACATTGCCTTTGGGCACCATCCAGGCGCGGCGTTTGACGATCTCGAGCAGGCCGGGGATGATCTTTTCATGGCTCTTCATCAGCCCTCCGCCCATGACGACGGTGTTGACGCCATAGGCGTGCATGACGTTGATCACTCCGATGGCGAGGTTGTCGATGAATTCCTCCTTCACGGCGGCCCAGGCGGGACGGGCTTCAGCCCGCTCGAAGAAGGTCTTGAGCGGGATGGCCTCGGCCGCCAGTTCTGGAAAGGCGGCGAGGAGCCGCTTTTCAAAATTGACCGCCGAGCAGTAGAGTTCCAGGCAGCCCTTGAGTCCGCAAGGGCATTCCGGGCCGCTGCGGTCGATGCTCATGTGGCCGCCGAGGAGGCCGCTGGCTGGATTGCTGGAGCGGAAGAGGCGGCCGTCGATGACCGCGGCGCAGCCGACGCCGGTACCCAGGGTCATGGCGATGATCGAGGGGTAGCCCCGGCCGGCGCCGAACTTCCATTCGCCGAAGGCGTAGGCGCGGGCGTCGTTGTCGAAGGCGAAGGGCACCCGCAGCCTTTCAGCGAAGCGCGCGCGCAGGTCGATGCCGGCGAATTCATCGGCCGCGCCGACATCGTTGATCACCCCGCCGGCCTGGACATCGACCATCCCTTTCATGCCGAGGCCGCCGCGGGTCAGCTTTGCGCCAGCGGCGAAGCGGGCGGCGGCGGCGAGCAGGGCCTCCAGCAGCGCGCCCGTCGCAGCCAGATCGGCCACCCTCTCGACCGCAAATCGGCGTGTATTGCCCTCCTCATCGAAGAGGCCGAACTTGACATTGGTGCCGCCGAAATCGATGCCGATCCTCATCGCTTTTCCCCCGGGAAGAACCAGATCAGGGCGTCGATGAGGTGGCGCCGCCAGCTGCCCCAGGTATGGCCCTCGGGGTATTCGCGGTAGACGTACGCGTAGCCGGCCGCCCGGAGAACCTTTTCGAAGCGGCGGTTGCCCCCGGTAAAATTGGTCTCGGCGGCAGGAAGGAAGGAGGCGCCGACCTTCTCCTCGTAGGTCCCGACATCCACATAGAGACGGATGGGCTTTTTCGGTTGATCGCGGTAGAGCCCGATCAGGGAATCGCCCCGGAAGGAAACGTAGCCGGACTGGCTGTACCCGTTGCCGAAAATATCCGGCCGCATGAAGGGGATGAAGGCGGAGATCAGCCCGCCGAACGAGTCTCCGGCCACCAGCCGCGCTGACGGAGAGGTGATGGTACGGTACTGCCCGTCGATAAAGGGGACGAGCTCATCGGCAAAAAAGCAGACATAGTCGCCGTTCATGCCGTACTCGGTCATGCGGTTGGGCATCCCGGGCTTGAAGCGGTTGGGGGGCGTGACGAAAACGGCGATCAGCGGCCGGACTGCGCCGGACGCGATGAGCTGGTCCAGCATCTGCGGCACCTGGGCGAACTCGACATAGTCGAGTCCATCCTGCAGATAGAGTACGGTATAGTTTCCTCCGGCCTCATAGCCCGGCGGCAGATAGACGTGCAGGGTGTGGGGATAGCCGAGCGCCTGCGAGCCGATTTCATGCACCTGGAGCTTGTCGGCGCCGCCCTTGCGGCCGCTGCGGTACTCCGCGAAGTAAGGGTGCTGCTCATAGCCGGGCATGGCCAGCTCCGAAAGCTCGCCGAAACCGTTGAGGGCCTTGGCGGGATTGAGCGGATCGACCGCCCAGAGGCTGTTGGCGCCGAAGAGGAACCAGTACTCGAGGCGGGCGCCGGCAGGGGCCGTGCCGCGCAGGTAAAAGAGATCAGTCCCCTCAACCCGCGTCATCCAGTCCGGTTGAGTCCAGTTATTCATATCGCCCAGGACCCCGACCGAATCTTTTTCCCCTTTGTAGATCAAAACCCAGGTGGTATCATCCGGGAAGATCGGATAGGCCGAAGGCTGCAGGCTCTGATAAAAGGTATCCGCCAGCTTCTGCTTTTCCGCCGGGCTGCCGGTCTTGCCGGCATCGGCGAGGAAGCGGTCGAAGGGAGAAAGCTCTTTCTTCTGCATGGGGCATCCCGCCATGGTTGCTGCGATCAGGAGTACAAAAATAGTTTTTCTCATGCCGTGGTCACTTTATTCTGGTCAAGCCGTTGCGGGAGACGTTGAAAAGCTCATCCCGGTATCTGAGGTTGTGCAGTTCAGCGCCGGGGTCGAAACCGGCGAACTGCGGGGCGGCGCTGATGCCGTCGAATTTGGAGGCCCGGACGCCAAAGATCCCCTCAATGATGGTTGTGAGATAACTGCCGCAGGAGGAGCAGGCCCAGTCCGAGCCGTAGGGCCATTCGTAAAAAACCTTGAGCGCCCCGCCGGATTCCGGGGGCATGGCGCTCTCGACGAAATGGCACTGGCCGAAAGGACCCTGATTGACCGAACGCGCCACCCCCTGGAGCCAGGGCAAGGCGATATCGGCACGGCCGATGCGGTAGAGGCCGGCGGCAGTGAGGGCCGGCCAGGCGGTATAGGCCCCGTTCCACTGATGATCCGGGCGGACGCTGAAGAGGGCGTTGGGGTCGCGGGGCGAGAGGGCGCGCATCCAGTGGGGGGTTTGAAGCTCTTCAATAAAAAAGCGCACCATCTCCTCTTGCTGCCGGGTGCTGAGGTCGCCGGCGAGGGTGGCGAGGGTGGTGATAAAATCGTAGCAGTGGCGCACCTCGACCAGGGCGCCGTCGGGGAAGCGGGCGTTCCAGTAGCCGCCTCCCTCCGTGTAAAGTTTCATAACCTCCTGCAGGAGCGCTTGCGCCTCCTCAAGACAGGCCCCGGCCGCGGGATCGTTGTAGCGGCGGTCGAGAATTTCGGCCAGGGTGCGCAGACCGTAGATATTGCCCGCATTGAGGCTGGCGACCTCATGGATGTAGGTGCTGACGCACTCGAGCAGGTTGTTGATGCCGCCGTAATCGGCGAGACCGGAGGGGGTTTTGAAACGGCGGTAGTTGAAGGCAAATTCGCGCAGATAGTCGATGACCTTGCGCGCCCCCGGCGCGGCCGGGCTTTCCCCTGCTGCCGGCGCACTCGCGGCGGATACACTCTCCAGCCAGGCGAAATCCCCGTTCCAGCGCAGATAGTCGTCGGCGAGCGAGATCAGGGCGTAATCGTTGACCGCGTACCAGGGGCCGACGGTCCCGCCATTGAGGTACTCGGTGCCGAAGTGGGAGTGGAGGTCGGTCCCCATCCAGAGCCCGATGTATTTGCGCAGGACGGCGGGATCGAGCAGGGCGTGGGCGCCCCCGCTGATGAAATAGTCCCAGATGAAGGTGGTGGTCTGCCAGTAGCGCGGCATGAGGGTGTCGTAGGCGCGGCCATAGACCGAATGGGGATTGTCGCGGCGGAAATAGAGCAGCCCGAGGACGCAGGTATAGTAGAGTCGGGCGATCGCCTCATCCCGGGTGTGGAGGGTCGGCAGGAAACCCGAGTATTCGGAATTGCCGGGGGTAAAGGCGGCGGCGATCTGACGGTCCCAGGCCTCGCGGTGGACGGCGAAGAGGCGGCTGATCTGCTCGTTGGCCAGGGCATCGAACTGGCGGAAAGCCTCAGCGGGACTCTCCGCGATGATATTGAAATACCAGAGAGTGACGGCGCCACCGGCGGGGATCTGCAGCCGTTTTTCGAGGCCGAATCCGTCGGCCCGGTCGGGCGCGGGATAGAGGCCCTGGAGGGAACAAGCCTGGCTGTGAAGCGCCTCAAAGAGCACGGCCCGTCGCGAGGGCTCGACGGTGACCCGATTGTCACCCTCGGAGGGAGGTATATAGGATTTGCCGGTCTCGCGGTTCTGTGTGACAGCGGCAGCGGTGCCGAATTTGATCGCCACCTCGCGTTCCGCTCCGCCGAGGTTGCGGATCTCGAGGCGCATAACCAGCGCGGTCCGGCCGAAGGGGAGGATCATCTCGGAGGTGAGTTGGAGTCCCTCATGTTCAGCCTCGCGCACGACGCGGTCGGGATACCAGGTGAATGCGATGGACTGGTTGTGCGCTGCGAAGTACCAGCCATCCAGAAAGAGCGAGGCGGTCACCTTGTCCCCGTTGGTGAAAGGGGGGAAATTGAGGCTGCGCACGCCGGTGATATCGAGATCCGCCTGGCAGACGCCCCAGAAATTGGTGATGCCCGGGGGACTGAAAATGTCGCCGAAGCGGTGGAGGAGCCGGTCGCTGCCGAGGGATTGGGAATCAGGGATCACGGGCATTCCTTATCAAGCCAAAGTTATTTCGAGGAGATGGGGATAATACTCTTCGAATTCGATATAGGTGATATAGATAACACGGCCCCCCTCCCGCGCCAGCGCCGGGTGCTCCTTGCCCGCGTAGATGAGCTGGGGATAAGGCAGGCGGGCGGGATGGCTGCGGCGCACCTGATAAAGCTCCACCGGTGCGCTCCAGGGGCCCCAGGGTTCCGGGGCGGTGCGGGCGACGATCTTGCCCGAAAGGTCGAGGGAGTGAACCGCCAGATAGCACCCCAGCCAGGGGTTCCAGGAGACCGACTGCTCGTTGGGCATGCCGTCGAAGAGGGGCACGGCTTCACCGATCCGCGGCGACCAGGCCGGCCCCGCCTCGTCCGCCGGCGCCGGCGCGCAGAGATATTCATAACCATCCAGCCGGGCGATTTCTTGCCGCCGGACGCGGGCGAGATAGCAGCGCTGGACCATGTCTTCTCCCTGCAGAACCCCGTAGAGATAGAGATAATCGCCCGCAGGGGCGAGGGCCGCCGAGGCGAAGTGGGGCTGCTCCGCCGGCCACCAGATGTCGCTGCCGCCATGGCGGAGGCGCGTGAAGGTCCAGTCGTGAGCATCCCCGGCGGCGACGCCGGAGCCGAGGATGCGAAAATTGACCGGAAAGATCCCCTCCTCCACGGTCTCGACCTTGACGAAAAAAAGATAGATCCGGTCATCGACCTCGATCCCGTGCAGGCACCATACCCGGATCCAGTCGGGGTCCTCCCCCCTTTCCAGCGGGATGAGGGGTTTGATCCCGCCACAGCCGTCGAGGAGATAACGGAATTCGCCGATGCCTGCGGGCCCCACCCGGGTGGAAGAGAGCAGACCGGTGTTGTTGATCATACGCTCGATCCCGGCCACCCCGCTCATATCCGCGTGGCCGACCGGCTTTCCGTCCGGGTACCAGATGCTCTCGCCCGGCCGGCGCGCCCCGATGAGGGTGTCCCCGAAGAACCAGAGCAGTCCCGCCCGGGTCGGGATGGAGTAGGCCCCGTCCTGCCCCACCATGCGGTGGGGGTTATTCGTGAACTGGGGGCCAAGGTCGTGTACCGAGGCAATTTTGATCATGGTCATCAGCTCATGGCTTCTTTTCGATGCCGATGCGCATCAGGCCGTTGGCAGGAAGCGTGAGGGTGATCGCATTCGTTTGCACCGGCACAGTTCCGAGCGTGCAGCCGAGCAGGTCGAGTTCCGTGACCGCGGCCCCGGCCAGCCAGAGGGCCGACTGCAGGGTCACCACCTGGCCGGCCTCGGGATCGCTGTTTTGCAGCAGCAGTTCATAGCGGCCGTTCTCCTCCCCGGCGGGGCGCAGCGAGATGATCTTGACCCGGGGATTGGATGAGGTGAGGTACTGCTGCACCGGTTTCGCGCGGGTGTACCAGCTGCGGCGGGCCAGGGGCTCCGCGGCGGCCTCCCAGCCAAAGGCGGTGATATCGGCCTGCTGCGCATCGGCGGCGGCCAGATGGAAACGGAAAGTGAGGCGGCCCGAGTTCACCTCGTTGCGGTTCCACGATTCAGGAAAATTGTTGACCAGATTGGCGATGACGGTGCCGGCGTTGTTCAGGGTGTCGAGGGCGAAGACGCGGCAGTCGGGAGAGGCGAGCAGCAAAGTGCCCTCCGCCGTTTCCGCACCGAGCGCCCGGCGGATGGAGAAAAAGGTATGGCCGACGCCGCTGAAGCGCTCCTCGAGGGTCGTCAGTCCGCCCAGGGTTTCGCAGCGAATCTCCCCCCCACGGGCGTTGAAAGCGAAAGCGAGCCCGTACTCCTCGGTATGTTCGCTCTTTTGCAGCGCTTCCAGGTCGATCTCCACAGCGATGTCGATGCGGTTGAGGCCGCGCCACAGCCGGAAGGTAATGGTGCGATAGAGTGCTCCGGTGTAGCCCCGGCTGAGCTCTTCATAGACCGGATTTCTGGCGATACCGGGCTCACCGGCCCAGCCGGCGACGGGGGCGAAGGATTCGTTGAGCTGAAAGCGTTTGCGCAAGGGGAGAAACGAGGGCAAGGCCGCGGCGGGATCCATAAGGGGCCTGCCGGTGGCCGCGTCGAGGATCTCGATGCCCTTGCCGGTCGAACTGATGCGGTAATATTCATTTTCAATGGCGGGGCCCGAGGCCGCCGGCAGGGCGGCATGGCCGCGGGCCTGCACGGGCGCAGACCGGCCCTTTTCCGGCTGCGAGTGAGCGCGCTCTTTGCCGGCTGCCGCCCGGTTCTTCTCCGTCAGCGGGCCGGCGGCGGGCGCGGCCGGGGCCGGCCGGGTGACCAGCTCGAACTGGCGGCTGCCGATACCGGGCAGACCCCTGGCGAGGAAGGAGAGCCTCTCGCCGCTGCGATGGCCGGGGATTTCTGCACCGCTCGCCAGATCGATCACCGCATAGTCATTGGTGTCGGTGGCGGGAAAATCGATCTCCACCGGGGCTGACCGCTCCCAGGAGAGGGTATTGTAGACCATAATCCCGTGCGAGTCAAAGCTCTCCTTCGGAGCGGTGAGCCGGTAAAGCAGGCGTTCGCGGAGGGCGCGGGCGCGTTGGGCGGCGTTGCGGACGTGGTCGTCGCGCACGGCGTCGGTATAGAGGTTCTCTTCACGCGAGCCGAAGCCGTACTCGAGGCCGCTACCGTGGCCGGAAAAACCGAGCAGATCCTCGTAAACGGCATCGATCTCGCCGGCGCCGGTGCGGGTCTCGGGATGGATGGCTGCGGAGAGAGCGGCGAGGAGTTCGACCCCGGGCAGCTGGTTCTGCACTGCGCGGTAGCCGGTCATGCGCCGGGTTTCGCCCTGGTAGAGGATATCCCAGTCTGAGGTCCAGTCGCCGCGGCGGGTCTCGAGCAGGGCCGGGTTTTCGGCGCAAAGGGCGCGGCCGAAATCGTCGAGCGTGGCGATGACGAAGCGCGGCCAGGCGTAGAGGTTATTCCAGCGCAGGGCGTTTTCGTACTGCGCCAGGGCGATGCCGCTGTTGTCGGAGTAGGCCCCGCTGATGAGGATTTTGGTGAAAGGATAGTCGCGGCGCAGCAGGTTGTGCACGCGGTGCCAGATGCGGCAGGCGGTCGCCTCGGGTTCGCGTTCAAGCCCGTAGCGCGCCCCTTCAATGTAGGCCTCGGTCAGGTAGAGGAGCAGGGTGTCGCTGCTCGAGCCGGCCCAGTGGAAGACCTTGGGAAGGCTCTTCTGGAATTTATAGTCGGCGAAAAGCTCGTTGATACCGTCGGCCAGAAAGCGCACCCCGGCCTTGCGCAGATACTGGGGCAGGGCCCAGGACTGGCCCGGCACATCGTTATAGACCGCGGCGAAATAGTCGAGGCCGTAGCGCCGTTTGTACTCGCCAGCGATGCGAAAGCTGGCGGCCATCTCCGCCTCGCTCACCCAGCCGGTGTAGGGATTGGAGTAGATGGGCGAGACCGCGATCCGCCCCGCCCTGATCAGGGCGATGAGGCGGGCAAAAGCCGCTTCCGAGCGCGCGCGGCGGTAGTTTTCTAGCAGCCACATGGTCTCGATGGTCCAGCGGAAGCTCGAGTCCGCTGCGCACTTTTCGACCGCCTGGTCAAGGGTCTGGAGCTGGCGTTCGATCACCACCGGCTGGGGGTTGGTATAGCCGATATCCATGTGGGTCAGGGGCATGAAATAGAGCTCGTATCTGGGGAGGGATTTCAGCTCCACCCTCTGGTTGAGGCTCTCCCCCGCCATTTCGAGCTCGGCCGGCACCTTGACCGGGGCCTCGACGGCCGGCAGATAGAGCTCGCGCTGGTTGGCCCCGAAAGCGATATCGTTGAGGGTGAATCGGACCTGAGCGTAGGGGATGGATATGACCGCCCGGGTTTTAGCCAGGCGGCCGGAATGGATCTCGAGCAGATATTTCTGCACCAGTCCGCCCCGCTTCTTTTTATAGAAAAAGGTGGGCGTGAGCGCAAAGCTGGTCACGGGCTTGCCGGTCCCGACCAGCTGGCTGATGCCGGCCAGCGGGCTTTTACCCCGGCTGTCGAGGAGGCGGCAGTAAAAACCCCATTCGAAGCGGAGCGGGTCGAAAAAGTCGACCGCATGGTTGCGATGCGAGTTGGCGGTGCGGATGAGGAGTCGGTTGTTCCCCTTTTTCAGGGTCACCGGCACGGAAAAGTTGTCCCGGACGGCGTTGCACTCCCTGAGGGAGTGATAGACGGTTTCGCCGTTGAGGACGATGCGGGTGATGGTGTTGCCGCCGAAGCTCAGGATGGCCTCCCGATTCCGGTCTGCGACCAGTTCCGCGCAGGCGTAGACGATCTTGGCGTACCAGACCTTCTCGGGGGTGGCGAGGGTCTTCCAGCCGTACCAGGCATTCAGGTCGGTGAAGCCGTCATCACGGGCGCTGAGATGGAGCCAGGGGCTCTTTTCTTCCGCGAGGCCGGGATTTCGCTCCTCCTCCCCGCTGCGCGGAGCAGCCCGCTCCTCGTCCAGGGGGGCGTCGTCGGAGAGGTCGCCGAAGCCGACGGTCCTGATTTCAAAGGGACCGTTGGTCAGCCAGGCCTGGAGGCTGCCGTCCGGCCGCAGAGGGAGAATCTCATCGGCCTGCACAGCGACGGCAAGAATCAGGATGGCGAGAAGAAGCTTGACCGGTTTCATCGTTGGCTTTCATATTTTCAGATGATCGAAAACCGCAAACAGTGAGCGGCAGCTTGACGGGTTTCATCAGAACCGGGTATTCCCCTGTCGGCCGTGCAGCCGCCTCCCCCTCACGTCGGGCCCGTTCACTGGATCAGCATCATCTTTCTGGTCTCGCGCCGGCCGGAAGTCTCGAGGGTGTAGAAAAAGAGACCGCTGCTGAGGTTGTGTGGCTGCCAGCGGGTGGTATAGCGGCCGGGAGCAAAGTTCCGCGCCTCGAGCAGGGTCTCGACCAGCTGGCCGCGGGCGTTATGGATTTTCAGCGTCACCTCCGTCCGCTCCGTGATTTCAAAGGCGATCTCGGTGGCCGGATTGAAGGGATTGGGATAGTTCTGCAACAAGGCAAAGGCCGCCGGCGGCGGGACCGGCACCGCCACCCCGCTGCCGATACCGGCGGTCGACAGCTTGATGAAACGGGGGTGGTAGATATCCGCGATGCGGAGGTTCTCGCCGAAATCGAGGGTGTTGACGTTATAGGTGATGAGCAGGGAGTCGGGATCCGAGAGCGATGGGTGGGCCTTGGCGTTATAGATAAAAACGTTGTCCGAAATCTCCACCTCGGGGGCCCTGTAGATCTCCCGGTACATCTCGAAGGGACCGACGGGCGAGTTGCCGAGGCGGACGGCGACTGAGGAGCCGATCTGGCAGACGAGGATATAGCGGCCATTCAGCTCGGAGAGGCTGAACTCCTGCGAGATGCGGTTGGTGATGGCGGCGCTGGCGGTGTGATCGCTGCTCCAGCCGCTCCCGTCCCAGAATCGCCAGGCGGTAAAATCGAGAAACTCTTCGGGCAGGACCCGGCCGGCGACGAGGCTCTTGCCCGAGTCATCATCGCGCGGGCCGTAAATGTAGATATAGCCATCAGCCTTGCTGTTGCCGGAGGCGGCGGCGTTGGGCAGGATCGCCTGGCCGAGGACCGCGGTCAGCTCGCCATCCTTCATGAAGAAGGGCAGATCGCGCTGCTGCACCCCGGCCGGATAGTGATTCTCATCCAGCGTGAAAGAGATCACCACCACCCCGGTGAGCTTCCAGTCGAAAGCGCCGCTGCCGGTGGTATGGAGCCGCAGGGCGAAGAGATGGATGAGGGAGTCTATTTTGACCCCGTCCATCAGCCAGTAAAAATCGTTGGCAACCGCAGTGGGAGTGGCGGGTGTGAAAACCGCGCGCGGCGAGGTACCGCTCTGGTCCCACATAAAGGCGATGCGGTCCGGATCGGGCCGGTTGCCCTGCAGGTGGGCGAGGGTGTTGTTGACGATGGTGGAATTGACCCTCCTGCCCGAACCATCGACCTGGCCGATGAAGGTGTCGCTGAAGATGATGAGATGGTCCTGGCCGTGCGGCTGCTCGCTGCCGTCGAGCGGAATCGAATAGATGCCATCGGCGCCGGTCCAGCCCGAGGTACGCGTCACCAGACTCTCCCACGAATCCGACCTGCGGACCTCGTACTCCCCCGCACAGACAGCGCCGGCGGGGAGGGCGATCGGGTTGGGATAGGAAAAGGGGGCCCAGCCGTCATTGCCGGAGCAGAGCAGATCGGGCGTGGCCTTGGTGACAAGGTAGCCAAGCTTGAAGCAGCCTTCGTTCTCGCCGGTCTGCAGCCTCACCTCGATATCGATGGTGAGGGGCGCAGCGGGGGCATAGCCCTGGTCGGAGATCAGGCCGACCCATTTCATCTCGCCCTCGAACTCTTCAGGCGGATAGCAGGCGACGAGGGAGTCGGTCCAGGCGGCGCTGTACTCGAGATCGCCGTCGCCGACGGGCGAGGTGTAGACGGCCTCCAGCACCCGCCAGTCGGCGGGCAGGAGGATGCCGAGTACCCCCTTGTGGATGTTCGCATCCGCACCGTCCTGGATGGAGAGACGCACCGTGATCTCGCTGTTCTTGTCCGCCGACTCCGGCTGGGTGATCTGGGTAATCTTGCAGCTGCTGAGTAAAAGCGGCATGACCAGGACCATTCTCTTAATGAGTGCTTTTATTTTCAAAATATAAATCCTGCTGTAAAGCGGTGAATGTCATCAAAAACCCGTTCGGACTGGACGAAGGAGTAATCGAGGCGGAGGCTGACCCCGGCCATGGCGGGGGTGATCAGGCCGAAGCCGCACGCGAGCTTGCCCTCGTCGGTGTTGAAGCGGTAGCCGCCGCGCAGAAAGAGGAGATTATGCAGCTGCAGCTCGGTGCCGATGTTGACGATTTCGACATTGTCGGTGGGATGGACCAGTTCGGCCCCGAGCGTCCAGGCCATCTCCTCTGATTTGTAGAGTTCGTCGGTGGCGTTGATGCGGAAAAGGAGCGGGGTCCGGTACTCCTGGTCGACCAGCTCCATATCGGGGCCGAAATGCTGGAGCGAGAAGGCGAGGCGCAGATTGCGGAAGCCGGTGTAATAGAGGGCGCCGATGTCGAAGAGCACGTTGTTGATACTGTAATTGTCGAGCTTTTCATTGACATATTTGACCTGTCCGCCGATGGAGAGTTTATCGGTAAACATGCGGGCGGCGGAGAGGCCGATCATCATGTCCCCCGCGCTCACCATGCGTCCGGTCCCTTCCGGATGGGTGACGGTGGTCTCCTCGAAATCATCGATAGCGAACGAGAGGGCGCTGAAGGCGACGGTGAAGGTCTTGAAGGGGATTGCCACCGCAGCGGCGATCTGGCGGCTGTTCACCAGCCAGGTATTGTGGGAGAAGGAGGCCTGATAGCGGGTCGCATAGGCCAGACCCGCCGGGTTCCAAAAGACCGCGTTGACATCGTTGACGTCGCCGGCGACCGCTTCACCCATGGCGCTCTCGCGCGCGCCGACCCCGATTTTGAGAAACTGCAGGCCGCCCGAGCCGGTCTTGGCAAAATCAAAGCCGTAATCGTATTGGGCCAGGAGCAGGCACGGCAGCAGCAGTAAGGCAAGGAGTATTTTTGCTTTCATAGTCGTCTTCTACTTTATGATAAGTAAAGTGCCCTTGGCATGGCCCACGGGGGATTCGACCGTCCAGAAATAGATCCCGGGGGCAGGCCGCTGACGCGCATCGGTGAGCTGGTCCCAGGTCTCCTCACCGGAGAAGGGACTGTTGTGTACCATGGTTTTGATCAGCTCGCCGTTGCTGGTGTAGACGCGGATGGTGCACTCGGCCGGCAGGTTGGTCCAGACGATCGAGTTCTCCGCCCCGCTGACCGGAAAGCCGGAAGTGATGTGAAAGGGATTGGGAAAGACGGTGACGCTGAGGGCATTTGCGGCAGGGCTCCGGATCGCATAGACCGGCGAAAAATTGCGGTTGGTCAGGGCGCTCTCGTTTCCCTCCGCATCGACGGCGGTGACAGCATAAAAATAGCCGGCGCCGAGGCTGATGGTATTGTCCTCATAGATCCATTTATTCTTCATGGCGTCGAAGTAGCGCGTCACGTCGGTCGACCGGCTGGGCCGGATCGCCTTGAGCAGATCATAGGGTCCGATGAAGGCGAGGCTGCTGCGATAGACGCGATATTCGAGAAAATCGGGACTCCCGGTGAGGGGATCGACCCAGCTCAGGTCGACGGGCTCCCAGTTGAGGGTGATCGACTGGTTCTCCGGCACCGGGATGATCTGCAGCGCCGGCGAGGGCGGCGGTACTTTTTTCATCGCATAGTTCGCGGCATGGAGCTTTTGCGCCGCGAAGACGGTCTCCTGCAGCATCTCCTCGCCGTCCTCCAGCATGGGCTGAGCCTCGAGCCCCTTGAGGGCGTCGCGCAGCGAGATGCCCGCCACCGCCTCGACGAGGACGATGCGGACCGATTCATCCTTCGCCAGGTCGTAGGGGCCGAGGCTCATCAGCATCATTGGGGTGAGATGCGCCTCCTCATCAGCCTGCAGGCTTTTGTCCTGTCCGCTGAGGATCTTGTAGAGGTCCGCGGCGGAGCTGCTGGTCAGCGAAAAATAGCGCTCGTTGTTCAGAAGCTGGGCCCAGAGGACGACCGCGGGCTGGAAGCGGTTGCCCTTGGCCGGCGTGGCCTGGAGCAGGGCATAGCCGGCGTACCCCGTGGTCCGCAGCTCGTTCTGATCATCCCAGTAATTGCCGACATCGGTCGGCAGGGTATAGTTGGGAGTGTCGTCCCAGGCGTAGAGCAGCTTGTAATCGTCATCGAAGCGGACGATCTCGTCGGTGCGGTTAAAATCGTCCCCCCAGCCGTTGTGAACGACGAAATCCTGGTAGCTGGGCCGGATCAGATAGGGAAAGCCGAGAAAGAGATCGGTGACCCGGCCCGCATTGCGGTTGGTGAACTCGTACTCCAGGATGATAAAATTGTCGACGCCCGGGAAACTCCAGGCGCGGCTGGTGCGCTTGACCTCGATGCCGTGGGTCGTGCGCAGCCGCATGGTGATGACCTGCTCGGCCTCGGCCGGGTCGTAATCGGGATTGCCGATGAAATTACTCCTCTCCTCGAGGGGCTCGAATGTGCCCTGGTCCACATAGCTGAAGGGGCCGTTCTCGGTGTAAAAGAGGGTCCCGTCCTCGTGGTAGCCGCCGATCCAGAGGCCGGCTCCGGCCATGTAGGAGCGCTGGTCATCCTTGACCATGGTCTCCGGCCCGCCCGGCCAGTCCATGCTCGGATAGTACTGGAAGCGGTTGGAGGGATCGGGGGCGCCGATGGTGCCGTCGTCCTTCATGGTCTCCCACAGAACGCCGCGATTGTGAAATTTAAATTCGGCCTTGCGCGCCTGGGCGAAGAGCGACAAGGGAATCAGTAACAGGCAGAAAAGTCTGAATTTCATGGCATGCCCTTTTCGGTTAGCCTTTTTCTATTCACTACCATAACAAAACACAATTTTCGCGCAGATCCGCAGAGACGTCAAGCCCCGCCACCACTCCAAATAAATTTCTCACGGAGGCACAGAGACACAAAGAAAATTAAAAAACCTCTGCTATCTCTGCGGCTTTGCGGGAGTCTTGTTTTTTCCTCTTTGTGCCTCCGTGCCATGGTGAGATATATTTTTCTCTTTGCGTCTTGGCGCGAGCTCATCTAAAATAAATACTTCACCCCCATGTAGATCCGCCGGGTCTCGAAATAGTTCTGCCAGCCGATATCATAGCCGTCGGCGTCCACGGTCGAGACCGTCCCGTTTTCGATAAATTTCTTGGTCGCTTCACTGTCGAAGAGGGCGTCGCCGTAGGAACGCAGGTTTTTACGATTGAAGAGGTTGGTGACGTTCAAATAGAACGAGGTCGCATGGCTGCCCCAGAGGGGAAACTGCTTCTCGATCTTGAGGTCAAAGGTATAGATGGCCGGAAAGCGGTAGTTGTTGTAGGTATCCGGCGAATCGGTGGCCTGCAGATAGGTGAAAGCCTGACCGCTGTAATAGTTGAAGAGCAGGCTCATGGTGCTCTCCCGGAAGATGCGGTCGACCAGGCGGGCGGAGTTGACCTTTGGATAGCGGGCATAGCTGTTGACGCGCAGGACGTGAGGCCGGGAGAAGCTCTTTTCGATCGGGATGCGCTTGTTGACATCGCTGTCCCAGGTGTAGGAAGTGTTGCCCTCGCCGTCGTAGCGGATGACGCCCGGGGTGGCGCGGCCTTCCGTGGCGCGGCTAAAGCTGTAGTTGACGTCGAAAAAGAGCACGTCGCTGAAGAGCGAATGGAGCGCCACCTCAATGCCGCGTGAATCGCCATAGTCGCCTGCCAGGTAGGTCTGGTAGGAGGCGTTGGGCGTGGTGACCTCGTTGAAGGGATCCCAGCCGTAGATATGGTGGTCGAAGAGGCCGATGCGCTCCTGGGTCTGGTCGAAGACATCCTTGTAATAGGCGACCAGGTCGATGACGGCGATGCCCTCAAAACTCTGTTTGAAACCGGCTTCGAACTGGATGGTCTTCTGCGGCTTGAGGGGCTGGTTGGTGAATCCCACCACCCGCTCTGCGTCGCCGTCATTGGAGGGGATGTGGCGCTCTTCCCGGCCCTCGGCCGCGGCAGCCTCGCGCTCGGCAAGAATGTTCTTGACGATATACTCCGGCCGGAAATAGCCGATCTCGAAAGACTGGTCGAGCGGCGGCATCTGGTAATAGTGGCCGTAGTTGAAATGGAGCAGCGAGTTGTCGCTGATCGGAAAAGAGACCCCGAAGCGCGGGCTGATCATGTGAAAGGATTTGGCCGCCTGGCGCGGCTTGTCGAGCAGATTGTCGAAGGAGTATTTGACATGGCCGTTGGCATCGACCTGGTCCTTGTCCGGATCGAGCGCCGGATCGAACTCGGGATCGATGGCGAGGTTGTAGAGCGTGGTCGGAGCGAACCAGTTGATGTTGGGATCATAATAGTCGTAGCGCACGCCGACGTTGAGGATCATGGACTCGAATTCCATCTTGTCCTGCAGGAAGAGGGCGGCCTGGACGGGATGATAGCTCTCCATCAATCCGCGGTTCAGCCAGAGCGACTTGTCGCGGCTGAAGGAGGGGACACGGAAGGTCTCCCGCTCGTCGTAGGTATTGTAACGCAATTCAAAACCGCTCTTGAGCAGGTTGTTGGTGTCGAACTGCCAGTTGACATTGCCCGTGAGCGAGAGATCGCCGGTGAGGATATCGTTGTAGAGGACCGGCGAATAGTTATCGAAAGGCTCCGATTCATAGCCATCAAAGCGGTGGAAGCCCCAGAGGGTCGGTTTCTGGCTGGCGCCGACCAGGGAGAAATCGCTGGGCTTCTCCTTGAAATGCGACCAGTAGGTGGCCAGCTTGAGTTCGTAGAAGAGCCGGTCGTTGAGAAACTGGGTAAAGCCGTAGTTGAGCAGCCAGGTATCGGTGTTGAGCAGCGAGCCCCAGCCGCGGTAATATTTGGCCTGATTGGTGAAATCGCCATTCTCCTGGAGCGTGGAATGGGCATCCTGGTTGTAAAAGCCCGTCAGCTTCATCTTGATGCTGCGGGGATTCCAGGCGAGGTTGAACATGACGTTGTTGGCATCGCGCGCGTCGCGCGGACGAGGCAGGGTGTAGGCCTGCTTTCTCAGGTTGAGTGAGGTGAAAAAAGTGACCGGAGCGCCCTTGAGGCTGAAGAGCGGCCCGTCCAGGCTGAGGGCGGCGGTGTAATCAGGGATCTTGCGATAATCGTAGACCTGGGACTGGCGTGCGGCGGTCCACCAGCCGGGATCGAGGCTGCCGTCCGGCAGGGTGTTGTCGACGAACTCTTTCTGTTCTGCCCGGTCATAGAGATAGGGGCCGAAATGGTGCTGCCCGGCGAGACCGTAGCTGAAATCGGCGGAACCGTGAAGGGCATCACCGCCCTCCCGGGTGACGATGCTGACCACGCCGGACTGGGCCTCGCTGTATTCGGCGGTAAAGCCGCCGGTCATCACCTGCACCTCCTTGATCGCCTGCATCGGCACATTGGTAAAGGCGCCGCCCCAGTCGGCGCGGCCCAGGAGCAGATTGCTCACACGTGCGCCATCGATGAACCACTTGACCTCGTCCTGGCTGCCGCCGCGGACCGAATAGCGGGTCTCGCCCTTGCCCGCCGAGCCGAGGCCGCCGGCGACCGGAATGGGATCGAGAAAGACGCCGGCCTGGACCATCAGCCCCTGCTTGGCGTCGCGCATCGGAATACGCGCGAACTCGGCGATGCCGATGTTCTGGATGCTGGCGGTGACGTCCTTCTGGATGACCGGGGCCTCCGCATAAACGGTCACCTCCTTGCCGAGGGCGATGGCCTCATCCACCATCCTCACCCGGAGAGTAGTAGTGAGATCGACCTTGACGACCACATTTTCAATGACCACACTCTGGCGGCCGATCATGCTCGCCCGGACCGTGTACGTGCCCGGCGGCACCTGGAGGATGAAAAACTCCCCATCCAGGCCGGCAGCGGCCCCGAGCGAGGTGCCCACCAGGACGACATTGGCCCCGGGAAGCGGGGCGCCGGTGTCGCGGTCGACGGCGATGCCTCTGATTTTACCGGTTGTGCCGGCCTGCAGTACTCCGGCCCCCGCCAGCAGGACGATCAGCAAGCCGCGTGCCCATTTCATTTTTCTCAAGTCCACCTCCAAAAAACAAGAGTTATTCCTTGATCCCGCTCATTGTGAATCCCTGAATAAAATATTTCTGGAAAAGGAAGAACAGCAGAATCACCGGCAGCATCATCAGCACCGAAGCCGCCATCAGCACCGCCCACTCCGGCTGCTGCTGCCCGGCCAGCTGCCCGAGACCGAGCGCCAGGGTGCCTTTGGCTTTATCGGACAAATAGATCAGGGGCGTGAGAAAATCGTTCCAGGTGAACATAAAGGTCAGGATGGCCACCGTCGCCAGGGCGGGCTTGGCCAGGGGCAGTACGATTTTCCACCAGATCCCCGGCTCACTGCAGCCGTCGATGCGGGCGGCGTCGAGCAGGCTCTTCGGAACGGTCATGAAGAACTGCCGCATGAGAAAAATATTAAAGGCTCCACCGCCCAGGAACATCGGCACCGTCAGGGGCTTGAAGGTGTTGAGCCAGCCCAGTTCCTTAAAGATGACAAAGACCGGAATCATGGTCACCTGCATCGGCAGCATCATCGTGGCGATGACCAGATAAAAAAGGTGGTCGCGGCCGGGCCAATCGATGCAGCCGAAGGCATAACCCACCAGCGAGCTGGAGAGTACCACCCCGATGACCGAGAGCAGAGTGATCAGCACCGAATTCTGCAGATACTGCAGAAAGGGCATCTTTTGGAAAAGCTTGTAATAGTTGTCGAGCTGGAACGAGCCCGGCAAAAAGCTGTTCGAAAAAACCTCAGCCTCCGGCTTGATGGAGGTCAGCAGCACCCACAAAAAAGGCAGGAGGAAAAAGAGGGCGATGATGGCCATGAGCAGAAAAACCAGATATTCGGTGCGTTTTTTGGTGGTCATTTGCCGGTCCCGCCGCTGTAATAGACCCATTTTTTGCTCACCCGGAACTGTATGAAGGTGATGATCCCCGCCAGCAGGAAGAGCAGCCATGCCAGGGCCGAGGCGTAGCCCATGTCGAAATCGTCAAAAGCCTTGTTATAGAGATAGAGATTGTAAAAGAGGGTCGAGTTGAGCGGCCCGCCCTTGGTCATGACGTAGGCTTCGACGAAGACCTGCAGGGAGCCGATGATCTCGAGGATGAACCAGAGAAAGAGCACCGGCGAGATGAAAGGCAAAGTGACATGACGGAACCGGTCCCACCAGTTGCCGCCGTCCATTTCGACCGCCTCGTAAAAATGGTCCGGTACACTCTGAATGGCCGCCAGGAAGACCAGCATACGGCCGCCGCCCAGAGACCAGACGCTCATCAGAATGATCGCCGGCTTGGACCAGCGTGGATCGATAAGCCAGAGCGGCCCCTGCAGCCCGAAGAACTGCAGGGAAGTGTTGATCAGCCCGTACTCGGGATTGAGCAGCCACATCCACAGCACCGACAGGATGACACCCGAGATGATCGAGGGGATAAAAAAGATGGTGCGAAAGAGCCTGACCCCGCGCGCCGCTTTGCTGACCAGCATCGCCAGCAGCAGCGAGCCGAGGATGACCAGAGGCGTGCGGATGCAGGTATAAAAAAGGGTGTTCCAGACAGATGCATAAAAATAGTGGTCCTCAAAGAGCAGTTCACGGTAATTCCGCAGCCCGATGAACTGGGGGATGCGCAGCACATCGTACTGGCAGAGGCTGTAATAGAGGGACATGATCATGGGATAGAGGCCGAAGACCAGGAAACCGATGATCCAGGGCGAGACAAAAAGGTAGCCCCAGAGCGTATTTTTCTTCAGGGGTTTCATGCCGGCCATCCTGCGCCCTGCCGCGGCGAGGTGGTGAGCAGCTCTTGGGCTGCTGCGTTAGGCGTGATATGCGCTGCTCTCAATCGAAAAAATCCTCGGTCTTCATTCTGGCATTGACATAGGTATCGTATTCGAGTGCCCGGTCGAGAAAGGACTGAATGGTGTTTTCGGCCTGCTGCAGGGCTTGCCGCGGGGGCATGACGCCCCGCAGCGAGCGCTCCCGCGCCAGGGAGAACTCGCGCCAAAAGATGTCATGGACCAGCGGCACGATCGACTTGGAGCGGCTCTGCTCCATCTGGCCGCTAAAGATGGCAACGTAGGGATTCATCGCCAGAAAGGTCGAGTCGTTCGCGGCCAGGCGGTTGACCGGGAAGAGGGTCTCCTCCCGGCTCATGCTCTCGGCCAGCTGGATCTCGCGGCTGACGACAAATTTCATAAAGGCCCAGGCGTCCCGCTTGTTTTTGGCTCCGCGCGGAATCGCCAGCCACCAGCTGCCCGCCGAGGAGACCGAGGGGGAATCGCCGAAAGTCGGGATCATCGCCACGCCGTAGTCAAGGCCGGGATGGTATTTTTCGATCTGGTCGATAAAGCTGTTGTCGTTGATGAAGAGGGCAACCTTTTCGGCGATGAAGCCATGCTGGTTGCCGTAACCAAATCCGCCCATAAAGGCGGAGACCTCCTCGACCGAATAGAGATCGAAAAAGTCGCGTTCCCACTGAAAGGCCTGCACCGCCACCGGATCGGTCAGGTTGATGCGGGTGCCGGCGGGATCGATAAAACGCGCGCCCAGTTCAAAAGCGATGATCAGGGGGGTCTCGATGGTGCCATACTGTGGGATGAAGCCCATGCGCACGATGCGGCCGTTTTCACGCTTCGTCAGCCGGCGCGAGTACTCGCGGATCTCCTGCCAGGTCGCAGGCGGCCTGCCGGGATCGAGGCCGGCCTCGCGCAGCAGCCGGCGGTTGTAAAAGAGGGCGTAGGAGCCGGTGTAGGCGGGCAGCGCGTAGGTCCGGCCGCGATATTTCATCTCCTCCCACAGGGAGGGAAAGAACTGGGCCGTGTCGAGGCGGTCCGCTGCGATGACCGCATCAAGGGCGACCAGGGCATTGCGCGCCGCCCATTTGGGCACCGGGGTGACCAGATTGACCATATCAGGAGGGTCGCCGCTAAGGATGGCGGTGAGGACCTTTTTCTCGTGCTCATTCCAGGGGATTGGAATGCTGTTGACGTAAATGCTGTCCTGGGCCTGATTGAAAAGCGCGACGCAGGGTGGGCTGTCGTCCTTGACCCCGGCGACGAACCAGTAATCGACCTGACGGCGTCCGGGTTGTCTGACCTCCCTGCCGGACCAGAAAAGCGCTATCATACAGGCAAAAAGGAAGACAATGCCGGCAATTTGGGCGGATTTTCTCATCATACCTTCGGGATGGGTAGTTAGTCAAAACCTAACAGATTTTTGGAAGAGATGCAAGCAAATAATGCACAGGCCCAGTCGAAGGGTGACCGCCAGGCGGCAGAAAGTTGCCGTTGAACAAGCCGGTGTTACGGGGCTGGAAATACCCTGAAACAGAAGAAAAAGCTCCCGGAGTATGAGGCTATTTTCGCCGCCTGGGCGCGCTCACCTTTTCCCGCTTGCTCTGCCATTGCCCCTCCTCAAAATAGGCCACCCACCCCGAAGGTTCGCCGTCCCCGGTCACGCCGACCAGATACTGCTTCCCCTCCTTGCGCTTCCAGCGGATCTCGAAAAGATGGCCGTCCGGGTCGTTCTGCGGCGCGTCGGCGAGATAGTGGAATTTCGGATCGAGTTCGCCGCGGTGACGCGTCAGATCGGCCACTTTGGGCGAGGCGGTCTCGCGCGAGCGTGGAAAATTATGGGCGGCGAGAAAGAGCCCGGCGGCGCCGTCGCGCAGGAGAAAATAGGCGTCGGATTTTCTGCATTTCAGCTCGGGCATGGGCACGGGATCGGACTTGGGCGGGGCCACCTGTCCCCCGCGCAGCAGCTTGCGGGTGTTCTTGCACTCGGGATAGCGGCTGCAGCCGAAATACTTGCCGAAGCGACCGGTTTTGAGCTGCATCTCCGCCCCGCATTTGTCGCAGACCAGCACCGGTCCGTCATAGCCCTTCAGCTTGAAGGTTCCCTCCTCCACCACCCAGCCGTCGCAGTCCGGACTGTTGCCGCAGACGTAGAGCTTGCGGCGGGCGTCCATCAGCCAGCTGTCCATTGCCGCCCCGCACTTGTCGCAGCGGCGGCGGGCGAGCAACTCCTCGGCGTTGCCCTCCTCCTCCCCTTCCAGCGTCTCCTTGGCGGGCTTGACCGCGGCGGCCTCGTCGCCGGAGATGAGGTTGACCGTGCTCTTGCAGCGCTCCTTGGGCGGCAGCTCGTAGCCGGAGCAGCTGAGAAAAACGCCGGTGCCGGCGGTGCGGATCACCATCGGCCGGCCGCAGCCGGCGCAGGGGATGTCGGTCGGCACCGGCTCATTGCGGCGCATGCCCCCGGCAGCGGCGGCGAGCTGCTTTTTGAATCCGGCGTAAAAGGCATCGAGGGTCTGCTTCCACTCCGCCTCGCCCGTGGCGATGGCGTCGAGCTTTTCCTCCATCGCCGCGGTAAAGCCGTAATCCATCAGGTCGTCAAAGTTCTCGACCAGCCGGTCGGTGACGATGTCGCCGATCTTGAGGGCATAGAAGCGCCGGCTGACGAGCTTGACGTAGCCGCGCTCCTGGATGGTGGTGATGATCGAGGCGTAGGTGGAGGGCCGGCCGATGCCGCGCTTTTCGAGCTCGCGCACCAGGCTGGCCTCACTGTAGCGGGCCGGGGGCTTGGTGAAGTGCTGGGTGGGATCGAGCCGGATCAGCTTGAGGAGATCGCCGACCCTGAGGTCGGGCATCTCGGTCTCGTCCTCTTTTTTAGCCGGCGGCAGCACCCGCATCCAGCCGTCGAAGCGCATCACCCGGCCGCGGGCGCGCAGCTCATAGCTGCCGGCCAAGATGGTGATGGCGGTGGTGTCGAATTCGGCCGGCTTCATCTGGCAGGCGATGAACTGGCGCCAGATCAGGTCGTAAAGACGCTCGGCGTCGCGCTCGAGCCCGGGGATGGAACCGGGCACGGCCTCGGCCCGGGTCGGGCGGATCGCCTCGTGGGCCTCCTGGGCCCCCGCCTTGCTGGCGAAATAATTGGGTTTTTCCGGCAGATATCTGGCGCCATACTCCTTTTCAATGAAATGGCGGGCCGCGCCGACCGCCTCGGGGGCGAGATGGAACGAGTCGGTGCGCATGTAGGTGATGTATCCCGCCTCATAGAGGCGCTGGGCGAGGAGCATGGTCTTTTTCACCCCGAAGCCGAGGCGCACGCTCGCCGCCTGCTGCATGGTCGTGGTGATGAATGGGGGATAGGGCCGGGAGACGGTCGGGGCGTCCTTGCGCTCGGTGATCTCATAGGCCGCCTTTTCCAGCTCGGCCATGGCGAGGTCGGTCTCGATCTTGTTGACCGGCTTGAAGGTTTTACCCCGGTGCTTGACCACCTGGGCGCGCACCGGATTCTTGCCGAGGAGGTCGGCCCACAGCTCCCAGTACTCCTCGGGGATAAAAGCGCGGATCTCGCGCTCGCGCTCGACGATCAGGCGCACGGCCACCGACTGCACCCGTCCGGCCGAGAGGCCGCGGGCGATCTTTTGCCAAAGCAGGGGCGAAACCATATAGCCGACGACGCGGTCGAGGAAGCGCCGCGCCTGCTGGGCGTTGACCCGGTCCATGTTGATCTGCCCGGGCGCACTGAAGGCCTTTTGCAGGGCCGATTTGGTGATCTCGCTGAAGGTGACGCGGCGGTAGCGGGCCGGATCACCGCCGATGGCTTCGCGCAGATGCCAGGCGATCGCCTCCCCCTCACGGTCGAGATCGGTGGCGAGATAGATGGCATCCACTGCGGCCGCGGCCTGCTTCAACTCGCGCAGCACCTTGGTCTTGCCCGGCAGGATGACGTAATGGGCCTTCCAGCCGTTCTCCGGATCGATGCCCATCACCCGCACCAGATTGCGCTGCTTGCGCTCCTCCGCGGGCAGTTTGGCCCCCCCCTCCTCTTTGGCGGCCGCGCCGGCCTGGGCTGCGCTCGGCGGCAGATCGCGGATGTGGCCGACCGAGGATTTGACGATGTACTCCCCGCCGATATATTTGTTGATGGTTTTCGCCTTGGCGGGCGATTCGACGATGACAAGGGTCTTGGGCATAAGTTGACCGCTTCCTTCTAGGCTATGTAATAGTCCCTGACCATCTCTTCCATCACTGCGCTGGTACGCGCGCCGCTCACGCCGGTCGAGAGTGCTTCCGCTTCGCCTCGCAGGGAGGCGACGATATTCTCGATCAGCAGCTGCTGAACGTGTTTTGGTTTTGGCCGGGTAAATTCCTTCCTGTTTTTGCCGCTTTGCACCACAATGGGGACAAAATCAAAGGTGGAGAGCAGGATATGGCCCTCGCTGCCGAGGATCTCAATCTCGTCCCGTGCCAGATTAGCCGGCCCGGCAAAGCACCAGGAGCCGGTCCCGGCGACACCGCTCTCATGCCGCCAGCCGGCCAGGACGGTATCCTCGGCCTTGTACCTCCCGCCGAGGTTGAACGCGTTGGCCCGGATCGCGCCGATGGGGCCGAAAAGGTAGTCCAGAAAATCGAGGGTATGACAGGCGAGGTCAAAGAAGAGACCGCCGCCGCTGATCTCCGGCCGCAGCCGCCAGGGCAGGCCGCCGCTGACATCATCGAGCGGGCGCAGAAACCGCACCTGGACCAGCCGCACGCTGCCTATCGCCCCTTCATCGATGAGCTCCTTCACCTTGATAAAACCGGGCAAGGCGCGGCGGTAATAGGCGACGAATAGGGGCGCACCGCTCTCCTCCTGGACGCGCAGCATCTCCCGGCATTCCGCGTGGGTGCGCGCCATGGGCTTTTCGACATAGACCGCCTTGCCCGCGCGCAGGGCGCGGATGGCATATTCGGCATGAGTGTCGGGCGGTGTGGCGACATAGATGGCGTTGACCTCCGGATCGGCGATGAGCCGGTCGGCGTCAGCGTACCAGTGCGGCACCCCGTGGCGGCGGGCGTAATCCTCCGCCAGAGCGGCCGTGCGGCGCATGACCGCCGCCAGTCGCGAATGGGGAACCAGTTGCAGGGCCGGTCCGCTCTTGACCTCGGTGACCTCCCCGCAGCCGATGATGCCCCAGGCGATCTCTGACGAATAAGGCTCAAGATTCATGAATGATTCATTCCCTCCGCTCTTCAAACGCCGATGACAAACCGGTCGGAGAAAACGCAGCTCTCCCCTGCTCCGCCAGACCGGGCTGTGAAAAAGATAGAGATATTTTATGCCTCCAGCAAGGAAAAATTGCGCCCCGCAAGGCATCTCCCCCGGGGCGATTCAACATGAAAGGACTTGCTTTGCATTTTCCAGATCGTATATTATAGTATACCGCTGTCATCACCTCTTGAGCAGACCTTAAACACATACATCTTCCAGCCCTGTCAGCCCCTGTCTAATATCATCCGGGTTGTTTCTTTGTGAGGAGGATACAATATGAAACGTACCTGGCTTTTCATCCTGCTTTTCTGCTCTTCCTCTGCCTATGCTTCTTTTTACGCCCGCAATCTCGATGGCAGCGGCTATAGCTGGCACCAGTTCGACCTCAAGCAGCTCGCCTGCGAGGTGGAATGCTTCGGCCTCTTTTATCAGACCACCATCACCTTCGAAATCGTTCTGACGCCCTGGCCCTATGGCAGTGATTTGCGGCCCGGGGCGTACGAAGTGTTTTGGGATTTCGACCTCGTCGAGGGTGCGGTGATCACCGACTGCTGGATCAAGTCCTGGGGTGCGTCGGCATTCCGCAATGCGGAGATCGTCGATCTGACCAGTGCGGAGAAGCGCTATCAAGCGGCGCCCGCAGCGCAGCCGCGCCTGCTGCTGCGCCATCGCTGGTACCGTGACTGGAACGGCGAGCTGAACAAGCGCTTTGAGATGAACTTTTCGCCCGTGACCCTGACCCAGTCGCCGACGGTTAAAATCCGCTATCTCTCGCCCTCGCTTCCCTATTATAATGCCCGTCGGGTCATTCTGCCGCTCAACGAGTTC
>JAKQKF010000153.1 GCA_029560815.1 bacterium
GGTCAGCTCCCCGCTGACCGAGCCGATCCAGACCCCGATGCGGCCGGCGTGTTTGACGGTCAGGGCGAAACGTCCACCGTCCGCAGTCCAGCTCAAACCATAAATTTCCGCGTTCTCCGGCAGAGCGAGAGGAGTTTCGGCGCCATCCTCAACCCTGACCAGTCGCGGAAAAGCCGCACCGTAAGATCCATAGGGTCCGTTGACTGCGGGATCCACCCGCATGCCGGCCAGCTTGTGCATCGGCGCGGCCAGGCTGGCGAGCGGCGGATAGGTGGCGGGATCCATCAACAGCAGGTACGCGCCGGTGGGTGAGGTCGAAACCGAGGGCAATTGGGGCGCGTGCAGGACTTGCAGTATTTCCGGGGGTGGAGATTGCCACCCGCCGGCCGGCTGCCGGCTCTCCTCTGTCCCTGCGACGACCGCTGCGGACAACGCCAGCAGCAGGAAAGCGTGCATGCGACGGATCATGATTTTTCTCCTGGTTTGATTGCCTTTGCTGAAAAGCCTGATCGTGTCCCTGTAGAGGAAGGGTAGAAAGACTCCCATTAACAGAGTTTCAGCCCCTCTCCTCCCCCCTGTTGTTTCCTGCCTGAATTAAAAGTAGCCAATCCGTATCTGATAATCAAGGGAATAAGCTAAATACTGCGAATTGGTGTACGCTGACAGGTCACCGCTCGGGTCGCAATGACACCCCAAAAACCGCATGCCCGGCACAATCCATCCCGGATCGTCTTGCAGGCTCGCCGGAACAGCTCGCGGCCACAAATGACTTGTAAAAATAACCATGAAACGCTAAATTAATGCACTGTAATGACCACTATAACGCTTTTAATAATCTACTGGGGAGGAGAAATATCATGAACAGATCGGTTCTACAAACGCTGGCCCTGGCCGGGTTGTCTCTGCTTTTCCTGACCGGCTGTGCAGGCAAATCGGCTTCGACCGCAGACCTGATGCGGGGGCACGCCGTGGATGCACAAAACCAGGCGGATCTCAAGGAGCAGCTGGCCAAAGATTGGGAAAAGGGCGACAAACTCGTCCAAACAGGAGAAAAAAGGGTAGAGGATGGTGAGGACAGGATCAAGAAAGCAGAACAGGATCTCAAAAAAGGGCAGGAGGAGATGGAGCAGGGCAATCGAGAGATCGCTGAAGGGAAGAAATTGATGCTGGAAAGCGAGCAGCGCTTCCGTGAAAATTTTCCGGCACTGCCACTCCCGGTAAAATAAACCGGACAGCCGGCCGCCGGCCGCAAAGGAGATGAGTTATGCTGAAAAAATACACCGGGCTGCTGTTCCTCTTGCTGTTCACTGTGCAAGCTTTCACCCAGGAGGGGTTCCAGCGTACGCCGGATTTCCTCCCCGTCTCCGCTTGGTACAGCGGCGGCATCGCCCGCGCCCCCATGCTCTCGACCATCACTCCGCAGTCGCGGTCGGAGTGGCGCAAGGACCTCGCCCAGATCAAATCCCTCGGCTTCAACACCGTCCGCACCTGGGTCGAGTGGGCCCACTGCGAGCCCCGGCCGGGCGAATACCATTTCGAGAACCTCAACCTCCTCTGCGAGCTGGCCCGCGAACAGGGGCTGCGCGTTATCTGCCAGATGTACGTCGACTCCGCCCCCGATTGGGTGGCCAAACGCTTCCCCGACGGTCTGTTCGAGGCCCAGAGCGGCGACAAGGTGACGCCCCAGGCCGCTCCGGGCTGCTGCAGCGATCACGCCGGGGTCCAGGAGGCTGTGCTCAGCTTTTTCACCGAGACCGCCAAAGCGGCCATGCAGCACCCCAATTTCCACGGCTGGGACCTCTGGAGCGAGCCCCACATCATCAACTGGGCCTATATCAACTATGTCCCCAACGCGACCTTTTGCTACTGCCCCCATACCATGCGCGTCTTGCAGCAGTGGCTGCAGAAGAAATACGGCACACTGGAGTCGCTCAATCAGGCCTGGTACCGCAATTTCACGAACTGGAGCGAAGTGAGCGCGCCCCGCTTCGGCACCATCCTCAGCTATACCGATTTTATCGACTGGAAAAATTTTATCTACGAAAAGCTGGCGCACGACCTGCGCCTACGCTATGAAGCGATCCGCAAGGCCGACAAAATTCACGTGATCACCTCCCACGCGGCCGTGCCCTCGATCTTTTACTCGCCCTATGTCGGCGCCGGCGCCACCGACGATTTCCTCATGGCCGAGCAGATCGACTATTACGGCACCTCCCTCTATCCCAAGCACAGCCATCCCAGCACCCACTGGGAACTGTGGAAATTCCAGGTCGCGGTCGATTTCTCCCGCAGCGCCAACAAGCGCAACGGCGGCTTTTACGTCGGCGAGCTCCAGGCGGGCAAAGGCACCTACGGACTCAACATCGGCGATCCGATCACTCCGGCGGACCATCGCATCTGGATGTGGTCGGCCATCGCCAAGGGGGCCAGGGCGATCAACATCTATGCATACTACCCGATGTCCTCCGGCTATGAATCGGGCGGATACGGGCTGATCAATCTCGACGGCAGCACCACCGAGCGGGCGGTCGCGGCCGGCAAGACCGCCAGAATCATCACCGATAACATGAAACTGCTGCTCGAATCGAATCCGGTGCCGGCGCAGATCGCGATCGTCTACAATCCCCTCGCCCAGATGGTCGGCGGCGAACAGCGCACCGTCACGGCGGATTTGCATCAGCAGTCGCTGCTCGGCTGGTACCGATTCTTCACCGAGCGCAACATCCCGGTCGATTTCATCCACCGCCGCGACCTGGAGAAAGGCGATCTGGCGGGTTACAAACTGATCATCATCCCCTATCCCCTGATGTTCACGGGCGAGGCGGCCGCAGGAGTGAAGAAATTCATCGCGGACGGCGGTTATGCCGTCTCGGAGGCGCGGATGGCCTGGAATGACGAGCGCGGTTTTGCAGCGCCGGCCATTCCCGGGATGGGACTGGACCAGGTCTTCGGGGTGCGCGAAAGCTCGGTCAAAATGGGCGAACGTCCGGCCATGGGGGTGTGCGACCTGACTCATCCGCTGATGCAGGGTTTCACGATCGCTGACACCTTGCGCGGATCCCATTTCGCCGAATCGGTCGTGCCGTTGTCCGGGGGCGGCGCCAAAGTGCTGGCCCGCTTCGCCGACGGCACAGCCGCGCTGGCTGCAGCGAAATATGGCAAGGGCGAGACCCTCTTTATCGGTTCATTCCTCGGCATGGCCAACCACTTCCGGGCCGACCGCGCCAATGAACGCCTGCTCTGGAATATCGTGCGCTGGAGCGGCGTTGAGCGGCCTTTCACCAGTTTCCACGACGGCAGCAAGGAGGCCCCGGTGGAGATCCGCCTGCGGCAAACCCCAACCGGATCGATCCTCTTTGTGATCAACCACAGCGAATCGGATCAGCAAATGACTGTCGATCTTAAGGTAACGAAAACAGGAAGGTACAGATTGCGGGATCTGGTGCACGACCAGCAGCTGGATCTCACCGCGCGCGGCCGGGAGCTGAAGATAGGTCATGAGATCAAGGCGCGGGATGTGCAGGTGTGGGTGATTGAATAAGAGGAAGCGGCCGGACGTGCGCCGGACCGCTGGTAGAGGCGCCTCTCCCGGGAGGGAGTGACGCTGATTACTTTTTTTCCCCGAACAGCCTCATCCATTCATCCAGATTGAGGTCGTTGATGCGGCCGTGTTTTTCAGCCAGATCCTCGTCACGGCCGTGCTCCATCTTTTGCTGCCAGGCCTCGGAGGAGAGCAGCTGGCAGCCGCAGGAGTGAACGAAGCGCGCCAGCGGCTGGTCGGAGGTGACCACCAGGATATTGCGCGGCTGTTTGTGCCCCTGAACCATCTTTTTGATCACAGCATCCGCATTTTCCGGCGGGCGGGAGAAGACCACCTTGACCTTGCCGGCCGGAGCGGCGGCTGGCGCACCCACCCCGTTCTGACCATCGAAAACCAGGGTGATCCGGATCTCCCGGGAGGCGGCATATCCGGACGCCTTGCGGGTCAACTCCTCCCGCAACCGTTCCAGCTCGGCCACGCCGATCGCACCGGCACGCCGGCCGCGCAGCAGAACATTATAGCCGTCGATGATAATCTGCACTTGTAATCCATCCCGTTTTGCTCTTCTTTCCCCATTGTAACCTATTTGGCGAAAAATTGCAAGAGCTTTTTTTAGAGCGCTCTGTTCGCCGCGCCCACCCGCTGGTCATCCTGTCAAACAGGATGAAATCAGAAGAAAACCGCTTTTAAATGGCTTCATTATTGACTATATTTTTAGATAATTTTCGTATCGGGAGCCTGTTCCGGGGTGGGTTTTAAACGAGAGGGTAACTCTTTGCCGTACCAAGGTGAAATCGCCGCCCTGACCGCGGTCATATTGTGGAGCAGCACCGCCATCCTCTTTGAAGCTCTCGGCAAGCGGATCGGATCATTCAACACCAACCTGATGCGGCTGACCCTGGCCAGTATTTTCCTCAGTGTCACCCTCTTTTTCCAGGACGGTTCCTTTTTCCCGTTTTCCGCGAGCGCGGAGCAGAAACTCTGGCTTGGATTGAGCGGGGTGGTGGGACTCGCGTTGGGGGATGCGGCTTTCTTTTCGTGCCTGGTCGTGCTCGGCTCCCGCCTGGCGACCCTGCTGCTCTCGCTCTCTCCCGTCTTCACCACCGCCTTCGCC
>JAKQKF010000160.1 GCA_029560815.1 bacterium
GACGCTCCCGATGATCACGAGCTGCTCGCCGGGCTGGATCAAGTACGTCGAGCACAACTTCCCGGACCAATTGGAGCACCTTTCCACCTGCAAGTCGCCGCACACGATGCTCGGCGCGCTCGTGAAGTCCTACTACGCGCGAGAGATCGGCGTCGACCCGGCAAACATGTTCGTCGTCTCGGTCATGCCCTGCACCGCGAAGAAATATGAAAGCGACCGCGCCGAAATGAGCAGCAGCGGCTTTAAGGATGTCGACGCGGTCCTGACCACCCGTGAAGCAGCGACGATGATGAAGCAGATCGGCATTCATCTGCCCGATCTGCCGGAAGAGTCGTACGATGAACCGCTGGGGATCTCTACCGGTGCCGCAGTCATCTTTGGCAACACCGGCGGTGTCATGGAAGCCGCCTTGCGCACCGTCTATGAGGTGGTCACCGGAAAACCCCTGGCTCAGGTCGAGATCAAGGCCGTCCGCGGTATGGAAGGCGTACGCGAGGCGGAGGTCCAGGTCGGTGATCTCACTGTTCGAGCGGCCGTCGCCAACGGTCTTGCCAACGCCCGCCAGCTTATGAAAAAAATCGTCTCCGGTGAGGCCCATTACCATTTTATCGAAATCATGGCCTGCCCCGGCGGCTGCATCGGCGGCGGCGGACAACCTGTTCCCACCTCCCTGGAGATCAGGAAAAAACGCGCCGAAGCGATCTACCAGGCTGATCAGGCCAAAACCATCCGGAAATCGCATGAGAATCCGGCCGTGCAGCAGCTCTACAAGGAGTTCCTCGGGGAGCCCAACAGCCACAAGGCCCATGAGCTTCTCCATACCCACTACACCAAAAAGACGGTATACCAGGAATAGCACCAGCGCACTCCGCCCGGAGTTCCAGACTCCGGGCGGAGTCAACCGGAGGGTGGCATCATGACAGATAGCCTTTCGCCCCTCATTTTGGTGATTAATCCGGGCTCCACCTCAACCAAAGTGGGGCTTTTCGCCGGTAAAAACAAGGTCTCGGAAGAGAATCTCGTTCACACCCGGGAAGAGCTTGCGCGCTACCAGGGTTTATGGGATCAGTTTGATTACCGCACCGACCTTGTTATCGCATTCCTCAACCGCCAGAACCTTAAAGCCTTCTCTCTCGATGCGGTTGTCGGCAGGGGAGGGATGCTCAAACCCCTGAACCGAGGCACCTATGTCGTCGATGAATCGATGATCGAGGATGCCAGAAAAGGGGTGCAAGGACAGCACAGCTCCAATATGGGCTGCGCCATCGCCTATAAAATCGCCCAACTTTACGGCTGTGCCGCCTTTATCGTCGATCCGGTCTCGGTCGATGAGTTCGACCGCCTTGCACGCTATTCGGGGCATCCCCGGATCTCCCGGAGGGCTTTATCGCACGCGCTCAGCCTGCGCGCGGCAGCCATCTGGGCTGCGGAGTCCATGAAACTGGATCCGAACGAGCACAATTTTATCGTCGCCCACCTCGGCGGCGGCATCTCTGTCGCACCTGTCAAGGGCGGCCGCATCATTGATGTCAATGACGCCTCCAGTGATGGCCCGTTTTCGCCTGAAAGGACAGGCAGTCTGCCGCTGCAGCCTTTCATCGACCTCTGTTTCTCCGGTGAGTTCACCAAAAAGGAGATTCAACAGATGGTGATGGGCAAGGGCGGACTGGCGGCTTACCTTGAAACGACTGACGCGCGCGAGATCGAGCGGCGCATCAACGCCGGAGATACCAGGGCCGGAGAGGTCTTTGCGGCCATGGCCTACCAGATCGCCAAGGAGATCGGCGCCATGGCTTGTGTGCTCAGCGGGGATATCTCTGCAATTGTCCTCACCGGCGGACTCGCCAGGTCCAAACTGCTGGTAGAGATGATCAGCTCTCGCATCAAATTCATCGCCCCGATCAAGATCATCGCCGGCGAACTGGAGATGGAGGCCCTGGCCGCGGGGGCTTGGCGCGTTCTCACCGGCCAGGAGAGAGCCCGGCGTTATTAAATCCAGCGCAGAATGGCCCAACCAGGAGATATTCATGATTACCTCCTTCGAGGAATTGCTCGACAAGGCGCGTCTTGGCCCCAAAGTGACCGTAGCCGTCGCCGCCGCCGACGACGAAGCCGCGCTGGGAGCGGTGGCGGCCGCCCATGAACTGGGCATGGCCGATGCGCTCCTCTTTGGCGACAGGGACAAGATCCGGACCATGTACGAAACGCTGTTCGGCTCCGGAGAGATGCCTTTTCAAATCCGCGATGCTGCGGAAGAGGCTGCAGCCCGGAGTGCCGTAGCCGCTGTACGCAGCGGCGAGGCTCACATCCTGCTCAAGGGCAAGATCAAGACCGCCGCATTGCTCAAAGCGGTGCTCGACAGCGAACATGGGCTGCGCTCCAGCCATCTGCTCAGCGACCTCTTCGTTTTTGAGGAGCCTTCCCGTCCCGGCAACAAGCTGGTGATGATCACCGACGGCGGCGTCACCCTCAAGCCGGATCTGAAACAAAAAATCGAGATCATCGAGAATGCCGTGGCGGTGGCTCGCGCTCTTGGTAATGAGAAGCCGCTGGTGGCAGTGCTGTCGGCGGTGGAAACAGTCAATCCCGCCCTCCCGGCCACCATCGACGCCGCCGTTCTGACCAAGATGAATCAGCGCGGACAGATCAAGGGCTGCATAATCGACGGACCGCTTGCACTCGACAATGCGGTGTCGTCAGAAGCCGCAGCGCTCAAGGGGATCGAATCGCCCGTGGCCGGCAAGGCCGATATCCTTCTCTGCCCGGAGATCGAATCGGCCAACATGCTGGCCAAATCGACAACCTATTTCGCCCGCCTGCGTCTGGGCCATGTTATCATGGGTTCAACCGCACCGGTGCTGATCCCCTCGCGCGCCGACAGCACCGACAGCAAATTGCTGTCGATCGCCATCGGCAAACTGATCTGCACCAGATAGAGGCAGCCCGGCGGAGGTCTGGACCGCACGACCAGGAGCAATGAATGGCTTTATTCCAACGCGACAACAAAACACCCAACCGTAACAAGCCCAAAATGGAGAGAAAACTCCATTTTTCCATCTGGTATGTGCTCTTTGCGGTCATGACTCTCTTCCTCTTCAACGACCTTTTCTTCTCCTCCCATGTCAAGGAGGTGCCCTACAGCACCTTCAAGGAACTCTTGCGCCAGAACCGCATCTTTGAAGCGGGCGTCTCCACCGACAGGATCGAGGGGCACTACTTCATCGGCGATTCCACCGCTCTCTCCGCCCGGCGCGCCCGTTTCGATTCCCTGAAAGCGACCACAGCCGGGCGCAGCGGCTTTAATATCCGGGAGATCTTTGCCGCGGCCAAGGACAGGGAGCTTTTTGCAGAAAAGAATCTCCAATCCTTTTTCACCAGGCGCATCGAGGACGCCGAGCTGGTCAAGGAACTGGAGGCCTTCAAGGTGGCCTATCGCGGGGTGGAGGGAGAGGAGTGGCTGCGCTCCCTGATTCTGGGCTGGATTCTGCCTTTTGCCATCCTTTTCGCGATCTGGGGATTTATTTTCAAGCGCATGAACCCCAGCGGCGGCATGATGTCCATCGGCAAGAGCAAGGCCAAAATCTATGTCGAGGGACAGACCAAAGTCACGTTCAAGGATGTCGCCGGCATCGATGAAGCCCTCGGGGAGGTGAGCGAGATCGTGGAGTTTCTCAGAAATCCGGAGAAATTTCAACGCCTCGGCGGCCGGATCCCGAAAGGGGTTCTCCTGGTCGGCCCTCCCGGCACCGGCAAAACCCTGCTGGCCAAGGCGGTTGCAGGTGAGGCCCAGGTCCCCTTTTTCAGCATCTCCGGCTCTGATTTTGTCGAAATGTTCGTCGGCGTCGGCGCCGCTCGCGTGCGCGACCTCTTTCAACAGGCCTCGCAAAAGGCCCCTTGCATTATCTTCATCGACGAGCTGGACGCCCTCGGCAAAGCCCGCGGTGTCAATGTTTACGGAGGTCATGACGAACGCGAGCAAACCCTCAATCAGCTCCTTTCCGAAATGGACGGCTTTGAAGCCAACACCGGCGTCATCATCATGGCCGCCACCAACCGCCCCGAGATCCTCGACATCGCCCTGCTCCGGCCCGGACGCTTCGATCGCCAGATTGTCGTCGACCGCCCCGATATCAACGGCCGGGAGGCGATCCTCACGGTCCATGCCCGGCAGGTCAAGCTCGCCCGCGAGGTCGACCTCAAGGTGATTGCCGCGCGAACCCCTGGCTTTGTGGGAGCCGATCTTGCCAACCTCCTCAACGAGGCCGCTCTCATCGCCGCCCGCCACAACAAGAAAAAGGTGGAGATGCAGGATCTGGAGGAGGCCATCGACCGGGTCGTCGCCGGCCTCGAGAAGAAGAGCCGGGTGATGAATAAACGGGAAAAAGAGACCGTCGCCTATCACGAAGCCGGCCATGCCATCGTTGCCACCGCCGTCCCGGGCAGCGACCCGGTCCATCGGGTCTCGATAATACCGCGCGGAGTCGCCGCCCTGGGCTATACGCTGCAGCTCCCGACCGAAGACCGCTATCTGATGACGCGCTCAGAGCTGATCGGCAGGATCACCGTCCTGCTGGGCGGCCGGGTCGCTGAAGAGCTGCAGTACGGACAGGTCTCAACCGGCGGACAGAATGACCTTGAAAGGGCAACAGATATTGCCCGCAGCATGGTGGTGGAATACGGGATGAGCGAGAAAATCGGCCCGGTCTCCTACGGACGCGGCGGCCGTACCCTCTTTCTGGGCGCTGAAATGCCCGAAAGCAGGGTCTACAGCGAGAGTCTGGCCGCCAAAATCGACGCCGAGATCAAACTTCTCCTCGAGGAGGCAGAAAAGAAGGTCCGCACCATTCTCCACGCCAGGCAGAAGCAGCTCGAAACCCTCGCCCAGAGGCTGCTGGAAAAAGAGATGGTCGAGAAAGAGGAACTCCTCGCCATCCTCAGTGGTGATGGAGGCGAAGCGGATGGAGAATAGCCCCGCACCGGTCATAGCCACACAGCGCCTCGACAAATGGCTGAAAATTGCGCGTATCTTCAAGACTCGCTCCCAGGCGACCGAGGCCTGTGAAGAACGCCGGGTCAAGGTCAACGGTCAGGTCGCCAAACCGGCCAAGGAGATCCGCCCCGGCGACCTCCTGACTATCCGTCATCACGGCGGCACCTACATCGACCTGGAGGTTGTGCAGCTCTGCATTAAAAGCATCGCCGCCGCCCAGGCCCGCCTGCTCTACACACTGCACACCCGTGAAACTTCTCCGGAAGAACAGGAGTTGATGAAGCTTTTCAGCGAAGCGGTTAAAAGGGTCAAGCCCGCCTACAAGGGCAGGCCCACTAAAAGAGAACGCCGTAAACTTGAGCAGCACCGGCGCGATGGCAATCCCTGGCGATAACAGGGCCCGATTTATCCCTTGACAATCATTTTTATATTGCCTACATTAGCCAGCATTTCAGAGGATGCCCTGCATCCAAACAGTCGTTAAAACGGCCTATTGCAGCCAGCAATTTTCCCTATGCCTTTAAAGTACCCCATAGCGTTTTCCACAGGCATCCCGAGAGCCGGCATCATACCGGGATGCCCGAATTTCTGTATCTGGTTTCTGATCAGTCCGATTGCTGTAATCTAAAGCCCTTTTCCATTACCTGGAACAGGGCTTTGTTTTTTATCGATATCAAGCTTCACAATAAACCAACAAGCGGGACAGCTGTCTTAAATAATGGGAGTGTATTATGGAAAAAGCTGATGTATTCGCCATGGCGCTGGAACAGCTCGATTCCGCCGCGCGGCTGCTGAAACTCGATGCCAACACGCATCGCGTTCTCGCCCACGCGGAGAGGGCTTTGACAGTCGCGCTTCCGGTGGTAATGGATGATGGTCACATCGAGGTTTTTGAAGGTCACCGCGTGCAGCATTCGAGCGCCCGCGGTCCCTGCAAGGGCGGGATCCGTTTTCATCAGAACGTGACTCTCGATGAAGTGACCGCACTCTCGATGTGGATGACCTGGAAATGCGCCACGGTCAATATTCCCTACGGTGGTGGTAAAGGTGGCGTCAAGGTCGATCCGACCAAGCTCAGCAAGGATGAAATCCGCCACCTCACCCGGCGTTATACCGTCGCGATCATGCCCATCATCGGTCCGCACAGTGATATTCCCGCTCCCGATGTCAACACCAGCGCCGAGACCATGGGCTGGATCATGGATACGGTAAGCATGTTCCGCGGCAGCACAGTGCTCGATATCGTCACCGGTAAAGCGATCGAACTCGGCGGCTCGCTTGGACGGCGTGAGGCGACCGGCCGCGGCGTCATGTTCAATACCATCGAGCTGCTTAAACGCCTGGACAAGGACCCCGCCAAGACCCGCGTCGTCGTGCAGGGCTTCGGCAATGTCGGCAGCGTCAGCGCCGATCTGCTCTCGAAGCAGGGCTGCAAGATCATCGCCGTCAGCGATGTCAGCGGTGCCTATTACAATCCGGCCGGTCTGCCCATCAGCGATATGATCAAATATTGCACCACCTCCAAGAACCGGCTTCTCGAGGGCTTCGACGCGCCCGGCATCACCAAAATCAGCAATGCCGAACTGCTCGAACTGGATACCGAAATTCTGGTGCCGGCGGCGCTGGAAAAACAGATTACTGCCGAAAACGCAGACAGAATCAAGGCCTACGCCATCGTGGAAGGGGCCAACGGACCCACTACCCCCGAAGCTGAGCGGATTCTCGTCAAAAAGGGCAAGTATGTGGTTCCCGACATTCTCGCCAACAGCGGCGGCGTGGTCGTCTCCTACTTCGAGTGGGTGCAGTCGATCCAGTCCTTCTTCTGGACGGAAGAAGAGGTGAACAAGAATCTGGAACGCGTTATCGAAAACGCTTTCGCGGCGGTCTGGGATCTCGCCAAGCGTGAGAAACAGGATCTCCGCAACGGGGCAATGATGATCGCAGTGGACCGGGTGGCCAAAGCGGTCCAGGCCCGCGGCATCTGGCCGTGATATCAGCGTGGCTGTGTAAAAGCCCCCGCAAGGGGGCTTTTTTTTCTTGATATTTTATAACAAATGTAATAAATTTAATAGGATATATTCTGATTGACCCGATACATCGGGTGGATGTATAATTTTAACAATAACTTCTGCATCGGGGCAAAAAGGAGGTCGCCATGAGACCCTCGGCATGGCCAACATGGATCGTGATGATCCTTCTTATCTCCAGCCTCAACGCCACCGCTCAAATCAATTCCGCTTCGATTGTCGAGGCCAAGGTTTATCCGGATTCTTCAAAACCGGCGGTTACGGTCAAAAATCTTCATCTCGAATTCGTTTTCGCCGGCTATGGCGTCTATCTGCCTTCTGACTATCCAACGGTGACCTATTTTCCGCTTGAAACCGGGGAACGCATCGCGATGGAAAATATCGCGGAGATGCAGTGCTTCCCCGTGCGGGTTGAATGGAAAAAATATCTCGAACCCGAACAGCGCGCCCGGAACGTGCCGGTCGATGCGCAGGGATATCGCCACTGGAGCGACGTCGAGGTGGATGTGCTGATCAAGGACTGGAACGGGAATCAGGTCAAATCGCGGCTGCTCACTCCTGATATTTCAGATGTTTTCTTGACTGGCCGCACTGATCGGGGGGATTTTCGTCTTCAGCTGGATCAGGAGAATGGCAAGCTGGTACGCCTGGAGTTCGAGCCACTTTTCATTATGCAATGCTCCGGTGACATCAATCACCTCTTTCCGAACATGAAGTGGAAATACTGTCCACTGTGCGGTGCCTCGCTGAAAAAAGTGACCAAGAAAAAGGGGATGTAATCCAGCACGCGTGAACACTCTTTCTCCGGAGTATCCTGATGGGCCAGCTGAAAAATGCACCTCCTGTGCGCCTGATTTGCGCAGTCTGCTGCCGGGATGAGGAGAGCGGCCTGCGCGCCTGTGCGGAGCTCGAACGGCTCTATGGCCCTGTCGCGGAGCGCACCGTCTCATTCGCTTTTACACACACCCGCTATTATCAGGAGGAGATGGGGCCAAACCTGCAGAAATTTTTCTGCGCTTTCGGGCGTCTGATCGAGCCGATGCAGATCGTCGGGATCAAACTCGCCACCAATCGCATCGAGGCGGAGATGGCCCTGGCTGGCCGCCGGAGCGTCAACCTCGATCCCGGCTACATCGAGGCGGCGAAACTGGTGCTGGCAACGACCAAAAATTACGGTCACCGCATCTATCTCGGTCAGGGTATCTATGGTGATGTTCAGCTCTTCTGGCGCGGAGGCCGGTTTCAGAGCAATCCCTGGACCTATCCCGATTATCTGGAAGCTTCAGCGCTCGAGTTCTTCAGTTCAGTGCGTCAGGACTATCTCAAGGAAGGAAAACCCTAGTGCCTATCACCTATCAGGAAGCTGGCGTCAGCCTCGAAGCGGCGGAAGAGGCGACCCACAACATCGCAGCGCTGGCCAAATCGACCTTCAACAGTCATGTGCTCAAGGAAATCGGGCTTTTCGCCGGCTTTTTCGCACTCGATCTGAAGAAATACACCGATCCGGTTATCGTCTCCAGCATCGACGGGGTCGGCACCAAACTCAAGATCGCCTTTGCATCCGGACGCCATGATTCAGTCGGCCAGGATCTGGTCAATCATTGTGTCAACGATATCATGACCTGCGGGGCCGATCCGCTCTTTTTTCTCGACTACCTTGGCGTCGGGGTGCTCGATCCCGCCACCGCTGCGGCGCTGGTGGGCGGGATGGCCAAAGCCTGCCGCGAAAACGGCTGCGCCCTGATCGGCGGCGAAACCGCAGAGATGCCGGGGTTTTATGCAGCCGGAGAGTACGACCTGGCCGGCACTATCATCGGGGCGGTAAACCGTGACCGCATCATCGACGGCGGGCAGATCAGGGAAGGCGATCTGCTCATCGGTCTGCCTTCGACCGGCCTGCACACCAACGGCTTTTCTCTGGCGCGCAAGGTTCTGCTCGAGATGAAAAAGATCGATCTGGATGAGCACGTCTCCAAGCTCGGCACGACCTGGGCGGATGCCTTGCTCCAGGTTCATCGCAGCTATCAAAATCCCATCTGCCTGGTGCGCGGCCATTCGGCGCTGAAGGGGATCAGCCATATCACCGGAGGAGGCATCGAGGGGAACACGCGCAGATTGCTGCGGGGCGGCCTCAACCTCAAGGTGGAGTGGGAGAACTGGAACGTACCGCCTCTCTTCCGGCTCATTCAGGAGTACGGCGGGATCGCCGACGATGAGATGCGCCGCGTCTTCAATCTCGGCATCGGCCTGGTTCTTGTCGTACGCCCGGATGGAGCTGACGAAATCCTCCACCTGCTGGAAAAAGAGGGAGGCGAGACTGCCATGGTGATGGGCAAAGTATATTAGGAGCGGAGAGAGAGGTTTATGATCAAAAAAGTGTGCGTCCTTGGCGCGGGAGGATGGGGAATTACCCTGGCCAACTACTGCCGGTGCCTCGGTCATCCGGTCACACTGTGGGAATTTGATCCGGCTGAAGCGGAAAGGTTGGATCGCGAACGGACCCGATCCGCCGTGCTGCCGGGGAGCGAGATTGAACGTGATATCACGATCACGGCCGAGCTGGAACGCGCTCTCCACCGGGTTGAGGTGATCCTGCAGGTTGTGCCCTCGCATTTCGTGCGCGGGGTGCTTCGCCAGATCGCGCCAATCCACCTCCCCTCGGGAGTACTGCTGGTCAATTGCGCCAAGGGGATCGAAAACGATACCCAGCTGCGCATCTCCGAAATCGTCCGGCAGGAGCTGCCCGACTTTCCCGATGAGAATTATGCCGTGCTCTCCGGACCCAGCCATGCCGAAGAGGTCAGCCGGGGCATTCCCTCGGCGGTCGTCATCGCCTCCAGCTCAGAAGAGGTCGCCATTTCATTGCAGGAGGAGTTGAACAGCCGCACCCTGCGCTGCTACCGCAGCCATGATGTCGTCGGCGTGGAACTGGGCGGCGCACTGAAAAATGTGATCGCGATCGCCGCCGGCATTTGCGATGGCGCCGGATTTGGGGATAACACCAAGGCCGCCCTGCAGCCGCGCGGACTGGCCGAAATGGCCCGGCTGGGGAGAAAACTGGGGGCCAATCTTCTCACCTTCGCCGGACTCTCGGGCATGGGCGATCTGATCGTCACCTGCATGAGCCGGCACAGCCGTAACCGGTTCGTTGGTGAACAGATCGGCAGGGGAAAAACTCTGGAGGAGATCCTCGCCTCCATGGTTATGGTGGCCGAGGGGGTCAGGACCAGCAAATCAGCCGTCGCTCTCGCCCGCCAATGCGAGGTCGAGATGCCGATCTGTGAGCAGGTCTATCAGGCCCTTTTCGAGCACAAGGAACCACACGCCGCCCTGGAGGAGTTGATGAATCGGGAGGCCAAACCCGAACTCTGGCACTGAGTGCGTGGTGAACGGAAGTGGCAGGACCCCGTTCCCGACTCCAGCCGGGAAGATATTGTCGGGCTGCCGAATGCCCTGTCTGGGCCGTCACAATCGAGAGGAGGGAGGAGAATATGTTTAAAAATATTTTACTGGCCGTTGATGGCTCCACCTATACCGACTCCGTCCTTTCTCACGGCATTGAACTCGCCGGGCGCTTCAGCAGCCACCTGAGCCTGCTCACAGTCGCGGATGTGCGCATCTTTGAATGGGCTTCCGCCGTCGGCAGCGACGGTTTCATCTCCATCGTGCCCTCCTCTTCGTATCAGGAGGCCTCGCGCAGTCTGCTCGAGGAGAAATGCGACAAGATCCTTGCCAAATCGTCAGCACTTCTCAAGCAGAGCGGGATCCCGTTTTCCGCGCACAAGAGCATTGGGGCGCCCGTGGACGTCATCCTTGAGCACTCACAGACGGCGGATATGCTGATCCTGGGCCAGCGAGGCGAGTTCGCACACTGGGATGCCAAAACTCTTGGTGCCACAGTGGAGGAGGTGAGCAGGATGGTGCGTAAACCCGTGCTGGCGGTTAGGCAGGAATTTGCTCCCATCCGGGATATCCTGGTGGGCTACGACGGCTCCGACCATGCCAACCGGGCCCTGCAGTATGCCGCTCATCTGGCTGAAGCCGCCGGTGGAAAGGTCGGAGTGCTATGCGTCAGTGAAGACAACGAACTCGCCAACCACTATCTTGGCATCGCCTCTACCTATCTGGGCAACTATAAAGTTACGGCCGAAACGTTCATAGTCACCGGACGGCCTGACGAAGCCCTGGTCAAACACGCCGCCCAAAAGCAATACAGCCTGATCGCCATCGGAGCCTACGGCCACTCCCGAATTCGCGAAACCCTGCTCGGCAGTACCACGGACCGGATCCTGAGGCAGGCCGAGACTCCTCTGCTGTTGGCAAAATAAACCAAAGTATTCTCATCACTCTCCTTCGGAAAGGAACGCAAGAGAATGGCTGCAAAAGTGTATATCGAAGAGATCGCAAAATACCTCGGACAGGAGGTAACCCTGCAGGGATGGGTTTATAACAAAACTGCTAAAGGCAAACTGATTTTTCTTATGCTGCGCGACGGCACCGGGTTGATTCAGGCGGTGATGTTCCGGGATACCATCGGTGACGAACTTTTCGAGTCCTCACTCACGCTCACCCAGGAGAGCTCTGTACGGGTGACCGGAACGGTCTGCGAGGATAAACGAGCCAAAGGCGGCTTTGAGCTGCAGGTGGGCACCCTCGAAATTGTACATATTGCCGGCGAATACCCGATCAGCCCCAAAGAACATGGCATCGACTTTCTTATGGAACACCGGCATCTCTGGCTTCGTTCCGCACTGCAGCATGCAGTTCTTAAAGTAAGACACGAGATTATTAGTGCATGTCGCGATTATTTCGATAATTTGAATTTCACTCTTATTGATGCTCCCATTTTCACGCCAGCAGCCGCTGAAGGAACCAGCACTCTCTTTGAAACCAACTATTTTGAAGACAAGGCCTATCTCACCCAGAGCGGTCAGCTCTATATGGAAGCCGCCGCTATGGCCTTCGGCAAGGTTTACTGTTTCGGCCCCACATTCAGGGCGGAAAAATCCAAAACCCGCCGCCATCTCACCGAATTCTGGATGATCGAGCCTGAGGTCGCCTTCTGCGACCTGCAGGGAGATATGGAACTGGCTGAAGGACTGGTCTGCGCCATCGTCGAGCGTGTGCTGGACAAACGTAAAGAAGAACTGAAGCGGCTAGAACGCGACCTCAGCAAACTTGAATGCATCCAGAAGCCCTTCCCGCGGCTTGACTATGAAGAAGCGGCCAGGATGATCAAAGCGGAGAACAGTCAGTTTATCTACGGCGACGATCTCGGTGCACCAGACGAGACCATCATTTCGCAGAAATATGACCGGCCGGTCATGGTGACCCACTATCCCGCCGGTGTGAAGGCCTTTTATATGAAACGCGATCCTCAACGGCCCGACCGCGCACTCTGCGTAGATCTCCTCGCCCCGGAAGGCTACGGCGAAATTATCGGCGGCGGGCAGCGTGAAGACGACCTCGACACTCTGCTCGGCCGCATCCGGGAACATCAGCTCCCGGTCGAGAATTATGACTGGTATCTCGATCTGCGCAAATACGGCTCGGTGCCCCACGCCGGCTTCGGGCTTGGGCTCGAACGCACCGTCACCTGGATCTGCGGCTTGCAGCATATCCGTGAAACGATCCCGTTCCCGAGAACGATCTCGCGAATCTATCCATAGATAGCTTGATCTTTTAACCTTCCACATTAAGTTATGATCACTTCCTGGCACCACGGAGGTTTCCGCATCGTGAACTGGAGCGCTCAATCCTGAAAGGAAGCCGTATGGACCTCGCCGACAAGATTCGCAGCATCCCGGATTTTCCCAAGCCGGGGATTGTCTTCAAGGATATCACCACTCTTATTGGCGATGGACCCGCTCTGCGCGAAACCATCGCACAGCTGCGCCGTCGCTTTGAAGGGGAGAGGATTGACGCAGTCATCGGCATCGAGTCCCGCGGCTTCATCTTTGCCGGTATCCTGGCACATGAGTTCGGCGTTGGCATGGTTCCGGTACGCAAGCCCGGCAAACTGCCCTCCGCCACTATTCGGGAGAGCTATGCCCTAGAGTACGGCAGCGACAGTCTCGAGATGCACACCGATGCCCTTCAACCGGGCCAGCGCGTGCTGATCGTCGATGATCTGCTCGCCACAGGCGGTACAGTGGAGGCAGCGATCCGGCTCGCCCGCGCGCTCGGAGCGGAAGTGATCGGCTGCGCTTTTGTCATTGAACTGGACTTTCTCGGGGCTCGACAGCGCCTCACCCCGATGCGTCTTGAATCCCTTGTCCACGTTGAATCCGAATAACGGAGGTGGTGTGTTCACTATCCTGGTCATCAATCCCGGTTCTACCTCGACCAAGATCGCCCTTTTTCACGATGAAACCCCGGTTTTCACAGCGAGCATGGCGCACTCTTCGCAAGAGCTCACACCCTATCCTTCGGTCTACAGCCAGTATGCCTTCCGCCGGCAGGCCATTTTAAGGATACTGGAAGAACGAGGAGTGCAGATTGGAGAGATCGACGCTTTTGTCGGCCGGGGCGGCCTGCTCCATCCGGTTACCAGTGGAACCTTCCAGGTAGGCGAGACCATGCTGACGCAGCTCGAAAAAGCGGAGTTTGGCGAACATGCCTCCAATCTGGGCGCCATCCTCGCCTACGAATTGGCGTCCCTGCACGATCGTCCCGCCTACATCGTCGATCCAGTGGTCGTCGATGAGCTCGAACCCGAAGCTCGCCTCACCGGGCACCCGCTTCTCCCTAAACAGTGCATTTTCCATGCTCTCAACCATAAAGCAGTGGGACGCAAGGCGGCGCTGCAGCTTGGCAAGCCCTATGAGCAACTCAACCTGATAATCGTCCACCTCGGTGGGGGCATCTCCGTGGCTGCGCACCGGCAGGGCCGGGTCATCGACGTCAACAACGCGCTTAATGGCGATGGCCCCTTTTCGCCTGAACGCAGCGGGACCTTGCCCGCCTACGGGCTGGTCAAGCTCTGCTTCTCGGGAAGCTATACCGAGCGCGAGATCAGTAAAATGATCACCGGAAAAGGCGGAGTTGTCGCTTATCTCGGCGTCAATGATATGCGCCAGGTCCTGGCGATGATCGACAGGGGGGACGCCCAGGCGCTGCTGGTTTATCAGGCGATGGCCGGACAGATCGCCAGGGAGATCGGCAGCATGGCTGCAGTACTCAGCGGGCAGGTAGATGCCGTTGCGCTGACAGGCGGCATCGCCCATGATGACCGCTTCACCGGACTCATCCGCGAACGCGTCAGTTTTATCGCCCCCGTGCTGCTCTTCCCGGGTGAGGAGGAGATGGAAGCTCTGGCCCTGGGAGCATTGCGCGTTCTGCGCGGCGAAGAGCAGGCCAAAGCGTATGAGTAGGTAAAAGACAACTGCAGCACTTTTAAAATGGCCAGGGAGCGGTTGGAAGAGGTTGATTCCAGCCGCTTTTTTATGGAAAACGGCCTAACTTCAATTTTATCTTGACAATTATTTAAAAATATAGTATATTCCATTATGGTTCCAAATAAGAACCTTTCTGGAGCGGTTTTCATGCAGACCATCACCGTAAAAAAGATTCCCCCCGATCTCTACAAAAAGCTCAAGCAGCTCGCCAAGGAAAATCGTCGCAGCATCAACAGTGAAATCATCGTTTGTATCGAGCGCGCCATTTGCAGCCAGCGCATCAATTCTGATGCCTTTCTGAAGCGGATCGAACAGCTGCAAAAAGGGCTGGATTTGCCCTCCATCGCCCAGTCAGGGCTGGAAAAAGCACTGGATGAGGGACGCTCATGATCGTGGTCGATTCACAAATGATCGCCGCTTTGCTGCTCAATAATGAAAAAACCGATCTGGCCCGGGAGGTCCTGCGCAGGGACGACGAGTGGATCGCCCCGCTGCTCTGGCGCAGCGAGTTTCGCCAGCTGCTCGCCTATTATTTGCGCAAAAATGTGCTGACACTCCGGCAGGCCAGCCTGATCATGCAGGAGGCCGAAAGCCTCATGCAAGGCGGCCAATTTGAGATTCCCTCTCTGGCGATTCTCACCGTGACCGAAAAATTCGACTGCTCTGCATATGCTGCCGAATACGTCGCACTCGCCCAGGAACAAGGGGTGCCTCTGGTCACTGTTGATAAAATGTATCTCCGCAAGTTTCCGTCAGTTGCAATGAACGCTGAAACTTTTATAGCAATGCCGATCGATCAGGAACAGGTCAACCCGGAGAAACTATGATCGCATCGTTTGAGGAGATGCTTCGCCAGGTCACCGGACACGTCAAGAGGACGATCGCCGTCGCGATGGCCGAGGATGAAGATATCCTTGAAGCCCTCTGCCTCGCCCACAGCCGTGACATCGCTGATGCCGTCCTGGTCGGCAACAAAACGTCTATTCTTGAAATTGCCGGCAAGGGTGGGCTGGACCTCTCCAGTTTTGATATCATTCACGCCGAGAGTGAGCAGCAATCGGTCTCAGTGGCGATCCAGCTGGTGCGCCAGCAGATGGCCAACGCCCTCATGAAAGGCAAGTGCACGACCGCAACTTTGTTGAAGGGGGTCCTCGACAAGGAAGCAGGGCTGCGTTCCGGCAAACTCCTCAGCCATCTCGCCGCATTCACTGTCCCTGCCTACCACAAACTGCTGCTGATGTCGGATGCCGCCATGAATATCGCTCCTGACCTCACAGGCAAGATCGCCATAACCGAGAACGCCGTCCATGCGGCCCATCAGCTCGGCATTATAAAGCCCAAAGTGGCGATGATCGCTGCGGTGGAGAAGGTGAACTATGACTCCATGCCCTGCACGATTGATGCCGCTGCGATTGCGCAAATGGCCGCTCGCGGCCAGATCAAAGAGGCCATTATTGATGGTCCTCTGGCCGTCGATAATGCCGTCAGCCGGAATGCCTGCGAAGTGAAGGGAATCGCCAGCGAGGTCGGTGGAGATGCCGATATCCTGATCATGCCCGACATCGAGGCTGCTAACGTTTTCTACAAAACCATGACCTATCTGGGCGGATCCAGGACGGCCGGCATAATTGTTGGCGCACAGTGCCCGGTGATTCTGACCAGCCGGGCGGACAGCGAAGAGACCAAATTTTACTCCATCGCTCTGGCCATGGCCACGAGCGCAAGATGATCAGCCGCCGGCGGCGTAATCATCCTGTGCCGCCGCTTCAAACAGCCCCATGCCGCTGCGGCACAGGGAGCTCAATTTAGCTGGACAAAAGTTTTTTTTGAACGCAGTATTAAATAATTAATTATTAATCGCATCATTTCGGATTAAAAGGACGGAATGAATCATGAAAAATGGGTCACTCTTTCAACACCGGATCGCACTCGCTATCGCCCTTCTCTTGCTGCTGCCGCTCACGATCATGGCGCAGACGACACCCGGTTTTTTTGAGGATGGCGATCCTCTCTTCTCAAAAACCATCAAGGGACCGGGCACCATGCTGAGCGATATCGGCACGCTGGAGCCCGTTTTCGGTTCCTCCGGCGAGGATTCAACACTCGATTACCGTCTCTCCGGTCTCGAGTGGATGTATCCCTACCGCGAATCGATCACCGCTGCCGAGGATATTGACAGCCGGACCCTGAACGGGCAGAACCTCTACCTGATCACGGATGGCCTGGGCAGGCGCGTCTTTGAATATAACGCCAATACCTCCGTGGAAACCTGGTCTTTCCCGCCCCCGCAAAGCGCCACCAATCCAACCGACGAAAAGTATCTCAACAAGCCGGTTGATGCCTTCATCTACCGAGACAACGCTACCGGCTATTTCAAGGTGGTGATCACCGACCAGGATCGCAACCGGGTGATCACAGTGGACAAGGAGACCAGTAAAATCGACTGGAAATACGGCGACGCCCTCTACCGTGAGGGGAACGGCTTTAATCAGCTGCGCCAGCCGGAGGATGCCGAAAAGATCCCCAATACCAACGAGTATATTATCGCCGACAAGGGCAACAACCGCGTCATCATCGTCGATGGCAATACCAACAACATTATCTGGGAACTGGGCGCTGATGTGCTCAAATCGCCGATGGACATCCAGTATATCGATGCGAATGATCATATACTCATCACGGATGGCGGCAACCATCGCGTCATCCTGGTCGACCGCGGCTCCAAATCAATCCTCTGGCAGTTCGGAAGCACCGGCAGCGCTGACAGTGGAGCCGTCGGCCTGAAGCTTCCGACCGATGCCGACCTGATCGCCTCTTCGCAGAATGTGATCATCTCCGATGCCGGCAACGAGCGCATCATCGAGGTCAGCCCGGCCGGGGAGATTGTCTGGCAGTATCACCGCCGTGTAAAAGGGCTACGCGATTCTGATCGCATCGATGAAGGACGCACGCTCGCCGTCTATGAGAACTATCCGGTCCGCCTCGCCTACACGGAGTCTTTCGTCGTTTCTGGCAAGTACGACCTCGGCGAACTGCACGCTTCCGTCTTCGACTCCCTCTTCTGGATGGCGGATACTGTCACCGGCGTCACTTCGGCCTGGTTTCAGCTGCGCACAGCCGAATCCGATTTCGCACTCGACGGTGCGACCTGGTATGGCCCGACTGGCAAAGAAAGCTACTACACCTCTTCGGGCAGCGCCCTCAACCAGGTGCATACCGGCGGACGCTGGTACCAGTTCCGCGTCCTGCTCAGGACCAGCGACCCGCTCCAGACTCCGATCCTTAAGCAGGTCGTGGTGAAGCATCACTATTATAAAGTGAACCAAACCGGCGCTTTCTTTTATACTCCAGACATCATGGAAACGGCAGGAAAGCTGGTTGCACAGTGGAACAGGCTCACCTTCAGGACCATCCTGGCCAAAGAGGTGGAAAAACGGGCCGCCGTCGACATCGAAGTGCAGATTCTCGATGCCAGAAATTCGGAAATACTCGAAAGATTTACAGCGAGCAAGCTCAACGAGGTGAACGAGATCACTCTCTCTTCGCTGCCCTCCCTCAAGGGTATTCAATCCATCTTTCTCGTCGCCAGCCTCTCCACCGGAAACTCTTCGATGACGCCCATCATGGACAACTGGAAGGTCACCTGGGATGCCATCCCGACCGCCAACTCATCCATCGCCTTCACCGATAAAAACGCCAACTCCAGGGCCTTCTATCGCGCCACAACCACGATTCCCTCCACCGAGAGTCTGGTCGACAGCCTCTATATCCTGCTGCGCGATCCCGATCTCGAACCTTTCAAGACCAGCCACCGGGTCACCGTGCACGCCCTTGGCACCCGGGATTCTGTCAACGTCGACCTCAAACTGCTGACCCTTGGAGGCTTTTTCTCAGCCAAGGCCATCCCTATCCTGATCAACTCATCAGCAATCCATGGCAACAATATCATGGAAGCCCAGGATCGTGATTTACTCGTGGTCAACTATCAGGATTCGCTGACAACGCTTGATGCCGCCAGCGATACTATCCAGGTGATCAAGAACTCCGCCGGCGTTATGACCATCGAAAACGCCCGCAAGATCGAACTCATCAAGGCCTGGTTCGGGGATACCCTCTACGTCCGTATCAAGAATGAAACTGACCACAACCTCGATCCCGATCTCGCGGAAACCCTGCAGATCTCGATTTACGATAATGTGACCCAGGATAAGGAGGAAGTGCTCCTGACCGAGGTCGCATCGACAGCCACTGGCCGTTATAACACCGGCGAATTCGTGACCCAGGTCGGATTGATCGTCAATCGCAACAACAACGGCATCCGCGGCAATGGTCAGATCGAGACTCAACCCGGTCACACCGTCGCAGCGGAGTATATTGACAATCTGAACCTGACCAAATATGTCCTGATTCCGGTCGAGAGCGACACCAGTGCGCGCGACAGCATCTACATCTTTTACGGCCGCAGACCTGACGGGGTTGAGATCGGCCCCAATCCCTACTCTCCGCGCCGGGACCGCAAATTCAGGATGCGCGTCGGCTTTAGCACGGACTCGCTTGCAGTCACCTCGATCGAGATTTTCAATCTTGCCGGCGAAAAAGTGCGTACACTGCTGGCTGGAAGAGATATCAATTTTATTACCGAGAACAATGTCAGCCTGAACAGCAGCGATATGTGGTGGAACATGCGCAATGAGAGCGGTCAGGAGGTCGCAAGCGGAACCTACTGGGCCAAAGTCAATGCGGAATTGCGTGCCGCTACGCCCCTCTCACGGCAGGTCACCTTCATCCGCAAGTTTGTCATCTTACGCTAGACAAACGAGGTTGCCCTAACTATGGCGGTTAATTCTAATCATCGACTTGGCAATGGAGCGAAAATGAGATACTATTCAGCCTTATCACTCAAATGGGCGCATCAACTCGGCCGCATCTGGCCGGCGGTCGCTATGTTCCTGCTCGCAGGTGCCACTCTCACTGCGGCGCAGGATAACAAGGGCATCGGATTTCATGGTGCGCCCTTCCTTCGCGTCAGCTCGGTCGCGCGCGCCGTCGGCATGGGGGAGGCCTACTCCGTCCCCGGCGCCGGTGAGATCACCGGTCTGCGCTACAATCCGGCGGGCACCGGACTGATCGCGAAACCCCAGCTCGCTTTCAATGTTCACAACTGGATCGATGACACCAAACAGGGCGGCATCGCCGCAGCCCTGCCCACCAGGATCGGCGTATTTTCCGCTGATTTCAGCTACTTCGATGAGGGGGAGGTCATTGAACTGGACGAAAATTTCCAGCAGTTGGGGGGGAGCAGCAGCAGTAATGATATGCTGCTGACCATCGGTTACGCGAATGCCCTCCGGCTCGGAACAAGCCGCCTCGCTTTCGGTGCTGCCTTCAAGATGCTGCACCAGGATCTTATCGGCGAGCGGAGCACGGCCTACGGTGCCGATGCCGGCCTGCTCCTCCGTACCAAATGGCTGGGAATCGGAGCAGGTGCCCAGAATATCGGGATCTCCAAGATCTCCTTCGACGAGCAATCCGTCTCCCTGCCGCTCACTTACCGCGGCGGCGCCGCTCTCTTTCTGCCCATCTCCGAGGATTTCGATCTTAATCTGGCTGCGGATGCTGCCCTGCCCGCTGACGAAGAGATGCGCTACTACGTCGGCGGCGAGTTCATCATCAGCGACCTGATCGCCATGCGAGGAGGCTACAAAATTCACGATCTTGAAGCCTCCCGCTGGCCCGCCGGTGTTGGTCTGAACATGCCCGCAGAGTGGCTCGGCAGATCGCGCGTCCGCTTTGATTACGCCTACGCCCCCATCGACGAGTTCGATGAGGCCTCTCACCGCTTCTCTGTGCTGGTCCGCTTCAATGAGACCGGAGAACGGATGAATGCCATGGGCGCCTTCGACCGCAGTGCCATGGATGACCGCCTGCAGGAGGAACTCGATGCCGCGGAGAGATCCCGCCGCGCGGCCGAAGAGGCCGCCAAAAACGCCCGTGAAATTGAAGAGCGTGCCAGAAAAATGGAGGAGGAACTCGCCGAGCGGCTGGCCAGGGTGAAGCAGATTGCCGCAGAATCCGAAGGCAAGATCGAAGTCGAGCCCAAATCGCGCGAAAAAATCCTCGTCAGCATGCGCATCAACTTTGATTTCGACCAGGCGCGCATCCGTCCGGACGCCTTCAGCACACTTCATCAGGTGGCCGACATCCTCAATACCTATCCCGAGGCCCGCGTCCAGCTCTCCGGCCACACCGATTACATCGGCACTGACGAGTACAACATCCGCCTCTCACAGCGCCGCATCGACAGCGTCATGGTTTTTCTGATCAACAAGGAGAGGCTCGGCCGCGAACGCTTCTTCATGCCCGTGGGCTATGGCGAAAGCCGGCCGATCGCCACCAATGAGACCCCTGAGGGCCGCTTCCGCAACCGTCGTGTTGAATTCCTGCTTTACACCATGGATGCCGTTCCGGAAATGCCTGATGGTACTGCCATCAAGTCGGTTGAAGTGATCGATGACCGCACTCTACGCATCGTCTGCAACGGCAAGATGGGCTTCACCACCGATATGCTCGATACGCCCGACCGTCTGGTGATCGATTTTCCCAAGGGCTATCTGCTCAACGATATCGCCAGCTATGAGCTAAACCGTGGACCTTTCCTGCGCGCCCGATTGGGCTATCACGGTGAAGGTTTTTCGCGCGTGGTCTTTGATCTGAAATACGCGATTGATGTTGATGTCACCGCACAGGATAACTACATTACAATAACTGTGAAATAAAGATCGCCGGGGAAGAGGAGGCGGAAAACGAACCTCCTCTCCCGGCGGCAGTCACCTCTTAACCTAATGGAATCAATACTATGCGTCTCCTCCGGAACGGATCTGCACTGCACGCCGCTCTTTTCATCTTGTTCGCCATCGCACCCCGCGCCCTTCCGCAGCAGGGTGAAAGAGCGAGCCTGAATGTCTATTATTCCAATGACCTGATTGGCTACCTTACCCCATGTGGCTGAAAGTCCGCACGCTACGGCGGACTGGCCCGGCGGGCCGGTTTTCTCGAAAAGGATCTCTCCACAGCTGATTTTAACCTGCTTGTTGATGCCGGTGGCTTTTCGCGTGTCCATACTCCCGGCAGCCAGCTCCAGAACCGCTATCTCGTCCAGGGGATGAGCTGGCTCGATTACTCGGCCTTCAATCTCGGTTACCGGGAGTGGAGCAACCCCACAACTTTTCTGCAAGGCCTCGAGCAAGAGTTCAAGGTGAATTTTCTCTGCGCGAACGTCGTTGACAAGAATTCGGGATCGGCAATTTTCAAACCGTATGTGATCAAAGAATTAGAAGCAGCATCCGGCCGTGGCAAGCTGCCCTTTAAAAAGCTCTCCATCGCCATGCTGGGTTTGACGGATAATAGCCTGGCCCAGCTGTTTGTCAACCGGCCCGGCGAACCGGAGCTGCTCTATCGGGATCCGGTCGAAACGGCCAGGGAAATAATGCCGCAAATCAGCAAGGAAGCAGACCTGGTTATTCTCCTTTATTACGGCAAATACCAGCAGTTGACCGCTCTCCTCGCGGCTGTCCCTGGTATTGATCTGACCGTTTTCGGCGGAGAGCACTATCTCGTCGCCAGCCAGAGCAGCGCAGTAAATCCCGTCCGCATCGTCACGACCCCATCCATGGGCAAATATGCCGGAGTTCTGACTCTGCAGCTCGATAACAGACGCAAGATTGTCACCTCAAGCAACCGTCAGGTGCCCTTGAAGGAAGATGTGACCGAGGTTGTTCGATTTAATGAGCTGGCGGCAGAATGCGAAAAGGAGGCGGCGAAACATAAGCCGTGATCATGCGGGAATATAAAGAGTAAATAAAAAAAGCGTCCATCTCTCAGAGATGGACGCTTTTTTTTATCAAATCTGGTTTATTTGGTTCTGGTGAAGGTGATGCGGCGGTTGAGCTGGCGGCCTTCGGCCGTATCATTGCTGGCAACCGGACGGTCGGGGCCGATGCCCTTGGTCGTCATGCGCGCAGCGGAGATGCCCTTGTCCACCAGATACTTGGCCACAGATTCGGCGCGAGCCTGGGAGAGCTTTACGTTCGAAGCGTGCTTGCCAACACTATCGGTGTGGCCCTGGATCTCCACCTCAAGTTCGGGGTTTTCGATCATTGTCTTGGCAACCTTGTCCAACGTCACCTTGGAAGAGGGACGAATTTTGGAACTGCCGGTATCGAAGACGATCCCTTCGAGGATAATTTCGGTTCCAACGGCGCGTTTGATCTGCTCCTCTTTCTCGAGGTCATCATTCGGGTCGAGCGGGTTGGTGCCGCGATTGACCTCGATGCCATCAGCGACCAGGCCTTCGTCGGTATCGATCTTGGCCGGGTCGGTTTTGTACTGCGTCACCTCCTGGAAATCGCCCAGACCATCGCCATCCGTGTCCGGTTTCATCGGGGATGTGTTGTACTTTTTAACCTCATCGCCGTCATTGAGGCCGTCCTTGTCGGAATCGGCAAGAAGCGGATTGCATTTGTACTTGTTGATCTCATCGCCATCGGAGAGGCCGTCACCATCGCTATCGGCTTTCATCGGATCAGTCTTGTAGGTATTGATCTCAGCGCTGTCACTCAGGCCATCGCCATCGCTGTCCGCTTTGGACGGATCGGTCAAATACTTTTGCACTTCCTGGGCATCGGTCAGGCCATCGCCATCAGTGTCGGCTTCGACCGGGGAGGTGCGATACTTGTAGAGCTCATCGTAGTCGCTGAGGCCGTCACCATCGCTGTCAGCCACAAGAGGATTGGTCTTGAACTTTAGGTACTCGTCGCCGTCGCTGATGCCGTCGCCATCGCTGTCGGCAAGTTTCCTGTTGGTGCCAAGTTCTTTTTCGAGCTTGTCACTCAGACCGTCTTTGTCTGCGTCACCGTCATCGGCGCCGCCATAGGTCAGGCCGACCAGAAGGCTGTAGTAGCCGTCCTTGGTGTCTTCGCCGGCGACCATATATTCCATGTGATCCTTCATTGTGATGTTATAACCGCCGCTGACTTCGAGAGCGGTCTTTTCGCCAACCTTGAACTGAAGGCCAAGGCCAAAGGGGAGCACCTGGGTCATCTGATCGCCGGTATCATCAAAAGCGAGCACCCCGGGGGTCTCCTTGAACTTGTACCACAGTGAGCCGATACCGGCATAAAGGTAGGGATTGAAGGATTCCAGTTTAAGCGGGCTGATCAACATGCGAAAGTCGACCGGCACCAGATGGGTTTTGTAGCCATTTCCCTTGAGGACGCCTGCGTTAATACCCAGTTCACCCTGCAGAAGGCCGGAGCCCAGGCCGTAGCGTATGAATGCGCGCGCCAGGGGACCAATCTCGGCATCCGAAAAAGACTCTTCAAGATCTGTGTCGCCTGCAACGGCGCCGATGCCGATACCGCCTTTCCAACCCTGGGCCTGATACTGAGCAGAAGCGGGTACAACGAACAGGCTGCAAACAATCCACGTTACCACCAGCAGAATGCCGTACTTTTTCATTCTCGTTTCCTCCTTGGGTTAAAATGTTGATTTACTCTTTTAAACCAATAATATCTTTTGTAAATTCCCTATATACCCTTAAATAGCCCACTTTTTGGCGGATTGAAACACCTTACTTTCTCTTTTTATGCCATCAAGGAGGAAGGACCATGAAGGCTTGCAGAACTGTTCTTGTCCTGCTTATGCTCTCCACCGCTCCGGATCTTGCCGGCGAAATATTCTCTTCCCCAGCACGTTTCCCGCTCCAGACCTCATCGATGGACCTGCATCGCCTTGCCCAACCCGCAACCCCATTCAACCGGATCGGCCGCAAGTTCGCCCTGCTCGGATTTGAGAGTGGCACTTTCGAGGCCTGGGCTTATCCTCTCAAACTGGTCAGCAATGTCTCCGTCTCCTTTCTGATGCCGGAATCGTCCCGCCCGATACCGGCAAGGGAAATTGTCCGCTACATCGATCGCTCACCGGCGGCCACCACCCTGACCTTCACTTTCCAGTCCTTTGTTGTCAAGGCTCATTATGTCACCGTCAACGATGAAGCGGCTGCCATGGTTTTACTTGAGGTGGATTGCACCCATCCCCTAACCATCCTCATCTCCTTTACACCGGTCCTGCAGCCGATGTGGCCGGCCGCTCTCGGCGGTCAATATGCCTACTGGGACGAGGCTCTGCACGCCTATCTCATCTCCGAGCCTACCAGAAAAAACCATGCCATGATCGGTTCCCCGGCCGCTGCGGGTATCTCCTACACCCCAGCCCACATGCTCAGCGACCACCCCAACGAGTTCGCCATCGAAATCCCTGATCCACAGCAAGCCGCCAGCAGGTTTTTGCCGGTCTACATCGCCGGTGGCAGGGGAGAGCGCGACTCCGTCAAGGCCCTTTATGCAAGGTTGTGCGACATGCCGCGCGAGTTCTATGAAAAAAGCGCCGATCACTGCACAAGTCTGCTCGAGGGCGGCGTACGGATTGAAACCCCCGATCACGAGCTCGATCTTGCCTACGATTATGCACGCCTTGCCCTGGACGGCCTCGTTGTGAATAATCCCGATCTTGGCAGGGGGCTCGTGGCCGGATGGGGGGCCTCCGGCGCCAGTGCCAGACCGGGTTTCGGCTGGTTTTTCGGCGGCGATGCCTATATCAACTCCCTCGGCATGATCGCCATGGGTTGGCACGAAACCGTGCGTGATGCCCTCGCCTTCACCGGAAAATGGCAGCGCAAGGATGGCAAGATGGCCCATGAACTCTCCCAGGCTGCCGGATACATCGACTGGTTCAAGGACTATCCGTATGGCTATATCCACGGCGATACCACACCGCTCTATATCACCGCCTGTCACGCTTACGTCCAGGCCAGCCAAGACCTCGTGTTTCTCCGGAGCAGCTGGCCATCACTCTGCAGGGCCTATGAGTGGGCGCTTGAGACCGACCGCAACCGGGATGGCCTCATGGACAACAGCGCTGCGGGCCTGGGAAGCGTTGAGTATGGCGCCCTCACCCGGCTCGCTACCGACATCTATACCGGCGCTCTCTCGGTGCGCATGTCCACTGCCATGGCTGCCATGGCGGAATGGCTTGAAGATGACAACACGGCCAAGCGCGCCTCAAGGCACCTTGCGGCTGCCCGTGCCGCATTCGATGTAAAATTCTGGGATGAAAAGGCCGGCTGCTACAGCAATGCCTTCAATGAAGCTGGTGAGCATCTCCCTGACCCCTCGCCGTGGATCAGCACCGCTGCCTTGTTCGGCGCGGGAAGCCCCGAACATACACTCGCATCCATCCAGCGCCTGGGCCGCGCCGACCTGATGACTGACTGGGGTCTGCGCAGTATCTCCAGCCGCAGCGCCCTCTACGAACCCCTGAATTACAATTACGGAGGCGTATGGCCCTTCCTTACCGGCTTCGCCGCCACCGCCCAATATCTTTGCCAGTTAAACCAGCAGGCTTTCGCCAACCTGCGCGCCAACGCTCATCATACCTTTGTCAACAATCTGGGGGCTGTCAACGAGCTCTTTTCCGGACGGAACTACCTCTGGCCCCAGGAGGCCGTTTCCCAACAGGGGTTCTCCTCTCTCGGCGTAGTGCTGCCGGCGCTGCAGGGGCTTTTCGGTCTTGAAGCGGACGCTTTTCGCCGCAAGGTGGTCTTTTCACCCCGTTTTCCCGCCGACTGGAGTGAAGCCAGGTTGAGCGGCTTCCGCATCGGTACCAGCCGCTGGTCACTGGTCTACCGTCGCATGCCCGGCAGGATCCATGCTGTGATAAACGGTCAAGGAATAGAAGGTTATTCGATCGAATTCGCCCCGGCTTTGGGACCGGGTACGACGATCGACTCGGTGCGGGTTGAGGGACGCCACTTTCCATTTGCGGTGAACAACCATTCCCAGGCCGTGCAGCCGACTGTCCACTTCATCTGCCCGCCGCAAGGTGCTGAGGTGGAGATCTTTTACCGGCCGGGTTTGGAGCTTGTACTGCCCGCAAACGATTTACGCCTCGGCCAGGCGGATGAGGGGCTGAAATTGATCTCTATGGCGCCAGGAGAGAACGCCATTACAATCACAGCCGAGGGGCTGGCCGGGCGCCGCTATCTTTTGACCATCCCCGAAAACAGGCCCATCCGTAAAGTGCTGGGGGCGCAGCTGGATGGGAATACCATCCTTCTCTCCTTTCCAGATGAGGGAGGGGGCGGCTTCAGGGAGGCATCCTTTACCGTGGAATGGGAGCTCTGAGAGTAATCAGTAATTCCAAAACTGCTTGACTTATTGCCGGTTTCGATTAAATTAGTTAGTAGGGGGGTGGAGGTCGCGCAGCAGGAGAGAGGCAGTCAACGGCAGGAGTCGCATCATGCTCGCGCAAATATTGAGTGCAGCGGTAATGGGAATTGATGCCTATATTGTCAAGGTTGAAGCCCATCTGGAGGGCGGATCGCCCTACTTCGCAACCGTCGGACTCCCTGATGGCGCGGTCCGGGAATCCCGTGAACGCGTCCAGTCTGCAGTAAAAAACTCGGGTTTCGATTTCCCTATCAAGCACATTGTGATCAATCTGGCACCCGCTGATGTCAAAAAAGAGGGAGCCGCATTTGATCTTCCTATCGCCATGGGCATCCTGGCTGCCGCGGGAAACATCCGGCGCGATTTACTGGCTGAATATATTATCCTGGGCGAGCTCAGCCTGGATGGCAGTCTGCGCCCGATCCGTGGCGCCCTGCCCATCGCTCTTGCCGTCGTTCAGAATGGGTTGCGCGGGATCGTCCTGCCAAAAGAGAACGCCAGCGAGGCGGCCATGGCGCGCGATCTCGAGATCATCCCGGTCCATACCCTCCAGGAGGCCGTTCAGTACTTTAACAGCGAACTCCTGATTCCTCCATTTCGCATCGATCTGCAGGGCGTTTTTGCACACCGTCGGGACTACAGTCACGATTTTGAGGATGTGAAGGGGCAGGAGCATGTCAAACGAGCCCTGGAGGTGGCTGCCGCCGGCGGGCATAATATCATCATGATCGGCCCCCCGGGCTCCGGCAAGACCATGCTTGCAAAACGGCTGCCCTCTATTCTGCCGGATCTGACCCTTCCCGAAGCTCTCGAAACGACCAAGATTCACTCTGTCGCCGGCCTTCTGCCCCCTGGTGAAGCCCTGATCACCACCAGACCCTTCCGGTCGCCCCATCACACGATCAGCGATGTCGGCCTGATCGGCGGCGGCAATGTGCCTAAACCTGGCGAAGTCAGCCTTGCTCACCACGGCGTGCTCTTTCTCGACGAATTGCCCGAATTCAGAAAGAATGTCATCGAGGTGATGCGCCAGCCCCTCGAGGAGGGCCAGGTGACCATTTCACGGGCACTCGCCAGCCTCACCTATCCCGCGGAATTCATGCTGGCCACGGCGATGAACCCCTGCCCCTGCGGATTTTACGGCGACCAGGACCACAGCTGCGGCTGCAGCGGCCAGCAGATCAGGCAATACCTTTCGCGCATCTCCGGCCCCCTCATGGACCGCATCGACATTCATATCGAGGTTCCGGCCGTTAAATATCGCGATCTGACCGCCAGACCGTCAGGCGAGCCCTCCGCTTCGGTCCGCCAGCGCGTCGCCGGGGCCAGAAAGATCCAGATTGAACGATTTCACAACTTTCCCCACCTGTTCTGCAATGCGCGTATGGATTCCCGGGAACTGCACAAATACTGCATGATCGACGAAGCGGGGGAGAGGCTGCTCAAGACCGCTATCAACAAGCTGGGGCTGTCGGCCCGAGCTTATGACCGTATCCTCAAGGTCTCGCGAACCATCGCCGATCTTGCCGGCAGCGAGAATATTCGACCTGAGCACTTGAGCGAGGCAATTCAGTATCGCAGTCTGGACCGATTGCACACCGGCTGATGCTGGATGAGAAAAGGGAGGGAGTGCGGGCGAGGGGAGGATAAAAAAAGCCCTGTATGCAGTACCGGGCTGTAATGAACCGCGTTCATTACGGTGGGCGCCGCCTAAGCATTTCTTACTTCCACGCAGGCTCTTCCGAAGAAGAGCGGAGGCCTGTAATACATGCTTAAGAGCTGAGCTCCCATTTTGAAGGTGTTGGTTCAAAAAAACCGGGTACCATCACACAGGGCGAAACTCGTTGCACTGCTAATCAAATATTGCATAAATGGGCGCCAAAGTCAAGGGAAATTTGCATGCTTTTGCCGCCCGGGTCACAAAGCACTTCAAAGATGATCCCTCCTGAAAACGATTGCTTTTCTCACCAGCAATGGCTACATTGCTTTCAGGAGCCAGTTCAGCAACAAAATGGAAATCAGCCAATGAAAATAGCCCGCATACTCCTCTTCATGCTTTTCACCGTGGCAGCCGCCAGCCTCTCGCCCGCCACTGCCGGAGAAAACGAAATCCTCAAGATCGTCATCGAAGGCGATATCAATCCGGTCTCCGCCATGTACATCGTCAAGACGATCGAAAAGGCGGAAAAAGAGGGATCCACCTGCGTGATCATCCAGATGGATACGCCTGGCGGACTGCTCGAATCGACCAAGACAATCGTCAAGGGGATCCTCAGCGCCAAAGTTCCGGTCGTGATGTTCGTCGCCCCGAGCGGTTCGGGGGCCGTCTCCGCCGGAGTTTTTATCACGCTCTCCTGCCATGTCGCGGCCATGGCTGAAGGCACCAATATCGGCGCTGCACACCCGGTCAGCGCAGGCGGCGGGGCGGATACCTCCAAAGTGATGAGCGAAAAGGTGACCAGCTACGCAGCAACCTGGATTCGCAGTATTGCCGAAAAACGCGGCCGGAACCAGGAGTGGGCCGAACTGGCGGTCCGCAAGAGCGTCTCGATCACGGAAAAGGAAGCGCTGGAAAAGGGAATCATCGATCTGGTCGTCAAGGATGAGGCCGAGCTTTTACGGGCCCTCGATGGACGTGAAGTGCAGCTTGAGGGGGAAAGCAGAGTGATCAATACCAGGGATGCTCTGGTAATCTCCCTGCCGATGACCTGGCAGCAGCGCATTCTCTACAAAATATCCAATCCCACCATCGCCTATATCCTGCTCATGCTCGGCATCTATGGCCTCTTTTTCGAACTCTCCAATCCGGGCTCCATTGTTCCAGGCGTGGTCGGCGGCATCTTTATCATCCTGGCTTTTTTTGCTCTGCAGACTTTGCCCTTTAATACCGCCGGACTGCTGCTCATTCTCTTCGCCATCCTACTCTTCATTCTGGAGGTCAAGGTGACAAGTTATGGCGTTCTCACCATCGGTGGAATTGTCTCCATGTTCCTCGGGGCGATCATGCTCTTCGACGAAGCGCCGGGCTTTCCCGTACGCGTGGACTGGCGTGTTGCGCTCACCTTCGCCCTCGCGACCGCCGCTTTCTTTGTCATTGCGCTCGGCCTGGCACTCAAGGCACGCTTGAGCCGGCCAACGACCGGACAGGAAGGACTTGTCGGCGCTCACGGCTCAGTTCTCACACCTGTATCCAGCGCCATGGGTTCGGTTAAAGTGCAGGGCGAAATCTGGCAGGCACGCTCTGACCTGCCCGCTGCCGAAGGAACCATGATCGAAGTGATTAAAGTCGATGGCCTGACCCTGATCGTCCGTCCATACCACGCTCAGCAGGAATCAGCAAACTAGGCAATTCATCCCAACAACGCGCAAGGAGGTCTTATGGTTCTGCAGCCCTTTACAGTGATAATTGGCCTTATCGTATTATTTTTACTTAGTTCAGTCAAAGTACTGCGTGAATACGAGCGTGCTGTTCTTTTCCGGCTCGGCCGGCTGGTGGGCACTCGCGGCCCGGGCATCTTCATTCTCATTCCCCTGGTGGACCGGATGGTCAAGGTCAGCCTGCGCACGATTGCCATGGATGTGCCAACACAGGATGTCATCACCAAGGATAACGTCTCGGTCAAGGTCAATGCAGTGCTCTATTTCCGCGTTCTGGACCCCGCTAAAGCGGTCGTTCAGGTGGAAGATTATCTCTATGCCACATCGCAGATCGCCCAGACGACCCTGCGCTCCATTCTCGGACAAGCAGAACTGGATGACCTCCTCGCTGAACGCGACAAACTCAATCGCGAACTGCAGGCCATCATCGACGCCCAGACCGAGCCCTGGGGCATCAAGGTCACCCTCGTCGAGGTCAAACATGTCGATCTGCCGCAGGAGATGCAGAGAGCAATGGCTAAACAAGCGGAGGCGGAGCGTGAACGCCGTGCCAAGGTGATCCATGCCACCGGTGAATTCCAGGCCTCTAAAACCCTGGCCAAAGCGGCGGAGATTATGGCCGAACATCCCCAGTCCTTGCAGCTGCGTTACCTGCAGACCTTAAGCGAAATCGCCACCGAAAACAATTCCACCATCGTTTTTCCGCTGCCGATCGAACTGATCAAGCCGATTATCGAGACGGTTAAAATGGTGGGTTCGAAAAAAGAGGGCGAGAAAAAATAGCCGGCGGAAAAAACGGCGGGAAATGTCACCACCCGTCAGGACTCACCGTTCGCCAGCCAGGGGCGGCCGTTGCTATTCCTTCTTTCGCACACCTGGCAGACTTCGGGGCGGTCACCAGACCGCCCCTCTTTTTCTATAGCCATAATGAAAGGCAGTGCTACGGCCCTCTCATCACTTCTCATCGGACCGGCGGGCTGGCATTACGCGGACTGGAAGGGGATCGTCTATCCCCGTCGCTCGTCCAAAGCCCGTCCGGAACTGGCAATTCTCGCCGATTACCTCGATCTGGTCGAGGTCAACAGCAGTTTCTACCGCATCCCCGATCCAGGTTTCGTGCGTAACTGGCTTGAACAAAGCGCGCATAATTCCCGCTTCCAGTTTATCATCAAGCTCTGGCAGGGATTTACCCACGGAGGCGAACCGGTCCTTGGCGGGGAAATGAGCGCGTTCAAGCTGCTGCTTGCCCCGCTGCATGAACAGGACAAACTGGCGACCGTGCTTGTTCAGTTCCCCTGGAGCTTTAAAAAGTCGGAGCAGAACATGGCTCTGCTCGAGCAGATTACCAATGCCCTGCGTCCTTATCCCTGCCATGTCGAATTTCGCCACAATTCATGGCAGGATCCTGACCTCGTTGCCCTGCTGCGGCGTGAAAAGGTCGGCTGGGTGAATATCGACCAGCCTGTCATAGGAGCTTCGATTGGGCCAGCTAACGTGGTGACCACACCGCTCGCCTATTACCGCCTTCACGGCCGGAATTACCAAAACTGGTTCAGGGAGGATGCTGACCGCAATCAACGCTATGACTATCTCTACAGCACCGCCGAGTTGGAGGAATGGCTGCCAAGGGTCAAGGAAACTCTCCCAAAAACCGACAAAACGGTCGTTGTCTTCAATAATCACTTTAAGGGGCAGGCGGTCGTGAACTGCTTCCAGCTTCTGGCCCTGCTCAGTGATAGCAGGCCGGCGGTTCCGCGCGAACTGGCGGAATACTATCCCGTACTTGCCGAATTCGCTTCGCTCCCTCCCATGCAAGGCACTCTTCCTCTCTTTTGAAAATCGTGAACCTTTTTCCCTTATCCTGCATCTAATTTCCGTCTAAACATAAGGAGTTGTCATGGACAGTCTGGGCATACTCGCTTTGCTCGCCGTCTGGTTCATCATGGT
>JAKQKF010000188.1 GCA_029560815.1 bacterium
AGAGGCGCGCGCCCTGCTGCGGATGCAAAATCCCGAGCCGGTAACGAAGCGGCTGCGCCTGGAGGAGGATGCTCCCGAATCCGGCGGCATGATCTGCGGCGGCGAGCAGACTGTCCTGCTCTACCCGGTGCGGGCTGAGGATCGCCCGGTCATCGGAGCGATCATCAACGCCCTCACGGCGGGCACCTCGGGCCTCTGGTCGATCACCGGCGCCGGCATGCGCTGGCAGGGGGAGGCCGGACCGGCCGGCTCTCCTGCGCTGGATCAAGCCGGAAAGGCTGATCTGCTCTATCATGAGCAGATCGCGCCCCTGGATACCCTCTACATCATCGGCGGCGGCCACGTCAGTCTCGCCTTGTCGCAGCTGTCGAGTCTGCTCGAATGGCGCATCGTTCTCCTCGACGACCGCCCCGAGGTGGATACGCTTAAAAAGAATCAGTGGGCGGACGAAAAGATCATCGCCGCCTTTACCGGGGTGGCGCAGCACGTGCCGCCCGGCGGCAAGTCGTGGGTGGTGATCATGACCCCTTCACACCGGGCCGATGAGGAGGTACTGCGCCGGCTGGTGGCTCTCCCGTTCCGCTATCTCGGTATGATGGCCAGTCCTGCCAAGGCGGCCGAGATTCTCGCCCGCCTGCGCGCGGAGGGGGTGGCGGAGGAACTGCTCCAGCGGGTCCATACGCCGGTGGGCCTGCCGATCTCCAGCCACACTCCGGCCGAGATCGCTGTCAGCATCGCCGCGCAGCTCATTCAAATTCGCAATCAATCACCAATGCCGGAACCGGGGATGAAAGGGAGAGATAATTAGTGGCTGAAATGAATGCCGGGGATGGTCAAGAGAGGGATTTGATCAATACGGACGGAGAACATCCTGAGCTGTCGGTCGTCATGCCCTGTCTCAATGAAGAAGAAGGCCTTGCCGGCAGCATCCGTTCGATCAGGGGCATCTTCCTGCAGGAGGGAATCGATGGCGAAATCGTGGTCAGCGATAACGGTTCCACGGACAACTCACGCCGGATTGCGCTCGCCGAGGGCTGCCGGGTGGTGGAGGAGCCGGTGCGGGGTTACGGCGCGGCTTACCTGCGCGGGCTGAGCGCAGCACGGGGCGACCTGATCATCATGGCCGACAGCGACCACACTTATGATTTTGGCGCGATACCGGATTTCGTGCGGCGGCTGCGCGAAGGCTGTGATCTGGTCATGGGCTCGCGTTTCAAGGGGACAATCCATCGCGGGGCTATGCCCTGGGCGCGCCGCTATATCGGCAATCCCGTTCTCTCATCGATGACCCGGCTGTTGTTCCGCACCCGGCTCTCGGACATCCACTGCGGCATGCGCGGCTTGCGCCGCAGCGCCGTTGAGCGCATGAATCTGCAGATGCCGGGCATGGAATTCGCTACCGAGATGGTGGTCGCCGCGGTGAACAGCGGCCTCAGGATCGCGGAGGTTCCGGTCAACTATTTTCCCCGCAAGGGTACCTCCAAGCTCAATCCGTTCACAGACGCCTGGCGGCATGTGCGTTTCATGCTGCTCCTCTCCCCGATGTGGCTCTATATCATTCCGGGGCTGATTGGTTTCATCACCGGCATGCTCATTTTGCTCATCCGGGCCTCAGGATCCGCCTTTTACCCCGGCCGGCGGTGGGATCTCCTCCCCATGGCCGGCAGCGCGGTGCTCTGCATCTTCTCCAGCCAGCTCCTCCATCTGGGCCTCTATGCGCAGACTTTCGCCGCTGATCAGGGCATTCTGAAACCAGGGGCCTGTCTCACCCGTTTCCGGCGCTGTTTCAGCCTGGAGAGAGGGCTGGCGGCGGGAGTGCTGCTCGTCATCGTCAGCCTGGCCATCGGCGTGTTCATCAGTATACGGTCGGACGCCGGCGATTCAGGCGGCATCGGCGCGTTGATCTTGCCGATGACCTTGCTGGTCATCGGCCTGCAAACGGTTTTTTCCTCTTTTTTGCTCAGCCTGCTCTCACTCAGGCGCAAACCCTCCGGAAAATAAAAAATAAAGAGACTATCCTGCATGAAAAGATCCCCCATATTTCTCCTGCTGCTCGGCTTCGCGGTATCTGCCTCGCGGAAGCTGGTATCACCCGCCGCCATGGACAACCTTGTCGAATTGAGCTAACCACATGAGCTGCCGCAACCGGATCAAACGCCATATCGCCGGACAGCTCACCCGGCCGCATGGGCTCATCGGCCGCTGGCTTATCGGCCCGCTATGGAACCGGCGCAATCGTGCGCTCAACGACCGTACCCTGCAGGCGCTGCGGCTGCGGGACCAGGACCGGGTGCTCGATATCGGTTTCGGCGGCGGCTATCTGCTGGCCCAAATGGCCAAAATCGTCACACAAGGCCATCTCGCCGGACTCGAGGCCTCCCCGATTTTGGTAGACCGCATCCAGAGGAAATTCCAGGCGCTTGTCTATAAAGGAAGGATGGATATCCGGCTCGGAAGCGTGGAAGAACTGCCTTTTACGGACGGCGCTTTCGACAAGGTTGCCTCGGTGAATGCAATCTTTTACTGGCGTGACCCGGCCGGAGGGATTCGTGAAGCCTGGCGGGTGCTGCGCCAGGACGGACTGTTCGTGCTGACCTTCACGGCAAAAGAGGATCTGGATCGGCAGGAGTTTGGCATTGCGTCGTTCACTGAGGAT
>JAKQKF010000196.1 GCA_029560815.1 bacterium
CCGCACATGCAGGCCATGCGCGAAGAGGCCGCTCTCGCCCGCCTGCCCGAGCTGCTCAAGCGGATCAGGCAGATGGAAAAGGAAATCGAAACGCTCAACCGCAAGCTGAATGCAGATACGGATGAACCGCGCTGATACCAGAGCGCGGTACCCTGGAGGATGAATGATCAAGAACCAGCGCACGATTAAGCACCCCGTCTCCTACGCCGGCATGGGTCTCCATACCGGCAATAAAACCCGAATTACCTTCGTCCCGGCACCGGCCAACACCGGCATCCTCTTCCGCCGCGTCGACATGGCCGACAGTCCGGTCATACCGGCCGACGTCGATCACGTCATCGATATCTCCCGCGGCACAACCATCGGCATCGGCGAGGTCAAGGTCCATACCGTCGAACATGTTCTGGCCGCGGTCAGCGGACTCGAGATCGACAACATCATCTGCGAGGTCGACGGCAACGAACCCCCGGTGGGCGATGGCAGCTCCCTGCCCTTCGTCGAGATTCTCCTCAAGGCCGGCTTTGAGGAGCAGGACTCGCCGCGCGACTATCTGATCATCGACAAGACCATCACCTATCACGATCCCTCGCGGGGGATCGATATTGTGGTCTTTCCTTCGGATGAGTTTCGCATCACCTTCATGGTCGATTACAAAAACCCGGCCCTCGGCACCCAGTACACCAGCATGTACTCCCTGCACGAAGAATTCGCCACCGAGTTCGCCGCTGCGCGCACCTTCTGCTTCCTCAGCGAGGTCGAGCAGCTGCGCAAGGCCAACCTCATCCGCGGCGGCGCCCTCGACAACGCCGTGGTCATCATCGACCGGGATATGAGCGAGGACGAGCTCGGCGGCCTGCGCAAGCTCTTCGAAATCGATGAGAAAGTGACCCTCTCGACCAACGGCATCCTCAACGGCAAGACCCTGCGCTACCCGAACGAACCGGTCCGCCACAAGGCCCTCGATCTGATCGGCGACCTCGCCCTCCTGGGCATGCCTCTCAAGGCTCACGTCATGGCCGCCCGCTCGGGCCACGCCGCCAACGCCGAGCTGGTCAAGCTCATCCGCAAGGAGTACAAAAAGAAACTGATCCGCTCTAAATTCAAGAGCGACAACAAGGGTGTCTTTCTCGACCAGGAGGCCATCCTCAAGATCCTGCCCCACCGTTACCCCTTTCTGCTCGTCGACCGCATCATCGACTTGGTTCCCGAGGAGCATGTGGTGGGCATCAAGAATGTGAGCATCAACGAGCCCTTTTTCCAGGGGCACTTTCCCGGCAAGCCGATCATGCCCGGGGTTCTCATTCTCGAAGCCATGGCCCAGGTCGGCGGGATTCTGCTCCTCAACGCCGAAGTCGATCCGGCGACCAAGCTGGTCTATTTCACCGGCATCGACAACGTTCGCTTCCGTAAGACCGTCACACCCGGGGATGTGCTGCGTTTCGAGGTGGAGCTGACCGCAGCGCGCCGTTCGATGTGCAAGATGATGGGGCGGGCCTTTGTCGATGACGAGCTGGTCTGTGAGGCCGAACTCATGGCCGCCATCGTCGACCGCAAAAACGAAGAACCGTCGGTGATGTGACCGCATCCAGAATCCCATCCGCCTGAACAGGAGAACCAGCTTGACTGAAATCCATCCCACAGCCCTGGTCGACAAACGCGCCGAGATCGGCGACAACGTGCAAATCGGCCCCTTCGCGATCGTCGAAGAGGACGTCGTCATCGGCGAGGGTACGACTCTCGGCCCGCGCGTCCTGGCCGCCAACGGCGCCCGCATCGGTAAAAACTGCCGCATCCACAACGGCGCCGTCATCGCCTCTCTGCCGCAGGACCTCAAGTTCGGCGGCGAGAAGAGCCTCTTCGAGATCGGCGACAACACCACGGTGCGCGAATTCGCCACGCTCAACCGCGGCACCGCCGCGCACGGCAAAAGCTCCATCGGCAGCAACTGCCTGCTCATGGCCTATACCCATGTCGCCCACGACTGCTCGGTCGGTGACAACGTCATTATGGCCAACGGCGTCCAGCTCGGCGGCCATGTCACTATCGAGGACTGGGCCATCATCGGCGGCATGACCCCCGTCCACCAGTTCTGCCACGTCGGCCAGCACTGCATGATCGGCGGGGGCTTTCGGGTCATCCAGGACGTTCCACCCTACATTCTCGCCTCCGAGGAGCCGCTCCGCTTCGCCGGCCTCAACTCCGTCGGCCTGCGCCGCCGTGGATTCAGCAGCGAGACCCTGATGCTCCTCAAGCGGGTCTACCGCCTCCTCTACCGCTCGGAACTCAACGTCAGCCAGGCGGTCGAGCGCATCAGGAGCGAGTTTGAGATCACCCCGGAGATCGGCAACGTGCTCCGCTTCATCGAAAACTCAGACCGCGGCATTATCCATTGAGATCTGCCGGAAGAGGGGAGGGGATGGAACAGTGGCGTTTCATCGACAGCGGCCATGCCGACGGCTTTACCAATATGGCCGTCGATACCGCCCTGGCGCGCTGCTACAAGGGGAGTCCGGTTCTGCGCCTCTATGGCTGGCGTCCGCCGGCCATCTCTCTCGGCTTCCATCAGCGTCTGCAGGAACTCGACCTCGCCAAATGCAGGCATGACGGCGTCGATGTGGTCTACCGCCCAACCGGCGGGCGCGCTGTGCTCCACGCCGATGAGGTGACCTATGCCGTCATCCTCGGACCTGGCTGCCGGCTTTACGACGAAAGGGTGATGCCCGTCTATGAACGCATCAGCCAGGGCATCATGGCCGCCCTCGCGCTGCTGCGAATTCCCCTTGTTTTCGAGCGCGCACCCGCCCTGAAAGGGGCGGGGGGAAGAAACGCGCTCTCCAGCCTCTGCTTTGCCTCTTCTATCCAGTACGAAATCGGCTACGGGGGCAAAAAGATGATCGGCAGCGCCCAGCGCCGCTTCGGCACCACTGTGCTGCAGCATGGATCGATCCTGCTCGGCGGGGCCCATCTCAAACTGGTCGACTATTTAAGGCCGCAGAAAGAGGGCGGGGGGGAGGAGGAGTGGCGGGGCCACGCCCGGCGATTCATGCAGGAAAAGACGGTTGCGCTCAACGAGATCAGCCCGAGTCCCCTCGATTATGCCGGGGTCGTCGACGCGCTGCGCCGGGGTTTTGCCGCCAACCGGGGCATCATCTGGAGCGGCGCCGGTCTGACCGAGGAAGAGGCGACTCTCGCCGCCGGGCTGCGCGAGGAGTATAAAGACAAAATCGCCGCAAGAGGGCAGAGTGGCTGAAAAAAAGATCATCATCCTGGGCAGCACCGGCTCGATCGGCCTCAATGCCCTGCATATCGTCGAGCAGATGCCGGAGCGCTTCAGGATCCTTGCCCTCACCACCCACCGCCAGATCGGCCTTTTGCTCGAGCAGGCGCGCAAACATCGCCCCGCCATCGCCGTCATCACCGGCGCCGAGCCTGACGGTGAAGAGCGGGATGCTTTCAGCGCCCTCGGCATCGATCTCCGCACCGGGCCGGAAGCCCTGCAATTTATCTGCGCGGAGCTGGAATACGACCTGCTCGTCAATGCGGTTGTCGGTTCGGTCGGCTTCAGGCCGACCCTGGCCGCGGTCGAGCGGGGACACAGCGTCGCACTGGCCAACAAGGAGACCATGGTCATCGGCGGAGCCCTGGTCACCGCCGCGGCAGCGGCGAGCGGCGCGGAGATCCTCCCCATCGACAGCGAGCACAGCGCCATCTGGCAGTGCCTCATGGGCGAAGAGAAAGCGGCGATCGAGGAGATCCTCCTCACCGGTTCCGGCGGTCCTTTCCGCACCCGGCCCGCCGCAAGCCTGGCGGAGGTCACCGTCGAACAGGCCCTGCAGCATCCGAACTGGAGCATGGGCCGCAAAATCACCATCGATTCGGCCACGATGATGAACAAGGGACTGGAGATCATCGAAGCCTGCTGGCTTTTCGGCCTCCCGGAGGAGAAGATCAAAGTGGTCATTCACCCCCAGTCGATCATCCACTCGATGGTGGCTTTCCGGGATGGATCGATCAAAGCCCAGCTCGGCCTGCCCGATATGCGCGTGCCGATTCAGCTCGCCATGACCTGGCCGGAGCGGTGTCAGTCCAGCTTTCCGCGTCTCGATTTTCATGCCCTCGCCCAACTCACTTTCGAGCCGCCGGACGAGGCCAAATTCCCGGCGCTTGCTCTGGCTCGATCGGCCATCCGCGCCGGCGGGAGCGCCCCGGCCGTGCTCAATGCGGCCAACGAGGCGGCCGTGAACCTCTTTCTCGAAAAGCGTATCGGCTTTCTCGATATCGCCCGCCTCATCGACGGGGCGCTGCAGGCTCACCGGATTGAGACC
>JAKQKF010000197.1 GCA_029560815.1 bacterium
TGGCCAGAAACTCCTATCTTCTGCCAGAGGTTCAAGCTGGCTAATACAGGATGGCTCCTACAACCCTATGCGCACGCACCACGTCCGAAATTCTCCAGTGCTTCCAGCTGCCATTTTTCTGGCAGTTTTTTTTATTTCCGCGCACACCTTCGCACAATCCCGGCCAGGCCTCACCCTGGTCAGCAGTTCGCCCCTCGAGAGGATCTACGAGTGGCAGGCGCCTGAATGGGAATGGCAGAGCGTGATCATCGACGGCGAGGCCTGCCTGCGCCCCGGCGCCTCTATCGCCACACTCTGGTCACGCCCCGGCGATCCCCTGCTGCCGATGGAGGCTCTCCATTTTGATCTCCCACCAGGCCAGTCTGCTATCATCACCCTGACCGATTCACTTTTCAGCACGGAAGCGGCGCAGCTGCCGCTCTGTCCCGCCCCGGTCATCGATCCGGAGAGCGGGAACCTGGTCTACAGTATCAACGCCATGAGTGACCGCAGCGGCCTGGTTCCGGAGTCGAGCTGGAACAGCACCATCGGCGAAGCCCGCGGCCGGCGCATCCTGGCGTTCTCCCTCCATCCGGTGCAGTACGATATGCAACGCAGAGCATTCCGTCTCCTGCAATATGCCCGTCTGAAGATCCGGTTCACAATCCCGGAATCCTCCCTGCTGCGCCCTGTCATCCAGCCGCCGCAGACGGCGGCTTTTTCTCCCCTGACGAAAATAGCTCTGGTCGATGAAGGGGTCTACGAGGTGACCGGCGCCGCCCTGCAGGCCGCCGGGGTCGCGCTGGGCAGCCTTTCGCCGCAGAACTGCCAGCTCTATCATCGCGGAGTCGAACAGGCGATCGAGGTCGAGGACGGCGGCGATGGCCGTTTCGATCCCGGGGATCGTCTGCTTTTTTACGGCCGTCCCCGCCGGGGCGATGTCGAATTTTACGATGCCTACAGTGACACCAATGTCTATTTTCTGGTCTCCGGCAGCATGCCGGGGCTTCGTTTCGCCCCTGTGGCCGCGGGCTCTTCCATTGCAGCAGCAGCCGACATCTTTCCCGACACCCTCCATTTAGAGCGAGATCTTGCGTATTACGCTGGCGATTCGGACAATGATATCCATAACAGCGAGCGCGTACCGGGTGAGGGATGGGTCTGGAGCGTTCTCAACAAGGGGGGGAGTGCGGCCCTGGCTTTCACCCTGACTGCCCCGGCTGCAGGGCAGGATTCCGCCCGGCTGCGCATGCGGCTGCGCGGCACCACCCGCGATGCCAACGGTCCGGATCATCACGTTGTCCTCTCTCTCAATAACACCCAGATTCACGAGGCCTGGTTCAATGACCGGGAGGAGCTGATCGTGCAGACTGGCTTCAGGGCCGACCTGCTGCGCGACGGCGGCAACACCCTCACCGTCAAACTGCTCGCGGACGGCCCCTCCGAGCGCTCTCAGGTCTATGTCGACTGGTTCGAAATCGCCTGTCTGCGTACACTGGCTGCGAGAGAGGATTGGCTCAATTTTACTCCCGACGCCGCAGCAGAAAAACAGGTATTCGTTGCGGGCTTTGCCGATTCCAGCATCAGGGCGTGGGATCTCGCGCGGCTGCGCGCCTATCTACCCGACCACGCCGGCAGGCAGTGGCGGGACCGCCTTTCTGTGACCTCTGGTGGGTACCTGGACGGCAATTCGGCTCGACTCTTCCGCAGCGGCAAAGAAGCCGGCTATGGCTATCGCGGCCACAACCTGTGGCGGATCGATCCGCGC
>JAKQKF010000203.1 GCA_029560815.1 bacterium
GCGAACTTTACTATTCTCAATCCTCCGACTATCCTCTCCAATAACTCGTACGTTTTGGCCAAGAACGGGGCCACCGGCGACAGCAGCGGGATCGTCTATACCATCAATGCCGTCAACGCCCCGCCGGGAACCTATTCCATAGTCAGCCGGGTTGAGACTACCGATGGCATCCGCGCCAGCGACGCCTTTGGCAGCGTCGAGGTGCAGACGGATGCGGATCTCTTCATCTCCAAGATCTCCCCTTCTCAGGCCTACGCGACGGTGGGCGATGCCACCTGGCCCTGGTACATCGATGTCAGCTTGACTAATCAGGGGGGCAGCACAGTCGAGATCGATGACATCAACAGCCGGCTCGATTTTACGACACCGGGGTTCATTCTCGGACCACCCCGGCTGGTTCAAAACGGCACCATACTCCGCGGCAACCAGTCGGATATCCTGCGCTTCCCGGTCCTCAGGAATGGAAATGCGCCTGCTGCGGTGACCATCAGCGCGACTATTAATTATCAGGTTCTCAACTCCGGCGCTCCTCGTACCCTGGTCTCCCCGGTCACCGGCAATGTCCGCTTGCAAAACAGGGCGGCCAATTTTGTCCAAAAGATCCGCCTCGATCCGGGCATCCTCACCGAGGACAAGCTCGCCCCGTGGCGCGTCGTTCTCACCCTGGCCAGCAGTGCGACCGATGGCGACCTCCAGATCAATCTCGACGACGCCGACAGCACCTTCGTCCGCTTTCTGGATTATCAGCTCCCGCTGCCGGCCCGCCTGGCGGGCAACGGCACCCGCGTGCTCAAGTCCGGCACCACGGACAGCCTGATATTCACCGGCATCGTCCCCGTCGACACCAGCGGATCTTTTGCCATCACGGCACGGGTAGCTGCCCGGGACCTCAACAGCAGCCTCGCCGTCAGCGCTGCACCGCCGCAGTCGGTTGCCCTCGTGGTACAGAATCCCCCGAGCCTCGCAGCCCTGACCAATTCCCTGCAGCCCGCCTATGTTTCGGGAGGTACAGTCTACCAGTTTCAGATTAACGTCGTCAATAACGGTGGATCAACCCTGCTCCTGGATCCCACCCGGACTGCTTTCGCGATCGTGGACACCACGACCGGCCTGGAGCTCTATTCCTCCCTGCTCGACGCCTCTTTCGGATCAAGCC
>JAKQKF010000208.1 GCA_029560815.1 bacterium
CCTGATCTGGAGCTATCTCTTCCTGATGGAGCGGGCCCCGGACAAAGCCGCCCTGCTCACCGGCGTCGCTGCCGGCTTCCGACCGACCGCCGTTCTCTTTTTGCTCCCCCTCCTGTTCCATCTCTACCGGAACACCCGGAGCTGGAAATCCCTCCTCCACGCCGCGCTGCTTGGTTCCGCCGCCGCCCTGCTGGCCTACTCGCCGGTCTTTTTCGCGCAAGAATTTGGCGCGCCCACGCCTGCGCCGCGCAGCGGCCTGCTCCAGCATCTCGGTCTGGTGGCCTTTCACGGCCTCCGCTTTTTCGGACTGGCGCAGAGCCTTCTGCTCATCCTGCTGCTCGCCCTCTCCTGGCGCCGGCGGCCGCGGGCGCCCCTCCCGCCCGGATTCGCCACCTTTCATCTGCTCAACATCGCCATTTGGGCCGGGCTCTTTCTCCTCCTCCCGGACGAACCGGAGTATCTGCTGCCCGCCTTGCCCTCTTTCCTCTTCCTGCTCGACCGCTATCTGCAGCGCCGTAGCTTCGCCGCGGCCGTGGCCATCCTCCTCTCCTACCACTTTCTCCAGCTCGAAGTCCGGCCAGATCTGCCGGACGCCCTCCAACTGCGTCCCCGCCTCGCGGCCGGCTATACGATCGAGGATATCAATGACCGCATCTTCAAGCTCTCCTCGCGCCGGATCGCCACCGCATACAGACCGGAGCAGCCGACCTGCCTCATGTTCGGGCTGCCCTGGATCCCGGCGGTCAATCCGGAATGGGTCTATGACGCGGAGCTGGGAGTATACAAACAACGGGCGGGGGAGTTTTATCTCTCCGGCAGGATTACCGATCGCAAACAGATCGAAATGCTCAAACAGCGGGGTGTGCGGCTGGTCGCCTGGAGGCTGGCGGTATGGGACTATTTGCGCACCGGCAGCGAGGCCTGGGGGAATGACGTGGAGTTGCAGCAAGATCTCCGCTCACTCTTTCCCGAGCGGATCCGCGGCAAGGCGCTCAACGAGAGATAATAAAAAAAGGGATGGCGACACAGTCACCATCCCTTGTACTGCTGGAATGTTCGTAACTAGAGCTGGAAGCGGTAGCCCACCTTGATGGTCCAGGAGTTCATGCCCCAGGAGTCATCGCTGTCTTCTTCGGCGGCGGCTTTCATAAGCTCAAAATCACCCTCATCAGTGTCCTCTTCGCCGCTCTTGCGGCTGACGATGTTGTAGTTGAACTCGGCAAAAAAGTTCTTGTTGAAATCGACGCCGGCGCCAAGGATAAAGCCGATGGCGGGATCGATCTTCATATCATCTTCCTCTTC
>JAKQKF010000543.1 GCA_029560815.1 bacterium
GCAGCAGAAATTCCCCTACGCCCTCGGCGTCTATTGCGCCCCCCGGGTGACCTGGAACGAGGAGAACGGCCAGGGCAACGCCTATTTCACCTGGGTCTACGGCTGTCAGGCGGTGGAGCTGATGGTGAACCGCAAGACCGGCAAGGTCCGCCTGCTCAACGCCGTCGCCTGCCACGATGCCGGCAAGGTCATCAACAACACCATGTTCCTCGGCCAGATTTACGGCGGGATCGCAATGAGCACCGGCTATGCCCTGCACGAGGATCTCAACATCGTCGAGGGCCGGATCACCAACGCCAATCTGCACCGTTACCGCATCCCGCGCGCCACGGACCTGCCCGAAATGAGAGCGTTGATCGTCGAAAATCCCGATCCGGTCTCGCCGAGCGGCGCCAAGAGCATCGGCGAGCCGGCCAACGAGATCATGGCCCCGGCGATCGCCAACGCCATTTATCATGCCACCGGCGTGCGGCCCTGCAGCCTGCCCATCCGGATCGGCAGCGAGAAAAGAGGCGAGCGATGAAGATCACAGTAAACGGGATTGCCTGCGAGGTCACGGAAGCCCAGGGCGAGAGGCGGCTGCTCGACTGGCTGCGCGAGGATCTCGATCTGACCGGGACCAAGAGCGGCTGCGAAGTCGGGGCCTGCGGCGCCTGCACGGTGCTGGTCGACGGCCATGCGGTCAAATCCTGCATCAAGCGGGTCAAGGAAGCCGCCGGCGCTGAGGTGCTGACGATCGAGGGACTGACGCCCCCGGATGGCTCGCTGCATCCCCTGCAGCAGGCCTTTCTCGACGCCGGGGCGGTGCAGTGCGGATTCTGTACGCCGGGGATGATTCTGCGCGCCCATGCCCTGCTGCTGAAAAACCCGGCGCCGGGGCGCGAGGAGATCCGCCGCGCGCTGCAGGGCAATCTCTGCCGCTGCACCGGCTATCAGCAGATCATCGATGCAGTTGAGCTGGCGGCGAAAAGCTATTAAAATGGCTCTCACAGTGGCACGGAGACACAGAGAGAAAAAGAAAGTATATGTAAAAACAGAGAATAAACTCTCTGTGTACTCTGTGCCACCGTGAGAAAATCTTTTTCCCGCAAACAGTGAGAATCATTGAAACCAATACCATGAGGAAGAGAATGGATTTAATCGCAAAAAACTTGCTGGC
>JAKQKF010000238.1 GCA_029560815.1 bacterium
CGCAGTGGACGGCAGGGGCGCCTCGGCCGGCAGCCCCGTCACCTGCGAGGGCTACGTGGAGATGACGGGCTACGCGGGCGGCCTCGGCGGCCAGTTCTGAAGATCAGGGACGTTGTTTACTAATTAGAATAACTTTTAGAGGTCCTGACGGCATCGCGCCGAGTTATTCTAATTAGTGTCCATCCGGAAACTGTAACTGTATAGAAAATCTTATTAATTTGCGCACAAAGGGCTTTTAATTTTCGGTGCACTCTGCTATGGTATGTTTCACAAGACGCTGATATCGCTCAGCAAATACGGATTCAAGGACAACCGGTGCGCCGAAAATTCAATGCCCAATCGAGCCTCTTCACCTCCACCTCCAACAAACCCATCGCCCGCGAACTCGAACAGATCTCCCGGATTCTCGACGAGACCCCGCGGCTTCTCGATCTGGTTTACCGGGATCTCGTCGGCACAAAGCGCGACGACACGGGCCGGATGGGGCTCAATGCCGAGCAGGTGCTGCGCTGTGCCGTGTTGAAACAGTACCGTCAGCTCAGCTACGAGGAGCTGGCCTTTCATCTGGACGATTCATCGGCCTTCCGGGGCTTTTCCCGTCTGGAGATGGGACAGTATCCCTGCAAGTCGATTCTCCAGGACAACATCAAGTCTCTGCGGGAAGAGACCTGGGAGGCGATCCACGAGGAGCTCATCGGCTACGCCCGGCGCGAGGGGATCGAGACGGGCCGCAAGATCCGGGTGGATTCCACCGTCGTCGAGACCGATATCCATCATCCGACGGACTCGACGCTGCTTTTGGACGGCATCCGGGTCATCACCCGCTGGCTTGCCTGCGGCAAGGAGCTGCGGCCGCAACCCGGCTACGTTTTCTCGGACCACAGGCGGGTGGCCAAGAAGCGAACCCTCACCATCTTCAACGCCAAGAAGGAAGCGATCCGCAAGGCCGCCTACCGGGACTTGCTGGCCTATGCCGAGCGGGTGGCGGGGTATGCCGAGGCGGCCATCCCGGAGCTGCGATCCTTCGAGGGTACCGATCCCCGCGACACCCTTGCCGCCCGCGCCCTGGCCGATCGGCTGGAACGGGCCGTGGGTCTCATGGGGAAGGTCATCGATCAGACCCGGCGGCGGGTCTTCCAAAACGAGAAGGTTCCCGCATCGGAGAAGATCGTTTCCTTCTTCGAGGAGCATACGGACATCATCGTCAAGGGCGGTCGGGACACCCTGTATGGGCACAAGGTGTTTCTTTCCGGCGGGGCCTCGACGCTGATTTTGGATTGCCTGATCGAGCGTGGCAATCCCGCCGACAGCGATCGGTATCGGGAACTTCTGCAGCGGCATGAAGAGCGCTTCGGGCGCATGCCCCGCCAAGTGACCGCCGACGGCGGGTTCGCCTCGCAGGACAATCTGCATTTTGCCAAAGAGCATCGGGTCCAGGATGCGGTTTTTGCCAGGAAGCGCGGCCTGTCCGTTCTTGAGATGGCCAAGAGCCGCTGGGTCTACAGGATGCTGCGCAACTTCCGCGCCGGGATCGAGGCGGGCATCTCCTGTCTCAAGAGGGCCTTTGGCCTGGAGCGATGCAACTGGTCGGGATGGGGCGGCTTCAAGCAGTATGTGTGGAGCAGCATCGTTTCCTACAATCTGCTGGTGATGGCCCGCATCCGACTGGCCGAGGCCTGATCCGCAGAGACCGCGGCCGCTTTCCTGGCATTCGAGGTGGTGGTGCGTCTTGCCGTGGGAAAAAACGGCGATACGTGCTGAAATCCAGGCGAACGAACAACCGGCGAGCGGTCTCTTCGCTCGTGCCGACCGCGTC
>JAKQKF010000546.1 GCA_029560815.1 bacterium
CATCGGTTCGCGCATCGTCGTCGCCCTGCCGCAGCGCATGACCGAAGCCCTGGCCGACCTGCTTGCGCGCCATCACCTTCCCGGCCGCCGCGAGATGGCCCTGATCACCCATTTCGAACATCCCTACGAGGTGACCCCCGAGGCGATGGAGGCGGTGCAAAAGGTGCGGCGGCGGGGAATATCGGTCTACAACCAGGCGGTCTTCACCATGGAGAACAGCCGCCGCTTCGAGCTGGTGGCGCTGCGCCGCCAGCTGCGCCTGATCGGGGTAGACGCCTATTACACCTTTTGCGCCAAGGGCAAGGACGAGACCCGCGACTACCGCGTCCCGATCGCGCGGCTCCAGCAGGAGGTCAAGGAGGAGGCCAGGCTCATGCCCGGGCTGGTGCGCACCGACGAGCCGGTCTACAACGTGCCGCGCCTGGGCAAGAATTACCTGCGCGCAGAACAGAACCACGCCCTGGTGACCATCCTGCCGGACGGCAGCCGGCTTTATGAATTTCATCCCTGGGAGAAAAATCTGACCCTGGCACCGACCTATCTGCACAAGGATATCCCTATTCTCGATTATTTGCGGGAGCTGGAGCGGAGAGGGGAAGAGATGGAGGAGTACCGCAGCATCTGGTACTATTTTTAGGAAGGGAGGGTGGGGCACCGCGGAGCCTCCTCCGCGGCCTCAGGCCCCTACTGATCGTCTTTTTTCTTTTTGGAGGGTGCGAATGTAAAAAAAACGCCACCGACGATCATAGAGATCAAACCCCAGATATAGCCCCCGAGATCGGGATTGATGCCGATCCCCGGCTGGGAAAGATTGTAGTATTCCAGGCCGCAAAAGCTCATTCCAAGTACTATCATGATAATCCCGGCCCAAGTGGCACGACAAGATGAAAGAAGCAGCATGAAACCACAAAAAGCAAGGAACCATTTTTCATTTGGCTCAGGTTTGAACATAAAAGCTGTGTAGAAAAGATAAGCGCCTCCAAGAAAGAAAAAAGTGCGCATAACCGCCTTGGTAGTATCTTTCATAATCCCCTCCTCCAGCGCTATCGGACCTTTTCGACGTAAACGGTTGGCGGACGCGTGTGCCCGAATTTTCAACCACGCCTTGAAGCACCGGCTCCCCCCGCTGCAGCAGGCGGCCAGTCAGAGGTGCGGACCGGGCTGCCATGGAGGTCTCGCCGTTTTGTTTCCCGGCCAGCCGGCGCCGGCAGGCCACAAATCCTCATTGCATTAGAGAATCAAATGCCTTATCTTCAATATACATACCTCATCAACCGCGGGCAAGGATAATTTCCGCCCGCTGCATGCGGCCTCTTCCGCTCTGAAACGGCGCATAATGAAATATAAATATTTGATTTTTACAATAATATTGCTTCCTCTCTGTCCTCTTCTCCCCGCCGAGGACGGACTCCGTGTTGTGGGTCAAGCCTCCCTGTGGGGAGTGTACAGCAGCGGTGCCCGCTATCCCCTTGGACTGGGCGGCCGCTGCCTCCCCCAGCTCAACGGCCAGCGCACCTGTGGCGACAGGACAGTGGACCTGGAGGCCTCGCTTCATTTGCGGGCCGGGCTCTCCGCCGACCCCTTCGATTCCGCACAAAGCGATGGCGACATCAAGGCCTATCGCCTCTGGGTGCGATTTTCCGCGCCCCAGTTCGAAATCCGCCTCGGGCTGCAAAAGATCAACTTCGG
>JAKQKF010000280.1 GCA_029560815.1 bacterium
TTCATCTACAGCACCTGCCTCGAACTGCACACCTCCATCTATAACAACAAGTCCAGCGCCATCCCGCCGGAATGGTGGCCGGCGACCGAGCGGTTCCTCAAACGGATGGGCTACCGTTTCGTCGTGCGCTCTTTCCGCCACGAAAAATGGCTGGAGCCCGGTGGAACGCTGAATCTGGAGATGACCCTTGACAATATCGGGGTAGCGCCGCCCTACCGCGCCTATATTCCGGCCTTCGAGATCCGCAAGGCCGGCACCAGGGGCGGGGGCGGGCTGGTGGTGCGGCAAGAGACCGACTGGCCGGTGCGCGAATGGCTCCCCGGGCGCCATGTGCAATCGGCGCAGATGCAGCTGGCGGAGTCGCTGCCGCCCGGGCGATATCTGGTCTATTTCGCGCTGCTCGATCCCTTCACCAAAGTGCCTGCTGTCAAGCTCGCCGTCGATGGCCTCGACGCCCAGGGCTGGTACTCCTGGACCAGCTTTGAGGTTGTCGGGAAAGGCGGCCAATGATCCGGACGAAAAGGGCTGCGTCCATGCCAGGGATGCAGAAGCGGAACACGCCGGCCTGGCCCGGGTCCGTCATGGCGCTATGCGTTTTGAGCATTCTCAGCTGTGCGCCGCAGAGTGAGCCGGGTTTCGTCATCACCGCTCCGCGCGTAACCAATGTGATGAACATCGACGGGCGCATCGACGAGGCGGTCTGGAGCCGGAGCGCGCCGATCATGCTCAGGAATAACCGCTCCGGCACAGCGGTCGACGATGCGCGGATCTCGACCCAGGTGCTGACCTGCCACGACGACAGCACCCTCTATATCGCCTTTATCTGCAAGGATCCGGACATCTGGTCCAGCTATACCCAACGCGACGAGCATCTGTGGAACGAGGAGGCCGTCGAGGTTTTTATCGATACCGACGATCGCCCCGATACCTATGTCGAGATCGAGGTTTCGCCCGCCAATGTGCTTTTCGACAGCTATATCGTCGATCCGCAGCACATCGATTTTGCGGCGACCGCCGCCTTTGAGCTGCCGGGGATCCGGACCGCGGTGCTTCTGGAGGGGACGCTAAACCAGCGCGAGGATACCGATGCAGGCTGGAGCGTCGAGATCGCCATCCCCTTCCGGGACCTGGCCATCGAAAGGGCCCCCAAAATAACGACTGCGACGAAATTCCGCATCAATTTTTACCGTCTCGACAAGAACCGGGGGATGGAACCCGGCTCGCAGGCCTGGTCACCGACCGGCGGACGCTTTCACGAGCCCTCCGCTTTCGGGCGATTGATCTTCAAAGAGTGACCAGCCGGCCTGACAGGGGATAAACCAGAATCCCGGGCGAATTGCATCCCGGGGTCACCAGGGTAACAAAAAGCGGAAGGAAGAACAAGATGAACAAGCGGGTGTTTCTCACTCTCCTGGGCCTGGCCGCCATCAGCGCCGGCTTGCAGGCGCAGACGGGGGATCTCCAACTGAAGGACTGGCAGCCGGTCAGTCAGCTGGTCACCAAACAAACCCTGATCGAAAAGGCCAAATTCCCGGTGATCGACATCCATAATCATGTGGGCAAGCTCGAGAACACCGCGGCCTATCTGGCGGAGATGGACAAGGCCGGGGTCTGGAAGTGCGTCAGTCTCGACGCCCGCTCCAAGGGCGATTTCTTCAAGCAGCACCTCCAGGCTTCGCAGGCGGTGTCGAAGGATCGCTTTCTCCTCTTCTTCCGTCCCGATTTCAGCCGCATCGACGAGGTCAATTTCGGCCTGAACGAGGCGAAGAGGCTGGAGGAGGCGGTGAAGATGGGCTGCCGCGGACTCAAGATCGCCAAAGACCTTGGCCTGACCGACAAGGACAGCACCGGCAAGCTGATCACGGTCGACGATCCGCGCATCGACCCGATCTGGGCCAAGTGCGGCGAGCTGGGCATTCCGGTCGAGATCCACGTCACCGATCCCAAGGCCTTCTTCACCCCGGTCGACCGCTTCAACGAGCGCTACGACGAACTCGGCATGAACCCGGAGTGGTCCTTTTACGGCGATCAGTACCCTGAAAAAGAGGAGATCCTCGCCGCCCGCAACCGCGTGATCGCCCGCCATCCCGACACGATCTTCATCGGCGCCCATTTTGGCAATCTGCCGGAGGAGCTGGAGACCGTCGCCGGCTGGCTGGATAGCTGGCCCAACTTTTATGTCGACATCGACGCCCGCATCAGCGAGCTCGGCCGGCAGCCCTACTCGGCGCGGCGGTTTTTCATCAAATACCAGGACCGGATCCTCTTCGGCACCGACACCCCCTGCCGGGCCGATGCCTACCGGCTATATTTCCGCTTCCTCGAGACCGATGATGAGTACATTGATCCCACGTCGGCCCACAAGCTGCAGGGCCGCTGGATGATCTATGGCCTTTACCTCCCGGATGAGGTGCTGGAAAAGATCTATAACAAAAATGCCCTCAAAATCCTGGCCATGTTCAAGGGCTGAAATCAGCACGGCCTGACCGAGCGGCGGCTCTTTTTCGGCCGCTGCTCGCCTGTATGGCGTCTCTCCATGACGATGCCAGGCCAGTCCGGCGCCCCTCCGGCTTTAATACCGGTAAAACAGCAGCGTGCGGCGAGATAATTTGCTGGCAATTGTCCGATTTTCTTGTTAATATACAAGAAAAGAGCGACCAAATCGCCTGAGGATGCCCATGTCCCCCGCCATCTCCCCGCCCGCCGGACCCCTCTTCAAGACCATACTGGTGCTGCTGCCCCTGCTGTGCGTCCTCGCCGTCCGCGGAGAGGAACTGCCCGCGGCGGTCCGCCAGACCCTGGAGGAGTGGCAGTCGCGCAAATTCGGGCTGATGATGCACTGGGGACCCTACAGCCAGTGGGGTGTGGTCGAATCCTGGTCGATCTGCTCCGAGGACGAACCCTGGTGCAGCCGCAACGGCGTCCCCTACAACGACTATGTCGCAGCCTATGAAAAGCTGCCGACCAGCTTCAACCCCCAGCGTTTCCGTCCTGAAAAATGGGCTGCCGCGGCCAAAGCCGCGGGCATGCGCTATGTGATCTTTACCACCAAGCACCACGACGGCTTTTGCATGTTCGACAGCCCCGGCACCACCTACAAGATCACCGATCCTTCATGCCCTTTCGCAACAAATCCCCGCGCCGATGTGACCCTGACGATTTTCGATGCCTTCCGCAAGGATGACTTTATGATCGGGGCCTATTTCTCCAAACCCGACTGGCACTCGCCCGACTACTGGGCCCCCGAGCGGGCGGCGCCGGACCGCAATG
>JAKQKF010000282.1 GCA_029560815.1 bacterium
GCCGTTCAAGTACAGCTCGACGCTGTCGCAGTTGCTGTGGACCCATACCTCGATCTCTTCCCCTTCGCGGCCCGGCCAGTTCCAGTGCGGAAAGAGGTGAAGCACATCCCTGCCGCTCCACCAGGCCTGATAGTAATAAAAATTGTTCTTGGGGAAACCGCACATATCCATGATGCCGAAATGGGAGTTGATGCAGGGCCAGCTGTAAGGGGTGGGCTCGCCGCGATAATCAAAGCCGGTCCAGACGAAGCCCCCGCTCAGCCAGGGCCGTTCCGCATAAAAACTCCACCAATCCCGCGCGGTCGAGGCCCAGGGCGGGTACATAGAGTCATAGTCGCAGACGTAGCCCTTGAGGGTATCGTTGGTGTAAAAGCCGCGCGTGCAGACCGTGCTCCCCTCCTCGGTGCCGATGAGGGGCTGGTCGGGACGGCTCGAGCGGTAGCGATCGATGGCGCCGACGCGTTTGTAGTTAAAGCCGCGTACCGGAATGACCGTGTTGATTCCGCCGGCATCGGGACCGATATTGGCGCCATAGGTGATGGCGCGGCCGGGATCGAGGCGCCGGAGACGGGCCATCATCGTTGAGGCAATAGCCGCGCCGGTCTCATTGCCCTGGATGACGTACTCCTCGTTGCCGAGCGACCAGAGGATGACCGAAGGATGGTTGCGGTCGCGCTTGACCAGGGTTTCGAGTTCCTCGAGAATTTCGGGCGAACTTCCCATCAGGCGGTGCTCATCCATCACCAGCATGCCGAGGCGGTCGCAGGCATCGAGCAGCTCGGGCGTGGGCGGATTGTGGCTGGTGCGGTAGGCATTACAGCCCATCTCCTTGAGGCGGCGGATGCGGTACTCCTGCAGGCCATCGGGCAGGGCCGATCCGACCCCGCCATGGTCCTGATGGCAGCAGACCCCCTGGATTTTGACCGGCTCACCGTTGAGGAAAAAACCGCGGTCCGGGTCGAACTGGACGGTGCGCAGGCCGATGGGGGTATCGAGGTGGTCGATAATCACGCCTCCCTGTTCGACAAAAGTGCGCACCGTATAGAGATGGGGATTCTCCAGCGACCAGAGCCGGGGCTCCTCCACGGAGATCGTGTGCAGCAGGGTCGCCGCGGCCAGCGGCTGAAGAGCATTGAAAAGCTGACTTGAGCGGCCGGCCAGGCGGCCGGAGGAATCGAGCAGGTCGACGCGCACCAGCCCCTCCGCAGCCGCAGCCGCCAGGTTCTCGACCGTGGTCTCGACCGTCACTTCAGCCCGGCCTTGATCGATCGTGCTGCGGGCAAATATGCCGTATTCCGCCAGATGGAGTGGTGCATATTTGTTGAGCCAGACGTGGCGGTAGATGCCGGCGCCTTCATAAAACCACCCTTCATACTGGCTGGCATCTACGCGCAAGGTCAGGGTGTTGCGCTGGCCGTAGCGGAGGTAATCGGTGAGATCGAAACTGAAGGGGGTATAACCGCCGGCGTGGCGGCCGAGATAGTGGCCATTGCACCATATCATGGCGTCACGATAAACGCCATCGAACTGCACCGTAATACGCCGGCCGCGGTCGGCCGCCGGGATGGAAAAGGCGCGGCGGTAGCAGCCGATGGAGCTTGCGGGAAAGAGGCGGCCGACCGGCTTGTAGCCGTGGGACTTGACCTCCGGGTCATCATGATTGACGAAAGGGAGTTCGACCGCCCAGTCGTGGGGCAGGTCAACGCTGCGCCAGAGGCTGTCGCTGAAATTGGGGTGGGCCGCGCCCTGGGCTTCGCCGGCCTTGGCAAAGGCGGCGCCGATACCGAAACCGAAATCGAGGTACGGATCGGCGGCGTGGCCGGGGGCGAACTTCCAGCCGAAATCGAAGAGCAGCTTTTCCCGCGGCGGTTGGGTCAAGGCGATGACAGGGAGGAATAAAAAGAAGAGTATGAGCTTTTTCATGCGTCACCCGGGTTGATAAGGTATTCAGCTGGAGGTATTGGAGAGACCCGCTTCCCATTTGCAAAGTTCGCGGGCCGTGGCGTAGACGGAGGCGAGCATGGCCTGCATCAGGCCGGGTACTCCACCGGGCCGGCCGCGGCGGAAATAGTAGCTGCAAAAAGCCGCGAGGGGCCGCAGGATAAAAGCCTTCAGACCCGGCTTGCGCCCCCGCTCCCCGGCCGCGGGCTGATACTGCTCCAGCTCCGCCTGCTGCTCATCGAAAAGGCACAGCAGATCCGCACCTGCAGCCTCCGCGGCCTCCCCTTCCAGCCGCTCCGTCCCTGCTGCAGCCGCGCCGGTTGAGTGCTCCGCTCCTGCGGCCTCCGGGGCCGGCTGCCGCTGGAGCTGCCAGATCTTCATATAGAGAGCCAGCTTGACCACAGCGGTGACCCAGGCAAGGACAAGTCCGTGCACACCGTCACGAAAGCCGCCCTGGGCGACATATTTGCGCATGAAAGCAGCGAAGGGATGAGTCACGAAATCGATCGCATGCACGCGTTTGCGCGCCAGGCGGTCATAAGCTTCAAGGGTGGAATAGCGGTTCATCTTGTCGAGGCTGCTGACGATCGAGGGATGGGAAAAGTGGTCCAGATCGCCGGCGAGGGTGCCAGTCCCGCCCTCGACCTCAAAGCCCTCATGGACCCGGCGGTGGTTCATCCGCACCGCCTCTCTGCGGAAGAGGCGGAGCTGATAGCCCGGATACCAGCCGCCAAACCGGATCCACTTGCCGAGGAACCAGGAGCGCCGGCCGACGCGATAGCCCGCCTGCGCATGCGGATCCCGGATAATGGCCCTGATCTCTTCCCTGAGATCGGGGCGAATGCGTTCGTCGGCGTCCAGGCTGAGAACCCAGGGCGAGGTGCACTGCTGCAGGGCGAACTCCTTCTGCGCCGCAAAGCCATCCCAGGTGCGGTAAAAGATCCGGTCCGTAAACTCCCGCGCGATCGCCACAGTGGCGTCATCGCTGCCGGCATCGACCAGGATGATCTCGTCCGCCCACGCCGCGCTCTCAAGACAGGCGCGGATATTGGCCTCTTCATTGCAGGTGATAATGGCGATGGAGAGTTTCGACATCTTTTACCCTCGCTCCCGCCCGGCTAACATGGCCGCGCTGCTCAATTTGCCCGGCCCGCTGCCTGTGCGGGGAAACAGGCGCGGGAGGGTCCGGTCAGATGCAGGATTCCGCCTCTTCATGCGCTGCGGGCCTCCATCTACTTCACCAGAACCATCTTGCGGGTCCGGATAAAACCGTTCACCTCGATGCGATAGTAATAGAGCCCGGAAGCGAAGCGGCTGGCATCCCAGTTCATCTGATAGCTCCCCCCCTCCTGCATCGCGTCCACCAGAGTGGCGACC
>JAKQKF010000289.1 GCA_029560815.1 bacterium
GACGCCATCATCCTCCGCGGCGGCCTCTATCGCACAGGCGATCTGCTCCTCAACCAGGGCATCACCATCCAGCCCTGGGCGGACGAAAAGCCGGTCCTGAAAGGGACACTGGTCGCGGATCAATGGAAAGACCTCGGCAACGGCCTCTGGACCACCACCTGGGACAAACTCTTTCCCGAAAAGCCGGCAGACTGGTGGCGCCGCAGCCGCGAAGGCAAAAAGACCCCCCTGCACCGGTTCAACAATGACATGGTCTTCGCCGACGGCCGTTTCCTGCAGGCGGCAGGATACGAAGGCGAAGTCAACGCGGAGAGCTATTACATTGATTATGACAGCAAAACCGTCTATATTGGCGTGGATCCGGCTGAACACCTGATTGAAATCACCGCGCACGACTGTGCTATTCTCCGGACCACCAGAGAGATTCATGGGGTAAAATCGGACGGCCGCGGCTATACTCTGCGGGGCCTCACCTTCAGCCAGTACGCCTATCGCGCCCTGGAGATTGAGGGGACCGATCCTGAGGGGATCTCGCCCGAATCCGGCCACGGCAAGATGGTCACCGGCACGACCATCGAGGATTGCACCATCTCCTTCTGCTCGCGCGTGGCCGGCTACTTCCGCGGCGATCACATGACGATCCGCCGCTGCCGCGTCAGCGATACCAGCACCGAAGGGGTCTACATTCTCAGCTCCAACGATGTTCTGCTCGAGAAGAACATCTTTACGCGCAACAATATCGAGCGGATCACCGGCTACTATCCGGCCGCGGTCAAGATCTTCAACCAGTGCTACCGGGTCACCTGCCGGGACAACCTGGTCACCGATCTGCCCTGGTCGAACGGCATCTGGTACGATGTCGGCAACGTGGATGGGGTTTTCGTCAACAACTGGATCGAGAACGTCGGCGGCATTGAATCGCCGGCACGCACCGACCAGCTCTGGCCGAGCGACAACGGTTTCTTTTTCGAGATCTCCAAAGGGGTTATCTGCGCCGGCAATCTCTTCGTCAACTGCGACCACGGCCTGATGATCCTGAACAGCAGCGATGCGCAGATCTGGAACAACACATTCATCAACAGCACGGCCTGCATCGGGCGCAACGAGCGCAGCGCCCAGGGTGATCATTTCGGCTGGCATCCGGCGACCGGGCCCGGGGTCGAAGAGCGCGATGGACACATCCTCGCCAACAATCTCTTCACCGCCACCGCCGGTTTTGCCCGTCCGCTCCTCTTCGTCTGGCAGCCGCCGTCCCTCTGCAGCCGTCTGCCAGAACCGATGCTGGAAAAGATGGGCGACAATCTTTTCGTGCGCAGCGGCGCAGGGAACAAGACTCCCCTTCTGCTCTGGAGTCCGGCCGCCACGCCCAGCTGCCAGGCTGCCCTGAAGAGCCTCGAAGAGCTGCAGTCGAGCCATCCTGAATTCGCCGCCGGCAGCCGCGAATTCCGTGACTACGATGGACCTCTCTTCAGGAGCAGTGAGCTGGGTCATTACCAGCTCCTGCCCGGATTCACGGCCGCACGTTCAGGAGTGCAGCCCGCTGATGCGGTGAGACGCGCGGCTGCGCCCCGTTCAAGGGATATGCGCTATATCGGCGCCTATCCCCCGCTGCGCTAAAGTTTCGCGTCCGTCGGGCCCGGCAATGGCCAGAAATCACATCTATTCGGATCACGTTGCTATGAAAGGTAATGATATGCATAAAAGGATTACCATGGTCAGCCGGTCTGCCAGTTCACTTTCGGCGCCAGGATGGCTGGCCCTCTGCTTGTGTCTGGCACTGCTGACCGGATTGTTGCCGGCGCCCGCGGCTGCGCAGCTCCTCGATCAGGGGCAGGAACGTTTCCTCGGCTGCGCCACCAGCAGCGAATACACCCGCTACATGATCCGCTATTTCAACCAGGTGACTCCTGGCAATGACGGCAAATGGGGCTCCGTCCAACCCGCCCAGAATTATTTCAACTGGGGAAACCTGGACAAGATCTATACCTATGTGACCAGCAAGGGGCTTCTCTACAAGCACCACTGTCTGGTTTGGGGGCAGCAGCAGCCCGGCTGGATCACCGCTCTCGATCAGCCCGCGCAGCGCGCAGCGGTGGAGAACTGGATCAAGCTGGTCGGGGAGCGCTACCCCAAGATGGATTTCGTCGACGTCGTCAACGAACCGATCCGCGCTCCAGCCGACTACCGGGCCGCTCTGGGCGGAGACGGAGCCACCGGTTGGGACTGGGTGGTCACCTCTTTCGAGCTGGCGCGCAAGTACTGCACTCCGGGCACCAGGCTGATCATCAACGAATACAACGTCCTGCAGGATAATGGCGTCACCGACCGCTATATCGGCCTCATCAACGTGCTCAAGAGCCGCGGACTGGTCGACGGAGTCGGCATCCAGGGCCATTATTTCGAGTTTCGCAGCGACACCCGCGCCGCCAACCAGTACGTCTACAGCGTCACCACCCTGAAGGCCAATCTCGACCGCATCGCGGCTCTCGGTCTGCCGATCTACATCACCGAATTCGATGTCGACGAACCGGACGACGCCATCCAGCTCGCCCAGTACCAGATCTATTTCCCCCTCTTCTGGAACCATCCCGCGGTCAAGGGGATCACGTTCTGGGGATACATCGAAGGCGATGTCTGGAACTCCCATCCCTACACCTATCTGCTCAAGGCCAACGGGGCCGAGCGCGCCGTCATCCCCTGGCTGCGCGACTATATTAAAAAACCCATCTCCCCCATCGCCCTCGCGCCCAACGGCACCCTGGGCGAGCTGCGCAATCCCCTCCTGATGTGGCGCACCTCCGCGCTCGCCGACTCGTACCGGGTGCAGCTTTCGACCGCCCGGGCTTTCACCAGCATCGCGATGGACACCGCCGTGGCGGATACCACCTTCCAGCTGGCCAAACTGGCAGCCAACAGCCGGTTTTACTGGCGCGTCAGCGCGCTCAACGCCTTCGGGGCGAGCAAGTTTTCCAGCGCCGCCTGGTTTGAGACCGGGGTGCAGAGCGGGGTCGAGGACGAGGCGGCCCTGGCGCCTTGCCGGTTCGAACTTTTACAGAACTATCCCAATCCCTTCAATCCGGCCACGACCATCCGTTTCTCCCTGGCGGCCGGCGGCCATGTCGAACTCAAGGTCCATGACCTGCTCGGCCGCGAGATGGCCTCCCTGCTCAGCCGCACCATGGCTGCAGGTGAGCACAGCATCCGCTTCGACGCCTCGGCGCTCAAATCGGGCACCTATCTCTACACCCTGCGGACGGAGGGATTCACCTCCACCCGCATAATGGTCCTCTTAAAATAATCAACCGCTCTCCTTGCGCCCGGCCCCCAAGCATCAATGAGGGCTGCGGGCAGAAATGGAAGCTGACCGGCCCATGCCGGAGCTTGATCGAATGACAACTTGACCCTGTGTGAGACTCCCCATGCGCAAAGGCACATTCCTGTTTGTGATCCTCGCTCTGCTCTGCAGGCCTGCCGAACCGGCACAAAAAAGCAGTGCGGCGTCCATCCCCCATCTCCGCCAGCAGGGCGAAGCATCCCAGCTCATCGTTGATGGCAAACCCTTCCTGATGTTCGGCGGAGAACTGGGCAACTCGAGCGCATCGGATGCGGCCTCAATGCGATGGATCTGGCCCAGGCTGCAGCAGATGCATCTCAACTCAGTCCTGGTGCCCGTTTATTGGGAGTTGATCGAGCCGGAGGAGGGGCGGTTTGATTTCGCCCTGGTCGACAGCATCCTCGATGCCGCCCGCGCCCATGATCTCAGGCTCGTCCTGCTCTGGTTCGGCTCCTGGAAGAACAGCATGTCCTGTTATGCCCCGCTCTGGGTGAAATCCGTTCCAAACCGTTTCCCCCGCGCCCGCACGCGATCGGGCGAGGCGCAGGAGATCCTCACCCCTTTCAGCGACGCCAACCTGCAAGCCGACCGGCGTGCTTTCGCCGCGCTGATGAAACATCTCCACACCGTAGATGAAAAAGAACAGACTGTGATCATGGTCCAGGTGGAAAACGAGATCGGCATGATTCCCGAGGCTCGCGATCACTGCAGGGAGGCGGAGAAACGCTTTGCGGAGGAGGTGCCGGCAGAGCTCCTTGCCGTTCTTCAGAAGCACAAACAGTCGCTTCAGCCGCGGCTCAGCGAGGCGTGGGAGAGACAGGGCGCTCCGGCCAGGGGCAGCTGGGAAACCGTATTCGGCAAAGGTCCGGCCACCGACGAGTTCTTCATGGCCTGGTATTTCGCCCGCTATACGAATGAGGTGGCCAGGGCGGGAAAAGCAGAGTATCCCCTGCCGATGTACGTCAACGCCGCGCTGATCCGGCCGGGGTACCAGCCCGGCCAGTATCCCAGCGCCGGTCCGCTCCCCCACCTCATCGATATCTGGCGGGCGGGTGCTCCGCAGATCGATTTTCTCGCACCCGATATCTATTTCAGGAATTTCCGGGAATGGGTCATGCAGTACGATCTGCCTGGCAATCCCCTCTTCATTCCGGAAGCAGGCAACAGCCAGAGCCCTGCCAACGCCTTTTACGCTGTCGGTGAGCACGATGCCATGGGTTACAGCCCGTTCTCTGTGGAGGATCTGCCCGATCCCGGCCGCAATCCTCTTTCGCGCGCCTATGAGCTTTTACATCAGCTGCAGCCGCTTCTCGCCGCCCATCAGGGGATGGGCAGCATGCGTGGGGTGCTGCTGGACAGCACGGATCAGCGAGCCAGGATCGAACTGGGGGATTACATCCTGCAGGTGCGGCACGAATACAGCTGGAATTATGCGCAGCGCGAGGAGAATGTGATGCCGCGCTATGGCGGCCTCTTCATCCGGCTGGCCGATGACGAGTTTCTGGTCGCCGGCACCGGACTGATCATAGAGGTCGCGCCGCGGGCTGCGGGTGTGCGGGCGGGCATCGGCAGCGTCGATGAGGGTGGCCTGGTCGATGGCCAATGGCGATCCGGGCGCCGGCTTAACGGCGACCAGACCCATCAGGGACGCCATATCCAGCTGCCCGGCCAGAGCTATACCCTTCTCAGGGTCAAGCTTTACACTTATCGCTGATCGATAGAGCAGGGAGAAGAGAGCGCGCCTTGCGCAAGGCGCACAAACCCGGACGAGTGATCGCCCGTACTTGATGCCGCCATTGAGGTAAAAAAAAGCCGGTCTTTTGGGACCGGCTTTTTTTTGAGGGGATATCTCAGATATAATCGTTGAGGATATTCTCGAGCATTTCGAGGCGGCCGCTGTGCATCACCGGCATCCCCTTTTCGAGGATATACTTTTCCAGCTCGGCGAAACCCACCTGGCCGGCCATGATTTTGGCGCCGATCCCCGACTTGTAGCTCGCATAACGCTCGTCGATGAAAGAGCTGAAGGCCTTCTCCTCGATGATCTTGTGGGCGATGAGCAAGCCGCGGGCGAAAGCATCCATCCCGCCGATGTGGGCATGGAAGAGATCGACCGGATCGATCGAGCTGCGGCGCACATGGGCGTCGAAATTGAGTCCGCCGCTGCCGAGGCCGTTCTGTTTGAGGATGACCAGCATCGCCAGGGTGGTGCTGTAGAGATCAGCCGGAAACTGATCAGTGTCCCAGCCGAGGAGGAGGTCGCCGCGATTGGCGTCGACGCTGCCCAGCTTGCCCGCGGCGGAGGCGACAGTGAGTTCATGTTCGAAGGTATGTTTGGCGAGCGTGGCGTGATTGGCTTCGACATTGATCTTGAAATGATCGATGAGGTCATACTGGCGCAAGAAGGCCAGGGCGGTAGCGGTGTCGGTGTCGTACTGGTGTTTGGTCGGCTCGCAGGGTTTGGGCTCGATGAGGAACTGGCCCTTGAAGCCGATCGCCCTGGCGTAATCGACCGCCATATGGAAAAAACGCGCCAGCTGCTCCTGCTCGTGCTTCAGATCGGTGTTGAGCAGGGATTCGTAGCCTTCACGGCCGCCCCAGAAGACATAGTTCTCGCCGCCGAGTTCGAGGGTGGCATCCATGGCATTTTTAACCTGAGCGGCGGCCAGGGCAAAGACATGGGCATCCGGATTGGTTGAGGCGCCGGCGGTGAAAATGCGATGGCCGAAAAGATTGGCCGTACCCCAGAGGAGTTTCACGCCGGTCTGTTTTTGCAGATCTTTGGCGTATTTGACCATGATATCGAGATTCTTGCAGGACTCGGCAAAAGTGCCGCCCGCCGGGGCGATATCGCGGTCATGGAAGCAGTAGTAATCAACGCCCAGTTTGGTGAAAAATTCAAAGGCGGCATCCATGGTCGCCTTGGCGCGGTCGATGGGATCACTGGGAGCATGCCAGGCGCGGTCATAGCTCGGTCCGCCGAACATGTCAGTGCCATCGGCCATCATGGTATGCCAGTAGGCCACGGCGAAGCGCAGATGGTCGGCCATGCTCTTGCCGCCAACCTTCTGCTCTTTATTGTAATACTTGAAAGCGAGGGGATTTTTGGAGCCCTTGCCCTCAAAGGGGATGGGGCCTTTGACTTCAGGAAAATAGATTTTCGGCATGGCGCTCTTCCTTGTTTTATTCGACAGCGAAAACGGAATTGTCACGTCAGTGGAAATAGGACTCTGTTCAATTATAATTGAACCGATTTAACGATACATATTTTTCAAGTAAATGTCAAGCAAAAAGAGGAGGATATAGGGCGGGGATGCCGTCTGCAGAGAATCTGCAGGTGGCAAAAGCGGAAGGAACCCGTTCCCGCCTGGTTCAGGCGGGAACGGTGCTCTGCTCATTGCCAGTCGTCAGTGCGGAAAGAAGAGGCCGGCAGCCCCTCCAGATTGAAGAGGGTCGCCCTGGCCAGGTTGCTCCAGGCGTAGCG
>JAKQKF010000307.1 GCA_029560815.1 bacterium
GCAGCCGAGGTGTCGTCGACGGTGATGACATAAAAACCGCGGGCGGGGGCGGAAGCTTCAGCCGGGAAGACCAGTTTGGGCTTGACCCCGCTCTGGCCGCCGTTGTCATAGATCTGGTAACCGGCCAGGGAGACGGCGACATTGGAGGGATTATAGATCTCGACCCAGTCGAGATTGCCCACAACACCGCGCGAGAAGGCTTCGTTCATCTTGACCGGCAGGATGATCACATTGGTGCCGGTGTTACCCAGACCACGGGTGACCTGGTCCCACACCTTCCACTCCTTGCTCCCTTCAAGCGTCTTGCCATAGGACTGGGTGGCTTCGAGGGCGGGAAAGGCAACGGTGTCGATCACCGTGCCGGCGGCATTCTCGAGCCAGACCACTTCGCCGCCGCTGGAGAGGCCAAAGCCGGCCTCGGTGGTGTCATCGACGACGACCACCATCAGGCCGAGAGCGGGGATCACGGTGCCGGCGGGGAGGGCAAATTTGGGCTTGGCTCCCTCCTTGCCGCCGCTGTCATAGAGCTTGTAACCGCTGACATCCTGCTGCTCGGCGGAGGAGTTGTAAAGTTCGATCCAGTCGGGATCGGCGTCGGTGCCGCGCGAAAAGATCTCGTTGAGTGAGATATAGACCGGCGGAGGCGGCGGGGGCGGCTGGACCGGAGCTTCGCGCGAGCAGGAAATCGCCAGCAGGGCGGCGAAGAGGGCCGGCGCGAGAAGTAAAATTTTGTGTTTCATCTTGTACTCTCCTATCGGTTACAGTGATGCCTGGATTCTCATCTGCACAAAGGAATGGTCGTCATCGCCGAAGAGGTTGCCCTTGCGGGTGGCATACTGGTCGAGATCGACGATCGAATAGTTGAACATCAGCTTGATGTTGGTGTTGGGATAATAGTTGACCCCGAGCATCAGCTGCTTCGAGGAGCCGCCGTGGATGCCGGCGCCAAGATCGTTGAGGTCGGCATAGCTGAAACGCGCTGCGAGCTCGAGGGCGCCCCAATCCCTGGCCGGTTTCTCAATCGGACCCACTTCGCCTTCGTCAATGTAGTAGTAGCGGGTCTCGCCCGTCACCGTCCAGGCCATAGTGGCATAGGCGCCGCGGAGATTGACCTCCGGCTTGCCGTACCAGCGTTTGATTTCTGTCGAAAAGGCCTCGGCCTGAAAGTACCAGGGTCCCTTGATGCCCATCAGCTCATAGCCGTAGCGGGTATAATAATTGACGTCGGAGATATCGCCGGTGTGAAGCTGTTTGGGATCGAAGATGTAGTTTTCGGTGCGCGCCCTGATCTCGATGGTGTTTTCGGCCAGATCAGGCAGGGTTTCGGGATTTTTGGAGGAGAAGGCAAAGCCGGCGTGGAGGTTGGTGCCGTGCTGGTTGATGGGGGCGACGGTCAGACGAAGATTGCCCGACATGCCGTCGTCGCGCTGTCCCTTGTCGATGCGGGTACCCAGTTCGTGACCCATCGCCGCCAGGGTGAGCTGGCCGTACTTGTTGTAGTAGCGTCCGGAGACGCCGATGCGGCGGCCGAGAGCGAAGGCATTGGTCGGGGCCGAGCGTTCAAGGAAAGTGAGCAGGCGTGAACTGTTGAGGCGCTCCATGCCGAAGGGCTCCTTGAAATTGCCGACAGTGAAGGCCAGGCCGGTGTTGGGCACACTGTACTTGATCCACATGTCGCGCGCGTCGAGGTTAGCCTCAGGGTAGGTCGCCTCGCCGAAATCGACGTCCACCTCAGCCTGCCAGTCCCTGGCCAGCTGCGCCTTGAGGGCGAAGGTCACCCGGCGCAGGACGAAGCTGTTGCTCATCTCGTTTTTATTCTCGAAGAACCAGCCGCCGTCGAACTGGACGCGGGAGTCGAACCAC
>JAKQKF010000341.1 GCA_029560815.1 bacterium
GCGCCCCTAGGTAGAGCGAGCCGGTCAACGCTGCGAACGCAACCCAGGCACCGTTTCCGGCGATCCAGGTAGCGAACCCGGCGGCCCGCTGCAGGGGAGTGGGGCCAGCCACCAGAACCGCCCCGGCGATACCGCCGAGCAGGCCGATGGTTTGCAGGGCATCATTCAGCAGCATTGTGCCCCCCGAGCGAGATCGCCATGTCGTAGCGCTCTTGCTCCTCCACCGTCAGGTTCTCGGGCCGCTCCCCGTCGCGCCGGAACACCACGCGGTCTTTTACTGCCATGCGGAGTTTTGCGCTCCTGATGTCGTAAATCTCCCTCACGGCATCATAGATCTCCTGGAGTGTCTGGTAACGGTCCCGGTCGCGGGAGTGGTCCGGGTTGATGTCTGCGACGGCGCGCCGGGCTGCCTGTCGGTACTGGACGTAATAATCCTCCTCGATGGGGCAGAACCCGTCCTCGGCGCGTTCGCGTTCGAGGATGTTGCTGAGCCGGTCCCGGAGTTCTTCAAGTTCTTCCCAAGTCATGATGCGATCCTCTGGCGGCTGCTCGCCGGTCGGCTTCTGCGAGGGCTGCTGGGTTGTACTCTGGCCGAAATGATTGCCCGCCGCATTGGGGGCAGGAGTTGGATCCAGTAGGGATCCGCTGGAGGCATTTTGAGCAGAGCCAGCGCCCGGTTGTGAGGATGAGGGGTGTCCGGTCACTCTCATGCACATTCCGACCCCCCTGTGAGTCCGTTTGCGAGGTTTTCCCACCGGCGATCACGATCGATTGCCTGGCGGCACAGCTCGGCGGCGCGGGGGTGCCAGCGCCAGACGTTAGAGCGCGCCCGGGACCCACCTTTGAGCGGGATGCCTTTGGAGTCCCGGGCGGGGATGAATATGCCTGGAACAGTGTAGCGGAGCATTGTGCCGCACGGGATGAGGTCTGCGATCTGGGCGTGGGTGAACGAGGTATCGCCTGTGCGGCGATAGATCGCCACCAGGTGATCCTCGTTTGCGATGACTGATTGGGATAGGCCGCTCATGGGTGCCGCTCCCCCCTGTAGTATCCGCGATACCAGTTGCATATCGGGCACTGCCAGCCGTCATCCAGGGCGAGCATTTCCCCGCAGCCGTTGGGACACTCGTGGAGGGTGTAGATGGTCGGGGCACGTTTCACGTCTGAAAAGGCTGTTTTTGGAGGATTCATGGTTGACCACACCCAGTTCTATGATGTTATTTCATATAATGATTGCCTTTTGTTTCCAGTAGTTGCCTTTAGGTAACCTTATATTCTATTGGGTATATTGTTTAGCATGCCAGAATCATCCAACAACAATCTTCCTGTCTTGCTCACCGTCGAGGAGACAGCCAGATACCTGAGAGTGCACTACAAAACCGTGTACAACCTCATAAAGTCCGGTGAATTGCCGTCTTCATACGTTGGCAGACAACACCGGATCAGGAAGGAAGACATTGAGGAGTACCTGCGGCGGCAGGAAACCAGAGGGGTGGCTAAAAATGGTGGCAAAACCCCCAGGTGAGAGGCTCATCAGGATCAATATCTCACTGACACCAGAGCAGCTCCAAAAAATCGAT
>JAKQKF010000346.1 GCA_029560815.1 bacterium
CGGGTCGCTGCCCATCGAGCGGTCGGGCCAGGGGTAGAGGCCGGGCATGAAGGTGCTGTAAAAGAGCCAGAAACGGCCGGTGGCGAACTCTTGCGGCAGGGGGGCGTAGACCTCCTGCCAGATGAAGGGCTCCCCGGAGGCGGGGTCATACCAGCCGCGCGCGATCGCTTCGCTCATCCAGTTTTCGGAGAGGATGAAATTCTCCGAGTCGGCGGGGTCGATCTTTTTGAGGATGCTCCAGTTGGGTACCATGGTGGCCTGGTCGTCGCCGAGGCGCTGGGCCGCCCAGATGGCGCCGGGCTGGCCGCTCGCTTTTTTCCACTCCGGGCCGACGCCAAAAACCTCGAGGATCCATACCTCTCCCGTGTCGCCGATGGCGAGGGTTTCGCTGCCGTCGCCTGAGGAGCAGAGAAATCCGTATGTAGTCATCAGGTCGCCGATGAGGCGGACCGCTGCGCGGGCGGTGCGGCAGCGCTCGAGGGCGAAGATCTGCGCCATCTCGATGGTCATGATCTGTTCGCACTTGCCCTTCTCATTGGTCAGCTCCGGCCGCTGGTTGGTTGTGCTCTCGGCGATGCCGAGCTGGTGCTCGTTCACATGCGAATAGGCGGAGCGGATATAGGTAAAGGTGCGTCGCACCTGGGGGATGTAGCCGAGGATCTCGGCCGGATTTTCCAGCGGCTGGGCGGGATCCTGGATGCCCCAGTAGACCGGGGCGAGGGCGCCCTCGGGCCAGCTGCGCCCGGGCACGACGCGGATGCGCGAGTCGGGGCCGGTGTCGGTGTGGGAGAGGATGACCGAGCCGTCGGCCGAGGCTTTTTTGCCCACGGCGATGATGGTGCAGGGGCGGACCGAAGAGACTGCGCACAGGAGGAGGACTAGTCCAACCAGAATTTTTTTCATGAGGGTCTCCCTGATTCTTTCATAACATCCTGCAGTATTTTTTCGAGTTCGACTGCCGCCTGGCGGCGTGAAAAATTGTTTTCGACAAAGGCGCGGCCGGCCGCGCCCATCTTTTTGGCCAGTGCGGGATCGGCCTTGAGCGTCAGGATGGCCCGGCGCAGCTGCTCGTCGTTTTCGGGTTCGACGTAGAGGCCGGCGCCGATTCTCTCCACCAGCTCACGCGCCTCGCCATCGACGCTGAGCAGCAGGGGACGGCTGCAGGCCATGACGTCGAACATTTTGGAGGGGAGGGCGCCGCGAAAGGTCTCCCGCTTTTTCAGGGGCACCAGACAGCAGTCGGCCGCCGAAAGGTATTCGGCGATGCGCTCGCGCGGAATCTCGCCGAGCAGGGTCAGATTGGTCAGCTGCCGTTCCTTTTTCAGGGCTTCGATCCGGTGTTTGACCGGACCTTCGCCGACAAAGGCGAACTGAATGCCGGCATCGGATTTCAGCTGCTCTACAACCCGGCAGATCTCCTCCAGCCCCTGGGCGATGCCGAGGATGCCGGCGTACATCACCACGAATTTCTCCCCCCAGCCCAGCTCCCTGCGCATGCCGTCGCCGCGGTCGTAAATGAGTTCGCAGTTGGTGCCGTTGTAGATCAGATGCAGTTTGGCGCCAAGGCCCCGGGCGGCGAGCGCGTCGTAAATGCCCCTGGTCACAGCGATGATGCATCTGGCCTTGCGGTAGTAGAGCCGGTCGAGCCAGCCGGCCATTTTGAGCAGGCGGGGGTTGCTCAGCTCGCCGAGTTCGGCGGCGGACTGGACCCAGAGGTCGCGCACCTCGTAGACAAAACGGGCCCGCTTTACCAGGCTCAGCCAGAGGCCGGAGACGCCCACAAAATAGGGGGGCGACGTGGCATAGACGATGTCGAAGGGTCCCTTGACCAGAGTGCCGACCAGAGCGGCGTTGACCATGAAGGTGAGATAGAAACCCAGGCGGGTGAAAAAGGTCTTGACCGGCCGGGCGTAGACCCGGACGCGCACCACACGGATGCCCTCGAGCTCGTCCTTGACGTACCAGCGGCGCCGATACTCGGGCGGGATGATCCCCTTCGGGTGGTTGGGAAATTCGGTCAGGACGGTGACCTTGTGGCCGAGGCGGACCAGGTTGGCGGCCATCTCGAAGGCCCGGTTCTGGGTGGCTCCCACTTCGGGCGGAAAATATTGGCTGATGTAGAGAATGTTCATGGGGATTAAAATAGCAATACCGGATCATATATTCAAACGAATTCTGGCCGGAGCCGGGGCGGGTCCACTGGAGACGGTGGAGACGAGGGGACAGGGCAAAGTTTATCCTTGATTTTGAGCACCGGCAGTGGTTATATTTGAGAAATGCAAGAAAGGTCATCCCATGCGCACAGGCAAGATTACTCTCCTCCTTTTCATCGCCCTCGCGGCCTCGATCGCCTGCGGCAAAAAGGAGTCTCCGAACGGACCGGAGGACACCAGGCCGGTCGTGAAAAACACCATTCTCGTCGACTCGCTCGCCACCCCCGAAACCGTCGCCCTCTTTACCAATCTGAAAACGGCCGCCAGTACCGGCCTGCTCTTCGGCCATCAGGACGATCTCGCCTACGGCGTCGGCTGGAAAGCCACGCCGGGCCGTTCCGATGTCAAGGAGGTCTGCGGCGATTATCCCGCCGTCTACGGCTGGGATCTGGGGGACATTCACAAGGAGGCCAATCTCGACGGCGTCTATTTCGAAGCCATGAAGCGGTGGATCAGGGAGGTCTACAGCCGCGGCGGTATCAATACCATCAGCATGCATCTGGATAATCCGGTCAGCGGCGGCAGTGCCTGGGACAATTCGGCTGCGGTTAAATACATCCTCCCCGGCCAGTCCCATCATGCCGGTTACCTGCAGACCCTTGACAAGATCGCGGCCTTTTTAAAGGATCTCAAAGCCCCGGACGGCACCTTTATCCCGGTCATCCTGCGGCCTTATCATGAGCACAACCACAGCTGGCCCTGGTGGGGATCCTCCGCCTGCACGCCGGCCGAGTACAGTGCCCTGTGGCAGATGACGGTGCAGTACCTGCGCGATACCAAAGGGCTGCATCATCTGCTCTACGCCATCTCGCCCCAGGAGGTGGACAGCGAGGCGCAATATCTGGCGCGCTATCCCGGCGATGCGTGGGTCGATATCCTTGGTATGGATTATTATCTGCTGACTACAAAGGGCCGCATCGATGATCTCGGCAAGGCCCTGGCGATGATGGCGGAGATGGCCCAGGCCCGCGGCAAGCTCTCCGCTCTCACCGAGGTCGGCTGGGAGAATGTGCCGGTCAGCGATTACTGGACCGGTTATCTGCTCCCCGCGGTGATGTATAACACCCAGTCCAAAATGACCGCCTGGGCTCTGGTCTGGCGCAACGCCAGCGCCAGCCACTACTGGGCCCCCTATGTCGGACAAGTCAGCGCCACCGATTTCTCCCTCTTTCATCTCAATCCTTTCACCCTCTTCGAAAAGGACTTGCCGGCGATGTACCGGTGAACAACCACAGAGTGCCGTGTACTTTTTTAAGAGGCGCTTATGTTCTGGCTAAAACTTTTTCAGGATATCCTGGCCATCTTCCGTGAGGGACAGAGCCCCCGCCAGGTGGCCGGCGGTTTCATGCTCGGCTCGATCGTCGGTTTTTCGCCGATGCTGACCCTGCAGGGGCTCGTGGTCTGGCTGATCATCCTGATCCTCAACGTCAACCTCGGGGCCGTATTCCTCTCCCTTACGGTCTGCGCCCTGCTGGCCTGGCTGCTCGATCCCTTCTTCCACTGGCTGGGCTATCAGATTCTGGTCAACATCCCGGCTCTGCAGTCCTTCTGGACCTCGTTCTACAACTCCCTGCTCTCGCCTCTGACCCGCTTCAACAACACCGTGGTGATGGGCAGTTTTGTGGCCGCCCTCGTTCTCGCCCTGCCCGTTTACTTTGGCATGAAGCACCTGGTCATCGCCTACCGGAAAACCCTCGGGGCGAAAGTGGAGAAACTCAAAATCTATCAGGCGGTCAAAAAGAGCGGCCTGGTGCGCACCTGGATGAAGATCCGCGATCTGGGAGGCCGATGATGAGAAAGAATTTCATCCTCTTCGTCCTCATCCCCCTGATCATATTTCTTGTCGTCGCCTGGTTCCGGATCGACCGCTGGGTCGAGTCCGGGCTCGAGCGCGCCGGGGAGGAACTGGTTGGCGCCCGGGTCGAAATCGACCGGCTGGATCTGACTTTCTCCCCCCTTATGGTCCGTTTCGGCCGGCTCGAAGTGGCTTCCACGCAGGATTCCCTGCGCAATCTCTTCGAGACCGGGGAGGTGCACTATACGATGGATTTTGGCCAGCTGCTGCGGGGCAAGACGATCGTCGATTCCATGGAGGTCGACGGTTTAATCCTCGGCACGCAGCGGAGCTCCAGCGGCTTCCTGCCCGGCCGGCGCAAGGGGCTGCTCGAAGGGTCGTTGGGCAAAGACAACTTTCAGGCGGTGATGGATCGGCTGCTGCAGCAGGTCAAGGCCTCAACGCCCCTCTTCGATCCGGCCCTCTGGCGCGGCAGGATCAACGTCGACAGCCTGATCAAGGCGCAGAATTTTCAGACCCTTGCCCTGGTCGATTCACTCAGGCAGCTCACCGCCTCCTCGGTGGCCGAATGGGACACCACGCTGCAGGCGGTCAAAGCGGCCGGGCAGCGGCTGCAGGAGATGAAAGAGCGCATCCTCGCCATCCATCCCCCGGAATTGAAGAGCGTCGAGGAGGTCACCAAAGCCCTGGCCACCATCGATGCGGCGCGCAAGACCTATAACGAATTGACGGCCGCTTTTAATGAACGCCATGCCACGATCCGCGGCAAGGTCGAGGACCTCTCAGGCGCCGTCGGCACCATCGACGACGCGGTCAAGGCCGATGTCAGGCACGTGCTCTCCCTGGCCCGGCTGCCCGATATCAACACCATGGGGCTGGCTGAACTGCTGATCGGGCAGCAGGTGCTCGAAAATGCCGAGCGGGTCGCCGCCCTGGTCGATGATAGCCGCGCCCTGGCCGCACGCTGGACCCCCAAACCCCTCTATGTCTATCCCGAACGGATGAAGGGTCAGGAGATTCCTTTTCCGGTCGTCCGCGGCTATCCTGAATTATGGATCAAGCGGCTCAAGATCAGCGGCGGGAGCGGCAGCGAGCAATCCCGGAATTACATCCGCCTGGCGGGTATGGTCGATAACATCTCCTCGGACCACCGGCTCGCCGGCGAGCCGATGAGTTTCACCCTGGACGGCACGCGGGGCGCCACCCTGGGTTTCGGACTCGTCGGCCGGATCGACCGCCGGGCGGAGACGCCTATCGACCACTATACCGCGCGCATCAGCGGCATCCACCTGCCCGCTTTCAGCCTGGGCAAAGCCGATTTTCTGCCGGCGGTAGCGACCGGCCCCACCCTGGCGGCCGATGTGACGATTTCCATACCCGGATCCAGCTTTGATGTGCAGGGAGACCTGCGGCTGCGCGCGCTTGCTCTCGCCTTTCAGAACGATCCGCGCAACGTCGGCGAGCGCCTCGCCCGCGATATCCTGACGGGTGTGACCGGTTTCGATGCCGGATTCAGACTGCGGCGCGGCGGCGAAGGGGTCAACGCCGTCTTCACCACCGACCTCGAC
>JAKQKF010000348.1 GCA_029560815.1 bacterium
TTTCCAGGATGATACCGAGCATGGTCTCCAGTCCGAGGATGCCGTTCGGCGCAGCCGCAAACTCGACCTCCTTCTCCTCGATGCTGTGTGGGGCGTGGTCGGAGGCGATGACGTCGATGGTGCCGTCGCGCAGCCCGGCCAGCAGGGCCTCCACATCGGCGCGGCTGCGCAGGGGGGGATTCATCTTGAGGTTGGTGTCATAGTGCTCGAGGGCCTCATCGGTGAAAGCGAGATGATGCGGAGTCACCTCACAGGTCACCTTGACTCCCTTTTCCTTCGCCCGGCGCACCAGCTCGACCCCCATGGCTGTCGAGATATGGGCGATATGGAGATGCCCGCCGGTAAACTCGGCCAGGGCGAGGTCGCGGGCGATCATCACCGCCTCGGCGATGTCCGGATTACCCGCCAGACCAAGGCGGGTCGACATCCAGCCCTCGTTCATCTGGCCGCCGGCGGCCAGATCGGGCTCCTCGCAGTGGTCGATCACCGGCACGCCGTACATGCTCGAATACTCGAGCGCCCGCCGCATCACCGCTGCGCTCCTGACCGGACTGCCGTCATCCGAGAAGGCCACCGCACCGGCTCGCACCAGCTCGGCCATCTCGGTGATCTCCTTGCCCTCGCGCTTTTTGGTCACCGCCGCAATGGGAAACACCTCGACGAGCTGCTCCTCAGCGCGTTTTTTGAGAAAACGCACCACCTCCTGTTTGTCGCAGGCCGGTTCAGTGTTGGGCATGGCACAGACCGCCGTGATCCCGCCGGCCATGGCTGCCGCGCAGCCGCTTTCCACGGTCTCCTCGTCCTCGCGGCCGGGTTCGCGCAGATGAACGTGCATGTCGATCAGGCCGGGCACGATCACCTGGCCGCGCAGGTCGAGCAGCTCGCCCTCATAATCGGCCGCCAGATCGGCACCCATGCGGGCGATGCGGCCATCGATGATCAAGAGATCCAGGGACTGGCGCTTGCTGCCGGCCAGGTCAAGCACCTCGCCGCCCTGAAGCAGGATTTTGGTGGCTTTTTGCAGGGTTTCCATATCTCTTCCCGAAAAAATGATTTCTCACGGTGGCACAGTGAACACTGAGAAAATCTGCCTCCCGCAGTGGCGCAGAGAGCGCAGAGGTAAAATTAACTCTGAGATATAAGCTTTGTCCGCAGTTTTGCTCTCTTGCGCCTTTGCGTCCTGGCGCGATAATATACTATCCTACACTCTCTTCATTGCCGCTGAGGAGATAGAGCACGGCCATGCGTACCGCCACGCCGTTGGTCACCTGATCGAGGATGACCGAGCAGTCGGCGTCGGCGACATCGCTGTCGAGCTCGACGCCGCGGTTGATCGGACCGGGATGCATGATGGTGATCTCCTTTTTCGCCCGCTTCAGCCGCGGCAGGGTCACACCGAATTCGGCATGATATTCGCGCAGCGAGGGGAAAAGCCCCGACTCCTGGCGTTCGAGCTGGATGCGCAGCACATTGAGCACATCGGCCCAGGCTATCGCCTCATCGAGGTCATGGGTGACCCGCACCCCGAAGCGTTCGACCTCGCGCGGCAGCAGGGTGCTCGGCCCGCAAAGCAGCACCTCGGCCCCCATCGTCGTCAGGCCGCGGATATTGGAACCGGCGACGCGGCTGTGCGAAATATCGCCGATGATCGCCACCTTCAGGCCGGCCAGTTTGCCGAATTTTTCCCGCAGCGTGAACATGTCGAGCAGGGCCTGGGTGGGATGCTCATGCTGGCCGTCGCCGGCATTGATGATCGCGGCGTTGACGCAGCGGGTGAGGAACAGGGGTACGCCCGCGGCCTGGTGGCGTACCACCACCATGTCGATCTTCATCGCCGCGATGTTGCGGATGGTGTCCTTGAGGGTCTCACCCTTTTTCACCGAGCTGGACGAGGTGGTGAAATTGACCGAATCAGCGGAGAGGCGTTTCTCCGCCAGCTCGAAAGAGATCCGCGTCCGCGTCGAGGGCTCGAAAAAAAGATTGACCACCGTCTGCCCACGCAGGGTGGGGACCTTGGGAATGGGGCGCTCGAGGATCTCGCGGAAGGTCCGCGCCGTCTCGAGAATAGCGGTTATATCTGCGGCACTGACCCCCTCCAGTCCGAGCAGGTGTTTTTGTTGCAGCGGCATCTATTCGCCCTCCTTCGGTGCTTCAACCAGCAGCACGCAATCCTCGCCATCGGTCTCCTTCAACCGCACCTGCACCTCCTCCCCGATCGATGTGGGAATGCTCTTGCCGACGTAATCGGCGTGGATCGGCAGCTCACGGTGGCCGCGGTCGACCAGAACCGCGAGCTGGATTGCCGCCGGCCGGCCGAAATCCATCAGGGCATCCATGGCCGCGCGCGAGGTGCGCCCGGTGAAGAGCACATCGTCGACGATGACCACCGGAATGTCATCGATCTCGAAAGGAATATCGGTGACCTGCACCACCGGCTGGCGCAATCGCTTGCGGAAATCGTCGCGGTAGAGGGTGATGTCGAGCACGCCATAGGGCACCCGCACCCCCTCCAGCTCCTCGATGCGCTTGACGATGCGCTCGGCGACATAGGCCCCGCGCGTGCGCACCCCGACGATGGCGATCTCGTGCACTCCGTGGTTGCGTTCAATGATCTCAAAGGCGAGGCGAGAGATGGTGCGCTTCAGCCCCTCCTTGTCGATGACCACCGCCTTGATTTTTACGTCCATTCTTTCACCCAACTATTTTAATTAAATCCACCTGATAGTATTGAGGCGAGAAAACCAATTTCCCGCGCAGAGGCGCCAGGACGCAGAGAATAACAAGATCCTGCTCTGCGTCTCTGCGTCTTCACGCGAACTGGTTTTGCTTGGTGACCTCCAAGCCTTTGTGAGAGACTGCTTCTCCTGGTTTTCTCTAGAACAACGACGGCTCGCGGTCGCGGATCACCATATGGTGGCTGCCGTCGATGAGCACCTCGACCGGCCGCGGCCTCGCGTTATAGTTGCTGGTCAGGGTATAGCCGTAGGCTCCGGCGGTCATCACCGCCAGATAATTGCCGCGTTCCATGCGCTCCAGCTCGCGATCCTTGGCAAGAAAATCGCCCGACTCGCAGATCGCCCCGACCACATCGACCGTCTCCACCTCCGACCCGCCGGCCTGCAGGGGCAGGACAGCGTGGTAGGCGCCGTAAAGCGAGGGCCGGATGAGATCGCTCATGGCAGCGTCGACGACGAGGAACTTTTTACCCTTGGTCTCCTTGCGGTAGAGCACCTGACTCAACAAAACTCCGTTGGGCCCGACGATCGAGCGGCCCGGCTCGAGCAGAATCTCGCAGCCCAGAGGCTGGAGAACCGGAATCACCTGCGCCGCCATCTCCTCCGGCTCCATGTACCAGGGCGAGCCCTGGTAGTCCAGAACCCGGGTATAATCGACGCCAAGGCCGCCGCCCAGATCGACATGCTCGAAGCGGATCCCCTCACCGCCCAGATCGACCACGAAAGCGGCCAGGGTCTCGGCCATGCGGTGGTAGGGGTCGCTCTTTTTGATCATCGAGCCGATGTGGCAGTGGACCCCGACGATTTTCAGGGATTTCTGCTCCGCGGCCCAGAGGTAGGCCGCGCGCGCTTCGTCCAGGGCGATGCCGAACTTGTTGGCGCTCTTGCCGGTGGTCAGATAGGGATGGCCCTCGATGTCGATGTCGGGATTGATGCGCAGGGCGATCGGGGCGGTCATGCCCATCTCCGCGGCCAGGCGGGCGGTCACTTCCAGCTCCTCACGCGACTCGACGTTGAGGGCGAGGATGCCAGAGCGGATGGCGAAGCGGATCTCGGCATCGGTCTTGCCAACGCTGGCGAAGACGATGCGCTGCGCCGGGAACCCCGCCGCCAGGGCCTGGGCGAGCTCGCCGCCTGAGACCACATCGGCCCCCGCTCCCAGCTCCGCCATAAGTTTGAGCAGAACGGGATTGGCGTTGGCCTTGAGGGCATAGCAGACCAGATGGGAAGCGCCGGCAAAGGCAGCGTCGATGCGGGTATAGTTGCCGGTGATGCCGGCCTTGCTGTAGACATAGGCCGGGGTGCCGTAATGGCTGGCCACTTTTGCCAGATCGGTATCTTCGCAGAACAAACGGTTGTCGCGGTAGGAATAGGGGATCATAGCGTGCTTCTCCATAGGGGTATGGTCGAGCCTGCGGCCTCCTCCCGGGCGGGAGGCGGAGATCAGGCTCACAAAACGGTCGTCAGCGGTCGTCTTGCCAAACGGCCGGCCTGGATAAAAAAAGAGCGATGGAGGTGTGATCCATCGCTTGAGAGTCAGTAATCGATGCCGACGGCGCGCCGGGCCGCCTGCAAATAGTGCGCAGCCACAGAGCGGGCCTTTTCAGCCCCCTGTTTCATGATGCGGTGCACCTTTTCCGGATCGCGCGCCAGCTCGTCGCGCCTTGCGCGGTAGGGGGCAAAATAGTTCCAGACCACCTCGGCCAGTTCTTTCTTCACCTCGCCGTATTTGAGTCCCGGCGCCAGGTAGCGGGCGCGCAGTTCCTTCCTGCCGGCTTCATCGAGAAAGAGCGAATAGATGGCGAAGAGGTTGCAGGTATCCGGGTTCTTGGGCGCCTCGACCGGGGTGGCATCGGTGACGATCGACATCACTCGCTTCTTCATCACATTCTGCGGACTGAAAATGTCGATGGTGTTACCGTAGGATTTGGACATCTTTTGGCCGTCGAGGCCGGGCACCATCGCCACTGAATCGGGGATATCCGGCTCAGGCACGACAAAAACCTCGCCGTAGGTCTGGTTGAAGCGGATGGCGATGTCGCGGGTCATTTCGAGGTGCTGTTTCTGGTCCTTGCCGACCGGGACGATATCCGCCCCGTAGAGGAGGATGTCGGCGGCCATCAGCACCGGATAGGCGAAGAGGCCATGGTTGGCCGGGATGCCCTTGGCCAGCTTGTCCTTATAGGAGTGGCCACGCTCGAGCAGGCCCATGGGGGTGACATTGGAGAGCAGCCAGGTCAGTTCGGTCACCTCCGGCACATCCGACTGGACGTAGAAATAGGACTTTTCCGGGTCGATGCCAAGGGCGAGAAAATCGCAGCAGGCATCGAAAGTGTTGTCACGCAGCTTTTGCGCATCAAAGACGGAGGTCAGCGCGTGGAGATTGACAACGAAACAAAAGAGTGTGTGGTGCTCCTGATAGTCGATCATTCGCTTCATCATGGCGAAATAGTTGCCGAGATGGAGGTTGCCGGAGGGCTGGATGCCGGAGAGGACGCGCAAGGGATTCTTCCTTGATTGGTTGGCGGCTTTTCAATTCCTTAAAAATACAGTTTTTTTCGCAGCCAATCAAGAGAAAAGAGGGCGGTATATCGGCGGAAATGGCAGGAATTTTCATTTAAGGGAAGCGAAAAAAATCTGCGAAGGAACGCTGCTCTCACCTGCACACAGCGCAGGCGCATTTACCTGCTCCCGGGCCATGGCCGCGGCCTGCCATACCCCTTGTCCCGCCGGGCTTTGGATTTCCTGCCCGAGCCGGATCCCGGCCTGAAGCCGGACAAACCGACCGGGTTCGCGTTCATGAATCCGGTCAGTCCTGTCATCCCGGAGACGATCTGGCTGCCGTGTGAAGTAAACCCGTAACCGATATGCAGTTCCGCCCTGGCATTTTCAATCGCCGTCACCGGGATCGCATGGATGTCCGTGCACCGGTGATCAGCAATGATCGCCTGGGCTTGTGCGCTGGAAATGATCGCAGTCGACAGCATGATGCAAATGACGAAAAGCCTCTTCATTCGCCCTCTCCTCTCATCGTCAGGATTGCCCTCAGCAAGACAGCAGCAGTAATCGTCTCTCTCTGCATAACACCCCACCATCCCGTGAAAATCAGGGAGAATGAGCAGAGAATTCATTTCCGAGGAGTGGGTTGAAAACACCTCCTGTCGGCCGGCGTGGTCACCTGCAACCCGTTCTTCCCGGCCAGGGCCTCATGATTGGCGGAGTCCCGGGCTACTTCGGTTTTTCGCTGGCCCGCGCCTTCACATCCTCAACCATCTGCTTCCAGTGCGGCGCCAGGAACGGCGGATTCTGCATGCTATCCAGGACATATGATCGGTTCGCGCGCGACAGGTCCAGCACCGCGGTGATCATCTCTTCCTGGTGCTGGCCCGCCTCAGCCAGCGGCAAGCCGTTGGGTTCGCGGATGAACGACCACCCGCTCGACATCTGCTTGCCATCCGGCGACAGGCCGACTGTATTCGCCACGCAGTGGAAGATCTTCGAGTTCGGGCCGATCGGCTGCTGCGCCCGCCCCGACGTCCGCTTCCACCACACATCCTCGATTTCGTCGGAACTGCACGACGGGTGAAAGAGAATCTGCGCTCCGGCCATGGCCGGGAGCCGATAGAGTTCGGGGTGCCGCCCGTCCCGGCAAATGATGAGCGTGCAGAGGACGCCATCGATCTCGAACAGGGCGAGCTTGTTTCCACCGCGGCAGTACTTTTTCTCGTCGCGGCCGGCCATGTTGACCTTTGCGTATTCGTAGACAATCTCGCCCTTCGGGCTGATAACATGCGCCAGGTTCAGAAAACGGTCTTTCGTCTTCCGGATCGTCCCCATGATCGTCCAGATCCCGCGCTGTGCGGCCGCTGCGCACCCCTGGCGCAGCGCATCGTCCACCGCCTCGGGATCAAGCCCGGTCGCATAGGGGAAATAGTAGCTCGTCAGGTTGGCCTCCGGGAACAGCACCACCCGGCTGCCTGCGTCGGCGGCCGCGTGAATGTAGTGCAGAGCCCGCGCCAGGTTGACCTCCAGCGGCCTGGCCCAGTGGAGCTGAACGCATGAGACTTGAAGCGCCGTAGGGGCCATTTCGTCCTCCTTTCTCCGCAGCAGAGGGGGCTGCTGGGTTCATTGTTCACTGCGGCCCCCCTGACATTGGACCGTTAACTGCTCACTCCCCAGCCTGTGCGGCAACCGCCGCTGTCTTCTCAGCGCTGCCGCCAGCCGTTGCGGGTGGCGGACAGGAAATTTTAATTTGCCGATGGATAGATGGATGAATAGACAGCAATTAATAAATTTACAGGAATTGTCAGGAAATCTGATGTTACTGGGGATCATATAAATTATGGACAGGAAAAATGATTTTCCCGGAGGTTAAAAATCGAGGAATTTATCCTCTGGCAAGCGCCTGCTACCCGGTCATTCCCCCATTTTCAAAGCGCCAACCCCTTGTCCGCCACCATTACCGTTTCTTACCTGCCGGCAAATTAGCCAAAAGAGAGCTGTAGTGCAAGCAATTTTTTAAATAGCACCTAAATAGCGGTATCGCTGCGGAATCAACTTGCGCAGAAATCAATAAAAATCATTCTTGCCCCCACCAGCCGCCGCGGCCATGATACGCCGATTTCCACTCGGTCAAGGATGATGCCTTGTTGAATCAATCGTTTCTTCTTCGGCCCCTTTATGATAGAAATCGCTTTTCTTCTCAGACCCATCCCAAGCAGCCGCGCGCGATTTGCTTGCTTTTTGATGTTTAAAGCTCTAAATTTCCTCAATGAAAAACCATTCCAGGAGGAAATATGACATCTGCTGAACTGATCGCCATCGAAGAACAGTATGGCGCCCATAACTATCACCCCCTCGATGTCGTCGTCGAACGCGCCCAGGGCGCCTGGGTCTACGATGTCGAGGGCAAGCGCTACCTCGACTGCCTCGCCGCCTATTCGGCCGTCAACCAGGGCCACTGCCATCCGCGCCTGGTCAAGGTCGTGCAGGAACAGGCCGCCAAACTGACTCTCACCAGCCGGGCCTTCCGCAACAATCTCTGGCCGTTCTTCGCCAAAGAGTGCTGCGAACTGCTCGGCTACGAGGTGATGCTGCCGATGAACAGCGGTGCCGAGGCGGTCGAGACCGCCATCAAAACCGCGCGCAAGTGGGGCTATCTTAAAAAAGGCGTCGAGGCGGACAAGGCGGAGATCATCGTCTGCGCCGGCAACTTTCACGGCCGTACCACCACCATTATCTCTTTCTCCGATGATCCCGACGGCAAGGACTATTACGGCCCCTACACTCCCGGCTTTGTCCTCGTTCCCTACGGTGATATCGAAGCGCTGAAAAAAGCGATCAACAAGAACACCGTCGCCTTCCTGGTCGAGCCGATCCAGGGCGAGGCCGGCGTGGTCTCCCCGCCGAAAGGCTTTCTCAAACAGGCCGCCGAGGCCTGCAAGGCGAACAATGTGCTGCTCATATGCGACGAAATCCAGAGCGGCCTCGGCCGCACCGGCAAGATGCTGGCCAGCGAGCATGAAGGGGTCAAGCCGGATATGATCACCATCGGCAAGGCCCTCTCCGGCGGCATGTACCCGGTCTCGGCGGTCCTCTCCGGCCGTGAGATTCTCGGCGTTCTCAAGCCCGGCACCCACGGCTCCACCTATGGCGGCAACCCGCTCGCCTGTGCGGTCGCACGCGAAGCCCTTCGCGTCCTGGTCGAGGAGAAACTGCCGGAGAACGCGGCGGTGCTCGGCGAATATCTGATCAGCGAGCTGCGCAAGATCGAGACCCCCTACATCGATTTCGTGCGCGGCATCGGACTCTGGGTCGGCATCGTCCTCAAGGAGAACGCCGGCGGAGCGCGCCGCTTCTGCGTCGCCCTCAAGGAGCGCGGCATCCTCGCCAAGGATACCCATTCCAATATCATCCGCCTGGCTCCGCCCCTGGTGGTCACCAAAGCGGATATCGACTGGGCGGTCGGTGAAATCGCTAACGTATTCAAAATGATCTGACAAGGGTGCTCCTGCGCAACCGGTCAGAATATCAAGGAGGCACAAAGAATGAAAAATATCAAATGGCTGTTGGGTTTGGCTGTCGTCGCCGGGCTGCTGATCTCCGGATCTCCTGCCATGGCACAAGGACAGGGCCAAAAGGGAAAAACCGCCGAAAAACAAAAAGGCGAAAAGAAAGGCCGGATGGGCGAAGGCCAGGGTCAGAAAGGTCAGCAAGGCCATCCGGGCCAGGAACAAATGGGGAAAGGCAAACACGACAAAGAGCGGCCCGCCGGCTGGGACAAGGGCAAGAAAGAAGGTTGGGAAAGTGACGTGCCGCCGGGATGGGAAAAATGGGATGAGGCCCAAAAAGCCAAATGGCAGAGCGATCTGGATGACGCCCGTGAGAAGGTGCGCGCCAAAGGCAAGGCCGGCAAGAAACACAGCAAGTCCCAACTGGACAGTGCCTGCGTTGCTCTTGATGAGGGTGTAAGAGCCGGTGTACCCATTGAAGAGGTGAGCGGGGTCATCGAAAAAGGGATCGGCAAAGGTCTTAAGGGCAGGGAGATGCAGGCGACCGCCCGGGCGATGGCCGATGGCGCCCGAAAGGGCATCGAAACGGCGCCCATGACAACATTCGTCCACCAGAAACTGGACGAAGGGCTGAGAGGGGAAGCCCTCTCTGCGCAGATAGAGGCTGAGGTCGAACGGCGCCATGCGGAGAAGGTAAAAAACGAGGAAATGGCCGCCCAGCAGGCGCAGGAAGCCCTCGAACGTGAGCAGGCCGCCAAAGCCAAAAAATGGTGGCAGTTCTGGAAATAGAACCAGCTGAATATATCCGATACAGTTCAGCGGCGCCATGGCCGGTCCCGGCCATGGCGCCGTTTTTTATGGTTGCAGCATGTTATGACGCACAGCCCGGAGGTTGGCCCTATCAGCTGCGTTGTTCCCCTGAAAGGATCAATGCGCGCGAAGAGACCGCAATCCGCAAATACTCACCCTTGCATAGAACGCTTCTCCCCCCGCGATTCCAATGAAACGCCTGCCAAACAGCTGTTCGAAGAAATCAACTCCCCTCACAGAAAAATAATCATCGCAGCAAAGCGATCTTGATGGTCTTGTCGAACGATCCCGCTGTAATCCGGCAAACATAAATCCCGGTCGCCAGCTCTTCGCCGCTGAGTGATACCTGATGATGACCGGCATTCAGGCGCTGATCCAGCATCGTCATGATTTTCTGCCCGCTGATATTGAAGAGGGTGATCTTGACATCCTCCGCCCGGGGAAGGCTGAAACGGATCATGGTCGCCGAATTGAATGGATTGGGGAAATTCTGCGACAAGCTGTAATCAGTGATCTCCGACGCGTTCGGGGCCGACTCCGCAGCTGTCAACAGTTTTTCGGAAGCCTGATAAACCTTATCGATGCTGCCATCCCCGCCCAGATCCACTCGCATGGTCGCTTTGTTGGATATCTCTGTCAATTCACAAAAGGCTTTTGTTGAGGGTTCGAAAATAACATCCTCAAAGGAAAGCGTTGACCTCACGCCGCCATCGATTATTTCAGCGGCATCGAAACGAAAAACGCCCGTCGTATCCTGTGAAAGTATTTCAAAACGATAGGATCCACCCGCCGGCAGAAGAAAAATCTTTTTGGTCTCCGGATCATCCAGATCGACCGGTATATATTGGCTGCCGGGGATTTTTTCTTCATAGCCGCCGCCCGCCACCGGGCCGGTATGCCGGCCGTTCTGGTCATAGACATGAACAGTCACCGGACAGGCGACGATCGTCTGCCATAAATTAAAAGTGGCATAGGAGTAATTATCCGGCCGGTGATGTGCATACAGTTCAGCGGGCTCGCTCAGCAGACCCAGGATGACCTCCATCACCTTCGCATGGGAGGCCAGGTCGGTATGAGAGATGTTGTTAAAATAAAAGGTGTGATCAGGATCGGAGACAGCGCCATTTATCGTCTCTGCACTCTTTAACGGCACCGTCCCGTCGCCATCCAGATTATAAAAAGGCATATGGTCCCTGTCCGGCAAGGTATAGCGAACCATGATGTGGCCGATCGTGGCTTTGCCGGCGCCGACGATATTATAGACTTTTATATTGCCAAAATCCACATTTTTCAGATCATTCTGCACCGCTGAAGCCAGATCGAGTTGATCATGGTTGTAGAGATCGTCTCCTGAATTCTCCAGCTCCTTGAAAAGCTTATTCGCACCACCCCAGTCCAGAAATTCAAGCCAGGGCAGGGGTAGATAGGCGTAGTTCTTGATCAGGGAAGAGGCATAGAGATGTGAGTTGCTCCCGCCGTTGCTGATCGAACTGTTGTAGTACTGTGATGACGGAAAGAGCTGGTAGGTCGACGGCATATTACGCATGATCTCTTTCAGGGTCTTGTTTGAGAGACCAATATCATACCAAAAGCCCGCCTCGATGTCGCCGCTCAGCATGGCGTAGTAGATCTTGGGAGCGCCCAGATGCGGCGTGCCGATAAAAATGATTTTGTTGATTCTCTCTCTATCGAAATCCTTGACACAGCTCTTGGCGACCAGCCCTCCCATGCTGTGAGCGACGATATTCACCTTGTCGGATTTCGTCCAACTTCTAACCTGATCGATGAATGCAGAGAGTTTTTCGCCATTCCAGAAGATGCTTTTACGCCAGTCATAGGTAAAACAAAACAGGCTGGTGGTCGAGGGCGGTACCATTGATTCGGTTTGGTCGATGGTATATCCTGTGGCCTGCATGTATTGGAAATAACCCCGATAGTAGCTCAATGGCGTCCTGTCGAGATTATCGCTCAGAGTATTGCCATCATCGCCGCGCAGGGGAGCAACCTGGATATTGTCGCCGGAATTGAGGGGCTCTTCTCCCGATTCTTTGAGCTTCAGGACCTTGAGAAAATCCTGTTTGAATTTTTCCGCCTTCGCTTTTGCCTCGTCAATCCAGATCCACTCTCCCGGAGCGGAGAGACGGCCATCTGAATTGGCGTCATTATAAAGCGGCGAACCCATGATCCCGGGAATGAATACGATGGGGATCGGTGCATTTTTTATCTTGACAGCCAGCGAGGCTGTCAAGCCGGCATACCGGGCCGAAATGGTGATGTTCTTGTCCGTGGACACTGCGACGGTTGTGAGACGCCCAGGCCCCGTGAATTCAGCATGATTGGAATTATCCGTCCAGATGGTGGAATCGGTGACCATCCTGGTCGTGCCGTCACTGAAGGAGAGCACACACTGGTAATCCGCACTGGAACTTGCCCTGACCTCGGCAGGACCTGAAATGGCGATCCCGGTCATCGAGGGCGGTGTCCCCGTGGTGAATTTGAACCAGCTGGTCCAGTCGGTCGACCGGTCCACTCCTGAAGCGCGTATACGCCAGTAATAGGTCTGGCCGAGCATGAGATTGTTCACCTGGTAGGTCGTATCGGTGAGGCCGAAATCATAAGCGATCACCTTGGAGTTGCTTTTAGCCGTGGCGACATTGATATCATGCCAGAGAGCGCCGGGAATTTTACGCCAGACAAACCGGGTGGGATTGACGGAGACATATTTGGCCGAATCCGCCGGACTGACGATCTGCAGGGGTGTGAAAGGATCGAAACCGAAACTGAACAGGACCAGGAACCCGGTTTTAGCACCGGCGGCGCCGGCGGCCAGGTTGCCCCCCAGAAAATGCGATCCCGGCTCAAGATTTTTTCTCCAGATTCCCATAGGGGTGATCGCGCCGGTCAGCTCATTTATATCCATCTTTTTGCTCGTACGCGTAAAGGAGCTGCTGAGCCAGTCAGGCGGCGAACTGGCTCGCTCGTCGTAGGCAATATAGACCGTCGCCGGTTGGGTAAGATCAAAGGAGATATAGTCCAGTCTGGTATACCCCTTGGAATCATTGGCGGTCTTGATATGCAGATTGTACCGGAGCGCTGCGGGAACCCCGGCCAGCATATAGTTGCGATCCGTATAGCACTGGTCCCCGTCCTGCAGGTAGGCCAGTACGAACTGTTCCGGGTAGTTGATCGTAACCGGAGGCTTGCTCATGGTGGTAAAGCTGTAGACCTGGGACCACGGACTGGTGCTCTGACTGTTTTTCGCCCTCACGCGCCAGTAGTATTTGCTCTCATAATCCAGGCCGTCGACATACACCCGCGTTTCACCCTCGTTGTTGCGGTAAAAATCCAGCGAGCTGAAATCGGAATTGTCATCCACCTCGATCCTGTATCCCGAGGCGCCTGTGCTGGTCTCCCAGGAGAGCCAGACCTCGGACCCCATACCGGTCTTGCCATCCACCGGATCGAGCAGCAGTGGCTGCCAGCTGCCACTGCCCGATACGGTAATATAGTGGGGCTGGTCAAAGGTTCCGTGTGAGGATGAAACACCCAGATCATCCCAGGCCTTGATATAATAATCAACACCGCCTGCTGAAACATACTCGGCCGGGATGGTGCAGCGGTAAGTGCTGCCCGATACGCTGGTGAAGACGCCGGTCTGGAAGGTCAGCTGGCCGGTCCGTTTGTAATAGAGCAGAATTGAGGCGAGACGGTTAGTAACGTCGGCCGCTTCGATGGTCACAGAGACGGGCAGTCCCCGCGAAGCCAGAACGATGGGGGTGTGGGTGATAACCGGCGCCCGGTTGGGCAGGATCGCGATCTGATAAGGCCAATCGATCGGATTGACCGCCGGCGCGGAGACGGTCGTAATGCCGTCCGACGCCGTCAGGTAATAATCGACCCCGGGCGTATTCACTGCGCTGGTGGGGATCTGCCCCCGCCAGATAGAACCCGAGACCTGGTTGAGCAGGATGGATTGGTAGCTTGCGCTCCCGGTAGTCCGGTAAAAAAGCCTGACCGCGGAGACATAGGGTGCGAACAGATCGATTGCCTCGATCTCAATGGGCAGAGAAGAACTTGCCGCCCAGGCATGCTGCTCCAGGGCTACCGTCCCGGCGGAGCGAATGATCTGCGGGACCGCGCCGGGAATGTAACTGCCGAATACCGAGGTCTGCTCGCTGTTCCTCGTGATGCGCACCTCCACACGTCTCTCGATCCCATCCGCGACGGGGTTGCTGGAGCGGTATTGCACCACATAATTGTTGGAGACCCGGGAGGAAATGTAATTCAGGATCGTGTTGAAATTCGCATGAATATCAAAGATCGCACCATTTGTGGCCGAGGCGATCGAGGTGTAAAATGAATTATATACAGCCAGTGTGAGGGCAAAAAAAGTGATGGAACCGGATTGGCAGACGTTGAGCACATCACTGGTGGTGGCGCTCCCCTGGTTGGGATGTTCATCTGTAATCAGTATGAATACCTTCTGCGTGCCGGGCCGGAAACTGAAAGCGCTGCCGGATTGCACTACCGCGTCATAGCCGGGCTCCCGGGACCCATTCGCTGTATTGCGCGCCCAGATGACATTCTTGAAATATTCGGCATCCTGAGTGAGCTGGCCGCTGTTCTCAAAGACCGGATTCCCGGTGCCGGACATTCCGAACCGGCACAGCCCCAGCGCGTAATCGACGCCAGAGGCCGCAAGATTATCGACGAACTGGCGCACGTTTGCCCGCACCGCATCCTGGTCATCCAGCATGCTGCCGCTGTTGTCCATCAAAAAAACAATGTCGCACAACCGGCTGCCGCTGCCGGTCTGCGGCGGTGTGACCTGGAAGTAGTTGGTCTGCAGGGTGCCGTTTTCAAAAACATTGAAGCTCGACTGGCCCAGGAGGGAAGATCCGGCCTCCACGGCGATATTCATATAGATAAAGGGAAAACCCTGGGCATTGAGGCTGACCATCGAAGCGGAAAGCTGGGTGATCTCCACCATCCTTATGCTGATGGATTCGACCTGCCAGCCGGCAAATTCTTCAGATTGGTCGGTGACCAGTCTGAAAGCCGGACGAACAGTGGCGCCGGAAAACTGGCTGATATCGACCTCCGTGTTGCGCCAGTCGCTGACTCCGGAGCGTCCGTGCACGATGGTCCAGGAGACACCGTCGTCGACGGAGATCTCGAGATATCCTTGATCGTAGACGCTTTCGATCGCAAATTTCTCTCTGACCTCCAGAATCAGCTTCTGACCTCCCGGCCGGATTTCAGGCAGACGGATCGAAGGGCCGGTTGAGCGGCTGTCACTTTGCGGCTGATAGCTCTCCGCTTGCGTGGAGGCGAGGACGGCTGCAGAGCCGTTTGCGGTCGGCAGGTGAAGCATCCGCCACGAATCGGTCAACGCCCAACCTTCAATCGATTCATTAAAACGCTGGCTATAGAGAGAACGGGAGTTCATCGGCAGCCCAGCCAGGCTGGTGGTGCCCGCTTCGGACCCGCTCGGGAGCAGCTTCCCCTTGGGGAAACTCTGCGGGTCCTGACTATCGGCTGCTCCAAAACCATACAAAAAGAGAACGGCGAACAGATACAGGTGGCGCTTTTTCATGATATCCCTCCTGACGGTAGAATAAAAAAGTCACCTCACCCATCCCCCCTCCTTCGCCTGACGTAGTAATGCTGCGTTGCGTACTGCCAATGAACTTGTGGTTGCACCAGCCCATGCAAAAAAAAAGCACAAGCCGGACAGATGCGACTAGTCCGGCATGTGCTCAATGTCGATCTGCAATTCCATCCCATTCCCCCGATAGAATTTGCTGCAGTCAGATACGTCTTTTAGAATTATACCTAATTTATAAAAAAGATGCAAGGCAAATAAGCATCATCGATCACTATTTCGCCGTCAGAATCGCCACCAGCCGGCTGTCGGGTTCGCCCTTCGCGTCCAGGATCGGAAAATCGCCCTTGTAGCACCAATGGCAATAGGCGATGTTGTTGGCGCGGAAGATATCGGTCAGATCCTGATAGTAGCGCAGCCGGATCTCGTTGTCGATGGTCGGATAGACGCCGAATTCACCGCAGTAGAGCGGCAGATTTTTCGCGCGGGCATACTGGATCGCCGGCGCCATCTCCCGCTCCAGCCGGGCCTTGTCGAAATTGCCGTTGGCCCAGCTGCGCATGGCCTCCGCCGCAGCGGGCGACAGCTCACGGTAGACAAGAGTGTCCACGATCTGTCCCGGATAATTGACCGGGCCGGCATATTCGGCGATCGCCGCCCACCAGGCCTGATGATGAGTCAGGGCAAAAGGCGTGTAAAAATGATAGCTCAGAATGATGTGGGGATCCTTTTCGGGGATGCGCAGGTCGGGAAAGGTATGAGCACCCTGCCAGCGATTGGAGCCGATCACGATCGTGCGCTCCGGTTCCTCATTGCGGACCTGTGCGACCAATTTCGCCACCAGCCGATTCCAATCCTCGGGATCATCGGCCACCGCTTCATTTAGCAGCTCGTAGGCCACCATCGAAACCGGATAACGGCGCAGCTCCGCAGAGAGCTGTTTCCAAAGATCGGCCAGTTTCTCCTGCTCGCGCGGGTCGGTCCACAGGGTATTGCTGCTGGCGTTGAAATAATGCGAACGGATGATGTGGAGATCCACGATCACCCGCAGTTTGTTGGCCAGGGCCGCGTTGACAGCCATATGGAGCAGCTGGAAGGCCTCCTCTTCCCTGTGGCCGGTCGAATCCCAGAGCTGGACCTCATCGACGGGGATGCGGACATGGTCGAATCCGATGGCGGCGATTTTGGCGAAATCGGCCTCGGTGATGTAGGCCAGCCGTTCTTCCCCCCGGGCTTCACTTTGCGAGAGCCAGTGGCTGACGTTGACACCGCTCCGGATCGCGAATTTTTCCACCGGTTTCCGTGAAGCGCAGGTGATGAAAAAAAGTGAAAGCAGAACGAGCAGGATAGATCCGGCTAATTTTCTGGTCATTTTGCGTTCTCCCGTTTTGTGTGAAACGCGATATCAGAAATTATGGTTTTAGGGGGCGGGAATTGCATGGTGAACTCTCGCATATCATCAACATATATGAACTATTCCAAAAAAGCAACATTTTCTTGTTCCAGGCCGCTAAATTGTATATATTTCAAAAATGCAAAAATCGTATAATCTAATGACGACAAGGAATGTCAATACAGCAAGAATGTTGGCTGAATTGTGCATGGATTAATCTGTTGCCAAGAGTACCGGATCTATTACGTCTGACCACTGCTCCGTTCTGAAATATTAATTGTCACCGTATACGCAATTGCGCCTGCTGGCTCAGGACCAATTCAAACAGAGGAAATCCGAGCATGAACAGATTTAAGCTGTTATTATGTCGACACCATAGCTGCTCGCTAACAGCCCGAATCTGGCGTCCAGCCCTCTTCTCTCTCCTCTTTTGCCTGGCCTGCTCACCCCTGGTGACCGAGTTTGCGGAGGTCGAGGAAGCTGTTCTCTATACCGCTGCCCGATCACAGAATCACCCGGCGGTGGATACGCTCACAGTAATGACCTGGAACATCCGCTTTGGCGCCGGCCGGCAAATCCCCTGGTTCGGTGACAGCTGCGGCGACCGGGTCATCCTGACTGAAAACGAGGTCCTGGCAGCGCTGCAAGCTATTGCCGAACAAATCAACCTCTTCCAGCCCGACATCCTCCTCATCCAGGAGATTGACATCAAATCCAAACGCACCGCCTATATCGATGAGGTGCAATGGCTGCTGGACCATACCTCTCTCTCCTATGGCGCCTATGCCTCGATGTGGGAAGCCCAGTACGTTCCCAGCGACGGGCTCGGCTGCATCAACACCGGCAGCGCCATACTCTCACGCTGGCCCCTGCACCATGCCGAACGCATCCAGCTCCCCCTGCGCGGCGACCAGGACGCCCTGACCAAGTATTTCTACCTGCGCCGTAACATCCTCAAGGTTAAAATTGAAATACCCGGGCATGTTGATCTCTGGCTACTCAACATTCACGCCGACGCCTTTTCGACGGATGATACCAAGCATAAACATATCATCCGCTTCAAGGATGAGCTGGACAAACTCGACGCTGCCGGCGCGGCCTTTATCGCCGGCGGCGACTTTAACATGCTGCCCCCGGGATCGGATTCGACCGATTTCTGCGATGAGGACCGCTGCCCGGATGAACATTTCCATGGCCCAGGCGACAACCCCTTTCACAAGGAGGGGAGCTGTTACACCCCGGAACGCGACTGGCTCAACGATATCTATGCCACCTACCTCTGTTCGGTGCCGCTCGACGAATACCAGGCGAATCCTTCGCGCTACTTCACCCATGCGACCGATCGGCATGCCGACTGGGACCGCAAGATCGATTACCTGTTCAGCAACAAACCCTGGCTGGCCGAAGGCAGCCAGACCCATCAGCAGTTAATCAATCTCTCCGACCATGTCCCTGTCAGCGCCCGCTGGGTGGTGCCGCGATGAAAACTCCGCCTCCCTTCCGTTTGCACGTGGCGCAGCTCACCCTGCTGGCCGTGCTGATATTTGCTGCGGATGCAGCGCTTCTCGCAGCCGGGCCGGCAAAGGATCCCTGGTTCTCTTCAGCCAACGGCAGCGCCCGAATTCTCACCCGGGGCCGCTGGACCGCCGGAATCTTTCAGCCCCTGCGCCATGGCATTTCGGACCGCATCGAGCTTTCAGCCCACCCCCTGCTCTTTCCCCTGCTGCCGAATTTCAGCCTGAAATGGTCCCATGCTCCGTCGGGTCCGTGGCTGATCGCATCCCGCCACATTTTTTACGATCCGACACCGCTGCTGCGGCTGCTGCGCCGCAAGGGGACTGGCGGCATCGTTTCGCCCGAATTCGAGATTCCCAACATGGGCGCATGGACCAGTGAATTATTGGTCACTCGCCCCCTCGGCAACAGGCACCTCGTCACGCTTAAAGCCGGGATCACTCTCTGTCTCTTTCGTTCCAGTGCGCTCGACAGCCGGACGACCATTGACCTGCCGCTGGTTTTCCCCCGGCTCCAGCCATTCTATCAGGGTTACAGCTGGCGCAGCGGCATCGAAGGAATGGGCCGCCTCTACCGCCGCTGGCTCTACCTGGTGGATGGCGATCTCTTCTTCACCCCCGGGGGTGATGAAAACTGGGCGCTCGAACACAAGGGCATGCTGTTGTGGGATAAAAGCGGGAAAGTACAGCTGGGAGCCGGGTATAAACTCACCTGGGGGGAATATCCCTTTGGCACGCAGTGGCATCTGCTCGGGCCCCTCATCGACCTGCAGTGGGGCTGGGGCGGACGCTGAGCGCCGGAGTTTTGATATCATCCAGGCTGCTTTGCCGCAAGAGACCTCGCTCAGAATCCATCGGCTGTAAACCAGTGACACAATCGTAGAATCTGTGGCATTTATCCCGTTGAAAAAGGAACACCAGCATGATCATTCCCCTTCGCACCCTCGTCAGCCTTGCCGGCGCACTGGTTTGTGCCTGCATGACGCCGCTCTTGCTCAATGCACAGATGCCTCATTCCAGGATCGGAATATTTGATGGCTTTTCGGACATTGGCTCACCCGGCATCCCGGGTTCCGTCTGCTATCACGAACCCGGACAGATGGTTCGCCTCTCCGGTTCCGGCGCCAACATCTGGTTCGCCAGGGACAGCTTTTCTTTCCTCTGGAAAAAAATGAACGGCGATTTCATCGTGCAGACGAGGCTCTCCTGGATCGGCACGGGTCATGAACCCCACCGCAAGACGGGCATCATGATCCGGGACTCGCAGGATGCCAGCGCCCCTATGGTAGCCTGTACCGTTCACGGGGACGGCCTGACTTGCCTGCAGTACAGGGACGCGGGGGGAGAAGATGTCAAAGAGATCAGATTTTCCGTAAACGCTCCGGATGTGCTCCAGCTTGAAAAAAAAGGCAATTTATACACCATGTCAGCGGCACGGTTCGGCGACACGTATGAGGTTCAGAAACTGGAAAATGTGAACCTCCAGGACAATCTGCTGGCCGGCCTTTTCATCTGTTCCCACAACGACGAATTTTACGAAGAGGCCGAATTCACCAATATCCGCATCTTCAATACGGCCCCGGATACCCTGGTGCAGTACCGGGACTATCTGGGCAGTCTTCTCGAGATCCTCGAGGTCGAGAGCGGGAACAGGCAGGTGCTGGCGGGATCGGACAACTCCTGGCAGGCCCCGAACTGGACGCCGGACGGCAGCGCTCTGATCTACAATTCGGCGGGGCTCCTCTACCATTTCGACATCCGAACCGGGGTATCGACGCTCCTGAAAACCGGCTTCGCTGACCGGAACAACAACGACCATCTCCTGAGCTTCGACGGCCGTCACCTTGGCATCAGTCATCACGCAGAAGAGAGCGGAGGAGAGTCCGTGGTTTACACCCTGCCAGCGACGGGGGGAACTCCTGCAAGGGTCACTGCGAAAAGCCCGTCGTACCTGCACGGGTGGTCCCCCGACGGCAGGTTTCTGGTCTATACCGGTGAGCGGGAAGGTGAATTCGACATTTACAAAATCCCGGCAGAGGGCGGCCGTGAAATCCGGTTGACGAAATCCAAGGGCCTCGATGACGGATCAGAATATTCGCCCGATGGCAACTCCATCTTTTTCTGCTCCAGCCGCACCGGCAGGATGCAGATCTGGCGGATGGATCCGGACGGAAAAAACCAGCGCCAGCTGACTTTTGATGATCTGAACAACTGGTTTCCGCATGTCTCGCCTGACAACAAGTGGATCGTCTTTCTTTCATTCCCGCCGGAGGTCCCGGCGGACCAGCACCCCTTTTATCAAAGGGTCTATTTGCGTCTGATGCCCGTGACCGGCGGGGAACCCCGAGTGATCGCCTACCTCTACGGCGGCCAGGGCTCTATCAACGTTCCGAGCTGGTCCCCGGACAGCCGCAAGATCTCCTTCATAAGCAACGGGCAATTCAGATAATTGTTGACGATGACATCGATTGCCAAGGTTTTTCCACAAGAGACTCGGCTGC
>JAKQKF010000369.1 GCA_029560815.1 bacterium
CTCTACCGCGCCGGTGCTGCCGGCGAATTCCGCCAGATTACCAGCCAGCTGATACCGGGGGCCGGCACCAGCGCCGCCGCCCACACCTACAGCTATCAGGACGCAGGGGTTGAGCCCGGTCAGAGCTACCGCTACAAGCTGGCCGATATCGATCACAGCGGCCATCTCCAGTTCGGCGCGCCCATCGAGGTCACCGTGGCGGCGCCCGATCAGTTCGAGCTGGGACAGAACTATCCCAATCCCTTCAATCCCTCGACGATCATCCCCTTCAAGCTCAAACAGGCCGGATTCGTCAGCCTGGAGATCTATAATCTGAAGGGACAGATCGTGCGCGCGCTGGTCAGCCGCACCCTGCAGGCCGGTTCGCACGCGGTCGTCTGGGACGGCCGGGACGCCAAGGGCGGCGCCGCTCCGAGCGGCTCCTACATCTACAAGATCACTACCTCCGGCTTTGAGCAGTCGAAGCGGATGGAATTCATCAAATAAGAGTCCCACACAAGGCGCTGCTGCGCGGCCTCCCCCAGGGTTATCGCAGCAGCGCCCCCTCCTTTTGGGGTTGTCCCGCCCACGACCCCTGCCGGTTTCCGCCCGCGTACCCTTTTTGCTTGCAAAACCACCTCCGAATGGATATATTATTCCGACTACCGGAACTTTACATTCAGGAGAGAAGCCATGCAGCGATTTCTTCCCGTCCTCCTTGTTTTCGCCCTCTTGCTCCCCCTGCGCGCCCAGGAGCGCCGCGACCGCGCCCTCTTCGAGGTGCGCCGGGATGCCATGCTCGACTCCATTGAGGCCGCTGTGCAGAAAGCCAGGCCGGTCCGCGAACCCAAAAAGTTGATGCAGCTCGATTTCTCCGCGATCAAGGCGCCGCAGAGCCCGGACGAATTCAGGAGCGTCTGGCATCTGCCTCCGGTCCTGCAGGGGCTCTCGGGGATGTGCTGGTGTTTTTCGACCACCTCCATGCTCGAGTCCGAAGTCCACCGTCAGAGCGGCCGCGTGATCGATATCTCCGAACTGTACACGGTCTATTGGGAGCATGTCG
>JAKQKF010000376.1 GCA_029560815.1 bacterium
GCATCCAGCTGGAGGGGAGCGGCTGGCCGTTCGGCCGGGAGACCATGGAGGAACTGCGCGAAGACCTCGAGGAGCTGCGGGAGGAGCTTGAGGATCTCAAGATCAATCTCGACATCGAGGTGGAGAAAAATTAGCGGGATCAACCCGGAACAAAGCACCATCAAGGCCGGAGCCCTCTCCGGCCTTTGTTGTATCTGTACAGTCTGGAGCTGTGCTGCAGCAGCGCCCACCCCTTATCTCCGGCCGCAATATAGTAACCATCAGCTCTGCTCCCTTCGCCGGGACGAGCAGCGCATTCCGCCCTTGTTTTTCTCCCCGGTTTTCTTTATCTTTATGGAAAAATCGTTCCCGGAATTTATGCCATGGACAAAATCCGCGTTGTTGTTCTCGGTGCCACCGGCATGGTGGGCCAGTACTTTCTTCATCTGCTTCACGGCCACCCCTCGTTCATGGTGGCGGCGGTCTGCGCCGGGGAGGCCCGCATCGGGCAGCCGCTCGGGCAGATCCGGCACCTCCATCCGGCGGGCATAGCGCCCGATCTGGCGGAGATGCGCTTCACCTCCATGGATCCCGACGCCATCGCCGCCCTGGAGGTGCAGGTCGCTTTTTCAGGGCTGCCGGCGGATATCGCCCGCACCATTGAGCCGGCCCTGGCCGATCGCGGCATCCACGTCTTTTCCAATGCCAGCGCCTTGCGCATGGATCCGGCTGTGCCCATCCTGATCCCGGAGATCAACCACAGCCATCTCGCACTGCTCCGGCGGCAGGAGCGCAGGGGCATGATCGTGACCAACGCCAACTGCACGAGCACCGGGCTGGCGCTTTCGCTGGCTCCCCTCCAGGATCTCGGTATCCGGCGGCTCATCGTCGCCAGTTATCAGGCGGTCTCGGGCGCCGGTTATCCCGGCGTGCCGGCGATGGACATCTCCGGCAATCTCATTCCCTGGATTGATGGCGAGGAGACCAAAGTGCGCCAGGAGTGCAACAAGATTTTCGGCCGCCTCGGGCCCGGGGGCGTCGCGGAGGCCGGCTGGGAGGTCTATGCCCACTGCGTGCGCGTGCCCACCCTTGTGGGCCATCTGGTCTCGACCCATATCGAGCTCGACCGGAAGGTGACCGCGGCGGAGGTCGAGGAGCGGTATCAGCACTTTCAAGCGCCCGTGGAGGTTGCGGGTCTGCCGACAGCCCCCGCCAGGCCAGTGCTGTTCACGCGCGAGGCGGGCCGTCCCCAGCCGGCGCGGGATCTCGATGCCGGCGGACCCGGGCGCACGAGCGGCATGGCCGTGGTCGTCGGCCGCCTCGAGGTCGCGGGTTCAGTCATCCGCCAGGTCAACCTGGCCAACAATCTTGTCCGCGGCGCCGCCGGCGGCTCGGTGCTCAATGCCGAGCTGGCCCTGCGCGCCGGCTTTATCTCACGCTAGTTTTTATCATCCGGGAAAATAATGATCGTCCTCAAAATCGGCGGCTCCTCCCTGCGCAGCATCGAATCGCTCCGCCAGGTGACCGGAGTCATCCTCAGCCGGCCTGAACCGGAAAAGATCGTTGTCCTCTCCGCTGTCAGCGGCGTCACCAACCACCTCCTCCGCAGCGCCGGCGAGGCCATGCAGAGCGAGCGCAGGATCGGGGGACTGCTCGATTATCTGAATCTGCTCCATCGCGAGCTCATCCTCGGGGCCATTACGGATGGCAGAATCCAGCATCGGGTGCTCGATGAGGTGGCCTATCTCAACTCCCGTCTGGAGAAGCTTCTTTACGGGATCGCCTATACCGGGGAGTGCAGCCGGCGCATGCGCGATCTCATCCTTTCCATGGGCGAGCGGATGGCGGTGCAGCTTTTAGCCGGGGCTCTGCAGGACCGGGGCGTCGAAGCCCAGCCTCTGGATGCGGACAAGATCGATATCGTCGCCAGCGGCGAGTTCGGCAACGGCAACGCCGAGCTCGAGACCACCGCCCGGCTGCTGCCGCAGCACCTGCGCGACCTCCTGCGGCGGGGAGGAATTCCGGTCATCACCGGCTTTTTCGGCCGCACCGCGGAGGGCCATACCATCACTTTCGGCCGCGGCGGGACCGACTACAGCGCCGCTGTCGTCGCCCATGCCATGGAGGCCGAAGAGCTGCAGATCTGGAAGGATGTCGACGGTTTTCTCACCGCCAATCCCGAGATCGTCCCTGCTGCCCGGCCCCTGGATTATCTCGCCTACGATGAGGCGGCGGAGCTGAGCTATTTCGGCGCTGCCATCCTCCATCCGCGCACGGTCGAGCCCCTTTCGCGCAAAAGCATCCCCGCGGTGATCAGGAATACCTACCGGCCCGATGCCCCGGGCACGCGCATCGGCGCCGAAAAGCAGCAGCACCAGGAGATCATCAAGAGCGTGGTCACCAACTCCGATATCGGCATGCTGCGGCTGCACGGCGCCAGCCTCGGCCAGCAGGTCGGCTTTTTAAAGACCGCGGTCTCGGCGCTGAGCGATGCGGAGATCAACATCATCTCGGTGATCACAGCGCAGACGGCTGTCAATCTCCTCCTCATGAAGGCGGATGTTGAACGCAGTGCGCGGTTGATCGAAGAGCTGCATATCGCTTACGTTGACCAGATCGAGCCGGTGACGGATGTGGCCTTGATCGGAGTGGTGGGGGAGGGTCTGGACGAGACCCGGGGGCTGGCGGCGAGGGTATTCAAGGCGGTGGCCGGGGCGGGCGCCAATGTGGAGATGATCGCCTCGGGGGCATCGCGGGTGACGCAGTATTTCATCATCAAGGAGCGGGACCGGGACGAGACCGTGCGGTCAATCCACCGCGAATTCTTCGGCACGCCGGCCTAGGCGGCAGGGCTCACCGCCCGCTCAGCTCTTCTTCTTTTTTGCGGTCAACTCGACGGCGGTGAGCGCTGCGACGATGCCGATGAAGAGGAACACCGATCCCCCCCAGAAAAAGCCGTCCACCCAGTCGGTTCCCTTGTTCATGGCAAAATTGCGGCGAAACCAGATATCGGCTTCGACGATATCGAGTTTGGCGATGAGGCGGGGTGTGTACATCTTGAAGTAGCTGTAGAGAAAGTAAAAGAAGGCGAACAGAGAGATCCGCCGGCCCAGCCGGAGCGCCGAGGCGGAGGAGCCCTTGAAAGCGAGCCAGGTGACAAAAGTGCCAAAGAGGGCCACAAACTGAAAATGGTCCAAAAGCACTTTTTTTATCTCAGGCGGCATACCCGGCTCCTTCACCTAGGGCGGCTGTCACTTTACATCACTCCGGGCTCGTCTCATCCCCGGCGTCATCCGTGCCGGACCCGGCGGCGGGGTAGCGGAATTCATCGAAATTGAGCTGCACTTCGATATTGAAAAAGCGGTAGAGGTCGGCGAGCATGGCGGCGCCGTCATCATCATTGGTGCGGCAGACCAGCGTGAGCAGCACGAACTCTTGCTTGACGGTCTCCGCGGTATCGCCCTTGCCCAGAGTGATCTTTTTCTGCTTGATCGTGAAGGGGCGGATCGTCACCGCCGGGATCTGGTACTCTTCGCCCGTGAGGTTATCCATGATGGAGAGGTGCACCAGGCCCCGGACCATGTTCTTGTACAGCTCGCGGATCTGATCGCTCTCATCGATCTCCGCTTCCACCTGCATCTGCACCTGACGAACTATCAGGTCATCGGCGCCCTTGTCGTCCGCCGGCCAGTATTTCTTGATGACGGCCTTTTCAAAAATGAGCATTTCCACTCCCTTGGCTTGTCCGTTTCCTGATAAAAAAGTAGTGAAAAATAGGGTGCGATGCAAGCGCTTATTTGCCAGTACGGGGGAGAAGAGTGCCCGCTCCGGTCAAAATAAATCTTGACATAGAGGATAAAAATAGTTAACATTAATCGTATTTAAGCCCTGGCTGTACGATGTAAAGGAGGTGGAGGCAATGCTGGTCCGAGCTAAGGTAGAGCGTGTCACTCTCGACACAGCGACCAGCCGATTTGTGGTCATCCTGAAGGATGAGAAGCAGAGCCGGTGGCTGCCCATTGTGGTCGGTTCCACGGAGGCGCAAGCTATTGCGCTCCAGCTCGAAAATATCGCCCCGCCCCGTCCCCTGACCCATGATCTGATCCGCAATCTTTTAGAGATGCTCACCATCACGGTTGAAAAGGTGGTGGTCAGCGATCTGCGCGACAATACCTATTTTGCGATCATCACCATGACCAACAACGGCAGGGCCAAGGAGATCGATGCGCGCCCCAGCGACGCCATCGCCATCGCCCTGCGCATGAACGCGCCGATTTACGTCGTCGAAGAGGTGATGCGCAAGGCGGCGATCATCGACGGCGTGCCCCCCTCCGAGGATGCGGATGATGAGCAGGCTCCCGGCGATCGTCTCGAACAGCTCAATATCGATCTTATCAACGCCGTCCAGGAGGAGCGCTACGAAGAGGCGGCCCGCATCCGTGACGAGATCAAACGGGTTAAATCGCATCTGCGCGAAAAGACGACCTGATTCGCTACCCTCTTTTCACAAGAGCCTCATTAAATAATGAGGCTTTTTTATATCCACGAAAGCGAGCACACGCATGAAGGTAAAAAGCAAGCTGGAAGGAGGCACCGCCTCCCGCTCACCCTGGTTCTGGATTCCTTCCCTCTACTTCGCCGAAGGCATCCCCTATGTCGTCATCATGACGGTTTCGGTGATCATGTTCAAGCGCCTGGGCCTTTCCAACACCGATATCGCGCTCTACACAAGCTGGCTCTATCTGCCCTGGGTGATCAAGCCGCTCTGGAGCCCGGTGGTCGATATACTCAAGACCAAGCGTTTCTGGATCATCGCCATGCAGCTGCTCATCGGCGCAGGCTTTCTGACGATCGCTCTCGCCATCCCGCTGCCCAGCTATCTTTTCTATACCCTGGCCGTTCTCTGGGTACTCGCTTTTGCCTCCGCGACGCATGACATCGCGGCCGATGGCTTTTATATGCTCGGCCTTTCGGACGACCAGCAGGCCTGGTTCGTCGGCATCCGCAGCACCTTTTACCGTTTTGCAATGATCACCGGGCAGGGACTGCTCATCATCCTCGCCGGTTACATCGAGGGCCACTCCGGGCTGACGCCGGTGACGCTGCCGGTTCAGGCCACCCCGCAGCAGGCGGTGGTGCAGATGGTTCATCCCGACTCGCTGGGTGAGGCTGCCTCCGGGGAAGGGCTGCGAATGATCTGCACGCCTGAGCGGCTGGTCATCAGCAGCGAGCTGCAGCCCAAGGCCAGTATCGATTCGCTCTTCCGTTTCGCCCATGCCTGGAACCTCGAACATGGCTTTTATCCCGCCGAGAGCACAGCGCTCCGGGAGGAGGAAGGCGGGCCTTCGTGGTGGTCCCGGCTCGTCGCGCAGCCGTTCGAGGAGTATTTGCGGCGCCATTTCGGCGAGGAGCGCCAGGTGACCGCGCCGGGTGAGGCCCGCGCGGGCAATGTCGGCGTTGTCTATTTCCGCCTCTCTCAGCCGCCGGAAGACGGCAAGGAGGTGGTCATCAATTTTGGCCGCGATGCGGGCGACAAGTCGATCCATCTCGTCGAGGGGAGCCGTCTGGTTTTCACCGGCTCCAACTGGAACAAGGCGGCCGTCGCCCTCATCCAGCTCGATCCCAAGCTGCAGACTGAAGCCTCGGGCACTTTAATAGCCCGCGCCGGCAACATCCGTCTTTCCTGGTCCATCACTTTTATCGTCCTGGGTGTCCTCTTTCTGATTTTTTTCTTCTATCACGGTTTCGCCCTGCCCAGGCCGGCCAGCGATACCGGTGTGCAGTCGCGCAACTTTCTCAGGGAGTTTCTCAACACGTTCATCAGCTTTTTCAAGCGCAAGCACATCGGCGCCATCCTCGCCTTTCTGCTTCTTTACCGTTTCGGTGAGGCGCAGCTGGTCAAGCTCATCCATCCCTTCATGCTCGACAGCCGGGAACTCGGCGGCCTGGGTATGACCACCGGCGAAGTGGGACTGGTCTATGGCACCATCGGCATCATCGCCCTGACCATCGGTGGCTTGCTTGGAGGTTTTGTCGTGCCGCGGCGCGGGCTCAAATTCTGGCTTTTCCCCATGCTCTTCATCATCCATCTGCCCGATCTGGCCTTCATCTATCTCTCCCAGTCTCAGCCGGATAATCTCTGGGTGGTGAGTTTCTTCGTCGCCCTCGAGCAGTTCGGTTACGGCTTTGGTTTCACCGGTTATATGCTCTACATGATCTATGTCGCCGGTGAGGGCGAGCACAAGACCGCGCATTATGCCATCTGCACCGGGCTGATGGCGCTGGGGATGATGGTGCCGGGCATGTTCAGCGGCTGGCTGCAGGAGATCATCGGCTACCGCCATTTCTTCATCTGGGTGGTTCTGGCGACCATCCCCTCTTTCATCGCCGCCTATTTTATCCCACTCGAACGGGGATTCGGCAAAAAAAAGTGAGGAAATCATGAAAGAGCTGATCTTTGGCTGCTGCACACTGCTTTTTTTGACCGCCGCTTGCGGAGCCGGGACGCCGGCGCCCGCACAGGTGAAGCTGGGAGTGGACGTGCTGGTGAGCGATCCCCCTGCACTCATACAGGGCAAACGGCTCGGCCTGATCACCAATGCCACCGGTTTGACCTCCAGCCACGAGTCGTCCATCGACGCCCTGCGGCGGATCCCCGGCGTTCAACTGGTCGCCCTCTTCGGCCCCGAGCATGGCGTGCGCGGGGATGCCGAGGCCGGCGTCGCGGTGGAGGGTTATGTGGATGCCCGGAGCGGAATCAGGGTCTTCAGCCTCTATGGCCGCACGCACAAACCCACGGCGGAGATGCTGCAGGGGGTTGAGCTGCTCCTTTACGACATCCAGGACATCGGCTCACGCCCCTATACCTATGTCTACACCATGGCCTACGGCATGGAGGCGGCCCGGGAGAACAATATCCCCTTTGTCGTGCTCGATCGCCCCGATCCCCTCGGCGGCGATCTGGTCGAGGGGCCGGTTCTCGATCCCCGCTTCAGCAGCGGCATCGGCCGCTATCCCATTCCCTACGTCTACGGCCTGACGGCGGGGGAGCTGGCGCGGCTGATCAATGAAGAGTTCGGCATCGGCTGCGATTTGAGCGTGGTGCCCATGGAAGGCTGGCGGCGGGAAATGGCTTTCGAGGAGACCGGGCTGATGTGGGTGCCGACCTCACCCCATATCCCGCAGGCCCAGTCGGTCCGCCACTGCGCCGCGACCGGTGCGATCGGCGAGCTTCATCAGGTCGATGTCGGGGTGGGCATGCCGGGGCCCTTTGAGTATGTCGGCACCCCCTGGATCGATGCCGATGAGCTGGCAGCTGAACTCAACGCCCGGCACCTGCCCGGAGTCTTTTTCCGTCCGCTTCATTACACCCCCTTCTATGGCACCTTCAAGGGCCGTAAGCTGCAGGGGGTGCAGATCCACATCCTCGACCGCCGCCGCTTCCAGCCGGTGGCGACCCAGATCAACCTCCTCTGCGCCCTGCAAAAGCTCTATCCGGAGCAAAATATCTATGACACCCCCCGGCTCGACATGTTCAACAAGGCGATGGGGACGGACCGGGTCCGGCAGCAGGTCCGCGCCGGCGCCAGCGCCGAAGAGATCATCACCTCCTGGCAGAGCGGGCTGCAGCAGTTCGAACTCCTGCGGCAGAAGTACCTGCTCTATCGCTGACGCCGGGTGTCATAAGAGGGGAGGGCGCTCCCTGCCCGGGAACATTTCATCCACTGATGCGTCTATTTACCGTCGCCCGGCCGCTGCAGGCGGCAAAACCCGAACGCCCGCTGCGGCCCCGCTCAGGCTGATCCTCGCGCAGCGACATTGCATTCCTCAAAGCGGCGGCTCGGTTGAGGCTGCCCGTCACTCATCGTACAGGTATATTCATGCTCAAAGCGATCATGCAAAAACGCTGGTTCTGGCCCGCCCTCGCCGCCCTGCTCCTGCTCATCTGGCTTTTCGGCTCGCAGGACGATGGCAAGGCCAGGAGTGAACCCGTCTGGAGCGATCTGCGCCTGAGCGATCTCACCGTCGATGCGGTAGAAACCGGCGAGATCGAAGCGGTCCACTCCGTCGATCTTTCGCCCCCGATGGAATGGCGCATGGACATGCAGATCATCGCCATGGTCCCTGAGGGCACGGTGGTGCAGGCGGGCGATTTTCTCGTCCAGTTCGACACCTCCGAGCTGGAGGATCGCCTCGAACTGGCCCAGAACAGCCTGACCTCGCTGCTGGCCCAGCGCGACGGCCTGCGCGCCCAGCAGTCCGCCCGCATCTCCCAGCTCAAGGCCAATATTGCGGCTGCGACCTATTCGGAAGAGATCGCTGTCCTCCAGCGTGAGCTGCTCAAATACGAAGCTGCGGTGAAACGGATGGATGCCGAGCTGGAGGAGAAAAAGGCGCAGATTTCCCTCATCGAGGCCAGGACCAATCTCGAATCGCAGGAGATTATCGATTTTTCGGCCCTGAGCACCCTGCGGGTGGAGATCGAGAAAAACCGGGGCGAGGTGCGTGAGCTCGAGGAAAAGATCAGCAACCTGACCCTGCGCGCGCCCATCGGCGGCCTGGTGGTCTATAAAGAGATCGAATCCGGCGGAGAACTCAAAAAGATCGCCGTCGGCGACAAACCCCGTCCCGGCCAGCCCGTGATCAGCATCCCCAACCTCGACACCATGCAGGTCAAGCTGCGCGTCAACGAGATGGATGCCGCCCGTCTGGTCAGCGGCCAGAGCGCCCTCATCCGGCTTGAAGCCTATCCCGGCCGTTCCTTTGACGGCCGGGTGGTGCGGATCGCAAAACTGGCGCAGAAAGAGGATTACGATTCGGAGATCAGGGATTTCGAGGTAGTTGTTCGCATGAGCCAGGCCGATTCGGTTCTCAAACCCGGCATGACCGCCAAGGTCCAGATCGAACTGGACAAGGCACTGCAGGCCCTCACTGCGCCGACAGGGGCTGTTTTTGAGCACAAGGGGGAGAGGGTGGTCTTTCCCAAAAAGAGCTATCCCCGGCCCCTCACCGTCGAGACCGGTCTGCGCAGCGACCAGCGCATCGTGGTGGTTTCAGACGCTTTGAAGGCCGGTGACCTGCTCTCCTGCACCGCTCCGGACAGCAGTTTCCATCGCATGGGCTATACCGGCTACGCCGCCGCCACCACACTGAGCTCGCAGCGGATCGCCGAAGCCTTTGCCGAGATGGAGAGAAGGGGACTGGCCTATGATTATGACGGCAACCGTAACCGCCGGGTCATCGCCCGAGCTCCCGCCGGTGCGGCCGGAGATTTCGAAGGTATGCGCGGACGCTTTCCAGGCATGCCGGCGGACGGACGCCCGATGGAGATCGATCCCGCGCGGATGAAACAGCTGGAGGAGGCCATGCGCGGCATGCAGCCCGGACCGGGTTCGCCTGCCGCCAGGGTTCCAGGGGACAGTTCGGCCATGCGCCGGATGCGCCAGGGGATGCGGCCGGGCGGCCAGGGATTCCCTGCCGGCTTTGCGCCGCGGGACAGCAGCCGCGCCCGAAAAAGAATGATGCGCCCGGCGGGCGCCGATACCAACCGGGCTCCCGGGCCCTTCAGGCGGACGCAGGGCGCTCCCGATGGGACTCCGTCCGTCCGCCCCGAAAATCGTTGATCCACTTGCGACAGGTTTATGACAAAAGGCGAACAGATGAAGAAACTTCTTGAAGAGATAAAGAAAGTGTGGCGCTGGATCGATGCCAACCTGCTGGCGCGTCTGGGCAGATGGCGCATCCCGGTGCTGGCCGTGGCGGCCCTGCTCCTCGTCTTTGTGATCTACAAAAAGACCCTGGGCTCGGTTCCGGATGTGGCCACCGCATCCGCGCGGTTTGGCGACTTTGTCATTGACATCAACCAGAGCGGCGAACTCTACGCGGTGAAATCGGTCTCGGTCGGGGTCCCAGCCAAGGTGCGGGGCAGCCTGCGCGTCGTTGCTCTGGCCGAAGATGGCACCATGGTGCAGAAGGGCGATTTCCTCGTCCAGTTCGATACCGCCGAAGCCAGTCAGGAGTTGGAGGACCGCCGTAACGAGTACGAATCGGCCCTGGCCGATCTTGCCAGCCTGCAGGCCTCGAACCGTTCGACCATGGCCCAGCTCAATACGGCCTTTGAGACTGAACAGTACTCCTTTGAGCAGGCCAAACTCCGCTACGAACAGATGAAATACGAGGCCCTCTCCAAACAGCGCGAGCAGGAGCTCAGCCTTAAAAAGGCCACTCTCTCGCTGGAACAAGCCCAGCGCAAGATCGAATCGCAGGAGATCATCAACAAGGCGGATCTGACCAAGACCAATCTCAAGGTGCGTCAGGCCCGTCTGCGCTATGAACAGAAGGCCCAGGAGTTGAACGATCTCACCCTGCGCGCCCCCATCGATGGCATGGTCGTGCTGCAGGAGATCTGGGGCGCCAACGGACGCGCCAAGGTCAAGGTCGGCGACAGCCCCTATCGCGGTCAAACCCTGGTGGAGATTCCCGATCTCGCCACGATGATGGTCAAGGCCAAGGTCAACGAAGTATTTATCAGCCAGGTGCACCCCGACCAGCAGGCGATCCTCTCGGTCGACGCTCTGCCCGGCCAGCAGTTTTACGGCAAGGTGCTGCGTGTGGCCACACTCGCCTCGCGCGAGAGCGATTCGGAGATCAAGACTTTTGATGTCGAAATCCTCATCGACGGGGCTGACGGCCGCCTGCGTCCGGGCATGACCGCCCAGTGTCAGATCATCACCGACCGGATCAAGGACAAGCTCTTTGTGCCCCTCGAGAGCGTAGTCCATAAAGACGACACCACCGTCGTCTATATCAAAAAGGGCGGCTTCAAGCGCCGTGAGGTGCAGATCGGCGCCAAGAACAGCGATTTCATCGTCATCGAAAAGGGACTCAAACAGGGCGATCTGGTGGCCCTGCGCGATCCCACTCTCCCCGTCACTGCGGGCGAGAAGAGCACGGCCGCGGTCAAAGAGAAGCGGCCGGAACGCAGAACGCCCGGCCCCAGCCGCAGCGTCATGATCATGCGCTGAGCAAAGGGAGTCCACATGAATATTCGTGAAAGTGTCGAGATCGGCCTTGAGGGCATCCGCAGCCACAAGATGCGCTCCATTCTCACCGCCCTGGGGATCATATTTGGCGTAGCTGCGGTCATCGCCATGCTCTCCATAGGCGAGGGGGCCAAGCAGGAGGCGCTCGAGCAGATCCAGCTGATGGGCATGAACAACATCCTCGTCAATGATATCCCGATCGAGGATGAAGAGAGCGGCACCGGCCGCAGCAATCTCTCGAAGGGGCTCCTGCTCGCGGATGCCGTCGCCCTGCAGACGATCAATCCTCTCGTCAAAGTGGCCGTCCCGGAGCGCTCCGTCAAGGAACAGATCTATTTCGGCCAGGAGAGCGTCGAGGCGACCGTGGTCGGCACCCTGCCCGATTACGAGCGGGTGATGGCCTTCACACCCCGTCTGGGCGCCTTTTTCAATTATGAGGATGTCACGGAGGCGCGCAGGGTCTGCGTCCTCGGTTCGGAGGTGCGCTATGCCCTCTTCCTCTTCCAGGATCCGGTCGGAGAACGCGTTAAAATCGGCAAGCAGTGGTATACCGTACTCGGAGTGATGGAGGAAAAGCCCACCGCCGGCGCCGGTTCCGGAATCTCGGACAATCTCAACACCAACATCTACATCCCCATCACTGCGGCTGTCAAACGGTT
>JAKQKF010000383.1 GCA_029560815.1 bacterium
GGAGGAGGAAGCGGGCACGAGGATGTAATCGTCGACCCCGTCGAAGAGGAGGCCATTGCCGGTGTGGCCGCCTGACCAGGCGATGCCGTTCTGGAGGGCGCCGTGATTGGCGTTGCCGGAGTGGTCGGGCAAATTATTGCCATCCTCCTGATCGAAATCCCAGGCGGCGACCAGCCCGGGCCGGTAGGACATGTAGGTGAGGGGAACCGGGAGGGGTTCAATGATGGGGTTGGGATGGATGGCCTGGTCCTTGACTCCGGTGATGGTCAGGGTGTAGCTGCTCTTGTCGGCCAGGGGGGTGGTGTCGAGCATGACCGAGAGGGAGTCGAGGGCGAGGCGGGCGCTGTGGACGGTGACCCCGGGTCCGATCTGATAGTTGGCGGCAGCGCGGGCGCTTTCCCCATCCACCCGCTCGTTGAAGCTGATCACCAGGTGGTCAGGCCGGCCGTAGGCGCGGACTGCGGTAACCTGCGGCGGGCGCAGGTCCGGGGCGGTGGTCGCCTGCACCTCGTTGCTCCAGGCGGGGCTGTAGAGTCCAGCGACATTTTTCGCCCGGATGCGATAAAAGTACTGCTGAGATTCGCGCCGGGTCTCATCGATATAGGCGGTGGTGTCGGTCACGGTCGCCAGCAGAATTTCGGGATGGGCCTGGGTGCCGCGGTAGATTTCGTAGGTGATCGAGGTGCTCTCCGGGTCCTCAGCGGGGAGCCAGCTCAGGCCAATGCGGGTCTCGTCGACCACGGGGGGAAGGAGCACCACCTCGCCTGGCGGGGTGGTGTCGACCAGGGCCCTGGCGATGTCGGGAAAATTGGTGGTGATGGCGTCCACCCCCTGTTTGATCAGGGTGAGCATCTCGGAGGCACTGTTGATGGTCCACTTGTTCATCTTCATGCCGCGGGCATGAGCCGAGTCAAGCAGGGCCGCGGTGATGGCGCCGTTGGTGCCGACCCACTCACCGCCGATGCCGTCAACCTGCCTGATTTGTGCCAGGGTGATGCTGCCGAAAAGCTGGACCTGGATGGAGGGATCGAGCTGCTTGGACTTGCTGATATGGCTGGAGTTGAAGCTGCTGATGATCACCCTCCCCTGCATGCCGCGCTGCTGGACGGCGGCGATGACTTTGTCGACCACGGTGGCGGCGTTGCTCTTGATCTCGATGACCACACCGACGCGATAGGAGGCGCGGAGGGCCAGGTCCAGGGCCTCGGCCAGGGAGGGAATCTTTTCTCCCGCAAAGAGGGGGCTGAACCAGGAGCCGGCATCGAGGCTGCGCAGCTGCTCATAGGTCATGGTCGGGATCGTCCCGCCGGCGCCGGTGGTGCGCGAGACCGACTCGTCATGCATCAGCATGAGGGAATCGTCCTTGGAGAGCCAGACGTCCAGTTCGAACCAGTCGGCGCCGATCTCGACGGCCCTGGCGAACGAAGCCAGGGTGTTCTCCGGAGCGAGGCCGGAGGCGCCGCGGTGGGCGATGATCTCCGTGCCCGCCCGGAGCAGGGTGGAGGAGGAGAGAAGCATCAGCAGGGCGAGGAGGATGGTTTTTCTGCGCATGGTGGCGCCTCCTTGTGGGGTCAGGGTTGGGAGAGATGGAGTTCGATCTGGATGGTGCTGTCGCAGCGAACGATGCGGCCGTATTCCTCTTTGTAATCCCTGAAGAGCAGGGTATCGCCGGCCGCATGCAGCGGAG
>JAKQKF010000389.1 GCA_029560815.1 bacterium
GGTCTCCGAAAGCTGTTCTTTTTCGCTCGCGGCGGTCCGGCTGAAGAGCAGGATCTTGCTCAACCGGTGGCCCAGTTCGTCGTGAAAATCCTGGGCGATGCGCGTGCGGATGCCTTCGCGCTCCTGCATCCGCGCGCGTTCAATAGTGCGGACCTGGTACAATCGGCCCTGGTAGAAAGCGACGGCGGCTGCCAGCAGGAGCGCTACAACCAGGCCCCAAAAGAACCTGCTTTTCAACAAGGGAGCGGTCACCACCAGATCCACTCCAGTTTCCGGCGACCAGACGCCGTCGCTGTTCGCAGCTTTCAGCAGCAGCCGGTAACGCCCCGGCGGCAGGTGGCTGAGGATGATATCCCGGCCTCTGCCGAGCTCCTGCCATTTGTTGTCCAATCCCTCGATAAAACAGGCGCACTGATTCTTCTCCGGATCGAGGAGATGCAGGGGAAGGAGTTTGAAATGAAATGGATTGTCGTCGCTGTTAAATCGCAGGGTGGGCATTTGGTCCGGCGGGAGATAATATGTCCAGCTCTGATGAGCGGAATGCACGGAGGCGACAAGCAGCTGCGGAGGGACAGAATTGGTCTGCTGTTCCGGGTTGATGCGATAAAATCCATTCATGCCGCCAAAGAAGAGCATATGCTGCCGGCTGTGCAGGCTCGCGCCAAGGTTGAATTCCTGAATACCGCCATCCCGCGGGCTGGTTATCGTGCTGTAGTATGAACGCACGGGATTAAAAGCGATCAAGCCCTGATTATTGCTGTACCAGATCTGGCCATGCCGGTCCGCCTGAAATGAGTAGACGATGTTGTCTGAAATTCCCGCCGGAGCGATCCGTGCCGAGGAGGTGGAATCGGCCGGATTGAGCCGGTAGAAGCCGCTGCCATAGGTGCCCGCCAGCAGTTCATCGGTGCCGGACTGGAACAGGGAGAGCAGCGGATATCGCTGATCGAGGTCTGGTGAACGCAGCCAGCCCATTTTACGCGGTATCCGTTCCCAGTTCCTGATGACAAAGAGGCCTTCGCTCCAGGTGCTAAACCAGATCTCATCCCGGTTGCGCAGCAAGAGATCGGTCACCCAGTAGCCGATCTCGCTGCCAATACCGGGCGGAAGAATCCGCTCGAACTGCCGGGAGGCGAGGTCGAATCTGAACAGCCCGCCGGTATTGCAGGCCAGCCACAATCCTCCTGCTGAATCCGGCTGCAGATCATAGATCACTTCGCTGTTGATCGCCGGCGCACGCGGATGGCGGTAGAGGTAGTGGGTCATGTCGTCGCGATGCGGCCGCCACAGCCAGAGCCCCTTGCCCTGCGAGCCGATCCAGATCGTCGTGTCATTTTGCACCCAGATGCCGCGGACAGGGAGTCCGGCCAGACGCCGGGAGGGGGTTCGCTGCGTCTCCGCGCTGCGCTGAGCCGGGTCATAGCGATGCACGCCTGATTGGCTCCCGATCCAAATGATGCCGGCGGAGTCTTCGTGAAAGCACCAGATGGGCCCGCGCACCCACTCGCCGGCGTCGGGCAGGAGTTCCGCGCTATGGGTCAGCTGGATCCGGCCAGGGGCTGCCTTGGCCAGGCCTGATCCATAAGTGCCCGCCCAGAGCATGCCCGCGTTATCAAAAAGGATGGCGGTGGCTTTTTCAGAGGGGAAAGCCGTATTGCTGGCCTGCGATGGCGGGTAGTGGTGGAAGCGGCCGGATTCCAGATCCAGACAATCCAGCCCGTTTCCATCCGTTCCGATCCAGAGATGATGGCTGTCCGCAAGACAAAGAGTCAGGATATTGTCGTTGGCCAGGCTGAAGGGATTGCGGGGATCATGCCGGTAGTGGATCCACGTATTGTTATCCAGACAGTAGAGACCCTGCAGTGAAGCGACCCAGATGCGATCCTGGTGATCCTGGAGAATCGCATGGTGGACATGGTCAGTGGCTCCTTTGGGAAGGAGGGAGGGGAGGGTGATTTTTTCGCTCTTGCCAGTGGCCGAGTAGTAGCAGAAAAGGCCCAGCTTGAAAAGTCCCATCCAGATCCGGCCCTGCCGGTCCGCGTGCAGCCCGAGGATTTTGGCGAATGGAGGGATCCCATCGCCCGCATTCGCCGCTTCAATTCTCACCGGAGTTTCGGCATCCGGCGCGAGGTAGAGCAGCCCCTGGCCCCAGCAGCCGAACCACATACCGCCGCGGCTGTCTTCGCTCATGGCCGAGGCGCAGTCGGCCGCGATTGAGCGGATCTTGCGCATGCCCTGCCACAGCTCGATCTGGGTGCTGGTGCCTACCCAGAGCCGGCCGCGGCGATCCTGGCAGAGAGAGTAGATGGATTCTGAAGAGGGTGACAGTGGATCGTCGGGATGGTGATGGAAGACCTTGAACTCGTAACCGTCATAGCAATTGAGGCCGCCCTGCGTGCCGATCCAGAGCAGGCCGTTTTGATCCTGGAGCAGTGAGGTGACGGTGTTTTGCGAGAGACCCTGCGCGCTGGTAAATCTGGCGAACTGGAGAGGATGCTCAGCCAGACTGAGCTGCGGCCAGATGCAAAACCAGACCGCCGCCATCAGGAGGCAGCGGTGTCGTGAATACATGGTCGAGGTTGAAAGGAAAGTTCGCCGCAGTCTGAATAACAGCAAGGATGATGCTCTCCCCTCATTGCCAGAGTCAGAAGAAGTGCAGCGTAAGCTTTCTGGTCCGAATGATGCCCTGGCCAAGACTGTCCCCCATCGCAAATTGGAATCTGGACATCCGCTGCATGATTACAGCCTGTTCCAATATAGTAAACACCGTGATGGAAAGCAAGAGCTACCTGGCGGGTGCTCACTTACAGCAGGCCGGCGATCAGACGGGGTGGAGAGGATTTTATGCGGTCATGTGTGGCGGGTTAGTGTGCTCTTTTTGAGGCCTATTTGCATATCTGCAGAAAAAGGATTTGCCCCGGTCACCTGCAGACAGGCCGACCCGGCGATCCTGCCACGACCTTGCCCTATTTCCCCAACACCATTCGCAGCGCCTCAGTTTTGCTGTGGACGTGCATGGCTTCGTAGATATGTTTGATGTGGAATTTGACGGTATATTTGGTGATAAACAGTTCCTGCGCGATGGCCTGATAGCTTTTGCCCTCGCAAAGTCGCTTGAGGATTTCCCGCTGCCGTTCAGTGAGGGAAGGCAAGAGCGGACGCTCTTTGAAGGAATGCACCACCATGCGCGCGATCTGCATGCTCATAGGCGCGCCGCCGTTTTGCGCCTCCCTGATAGAGGCTATGATCTCATCGGGGCTGTCGCTCTTGAGCAAATAGCCGGCCGCTCCTGCACGCAGCGCTGCAAATACGTACTGGTCTTCATCGTGGACCGTAAGGATGAGAATATCGACATCGGGCAGGAGCTGTTTGATGCGCGCAGCACCTTCCACCCCTGGCATATTCTCCCCCAGTTCAAGGTCGAGTAGAACGACATCCGGTAGAATCTGCCCCAGTTTTACGAGCGCCTCCTCGCAGCTGGAAAAGGTTTCCCGGCAGCTGAGCCCCGGCGCACTCTGAAGCAGCTGGGCCAGTCCCTCACGAAATGAAGCGTCATCCTCTATTATGACAATTTCTGTCATCGCCGCTCCTTTTGGTATCCACAGGGGATCAGACAGAGGGCGCACGTCATTCAGCCCCCCCTGCGCTGAATGACATGGCAACGCGCCTCCGCTCATATATAGTATACAAAAACTTATCTTTCCCTGCAACTACCCTTTGGGATAGTCTTGCAGTTCCGCGACAAGGAGACCTTTTATTTGGGGGAGTTCCCCCGGGGCCGGGCTCCATCAGGAGCCTCCATCCAGGGTGTTCCGGACGGCCATGTCAAGCGATTTTCTGCATGAAAGCGGAACATTTCATTTTAATCACCGTTAGATATTATGCAAAGGGCACAGGGGCCAATTGTGAAGAAAATACTTTGCATTTG
>JAKQKF010000409.1 GCA_029560815.1 bacterium
GACGCCGGTTTCCAGATCCCGCAGCCCCCGCTGCCTCCCACCGTGGTGGACGTCAAATCGGGCGGCGACCGCATCACCATCTCCTGGACCGCCAGTCCTTCCGAAAACGACGCCGACTTTGCCGGCTACAAGGTCTTCCGCGCTGTCGGCCGCACCGATACCGTTTTTCAGGAGATCTACAGCGGCGGCAGGGAGCCGCGCGCCTTTGATGATGTCACCGCCACGCGCGGCATCTCGTACTACTATTATGTGGTCGCCTATAACGATGGCAGCCGCAACAATACCGGCGAATGTAACCCCACCGGGCCCCTGATGAGCGGACGGTACTATACCCAGACTTCTGAACCGGCCTATCTGCGCCGCCAGGCGGGAGAGACGCTCGCCGACCAGGTCGATGCAGACGGCAACATCATCAAGGCGGGCATCCGCATCGTGCCCAATCCCTACGATATCAAGTCGCGCAAGTTACAGTACATCGGCGAGGATGACAAGATCATGTTCCTCAACATCCCCGGCCACTGCACCATCCGGATCTTCACCGAGCGCGGCGACCTGATCAATCAAATCGAGCACGAGGACGGCAGCGGCGACGAAAGCTGGAATTCGATCACCAGCGCCCGCCAGGTGGTCGTCAGCGGCATCTATATCGCCCACTTTGAAGTGACCCAGGATCAGTACGATCCCGCGACCAACACGCTGCTGTACAAAAAGGGCGACACCGCGGTGCGCAAGCTTGTCATCATCCGTTAGTTTTTGACTGTAAAACCGCTGCGCTTGTATCGCCGCCGGGCGGCCGCAGCGGTTTTTTTTGCCCTGAACAACAAACGAGGTCATGCATGAAAAAAATAATCCTCTTGGGATTGCTTTTGCTCTCCTTCACCGCACTCATCGCCGCGGATAATACCGAATTCCGCGCCACCTGGGTCATCACCTGGAATATCTACAGCGGCCACCAGCCGGTCGAGACCCTCAAGGCGCGCATCCGCAAGATCCTTGATGACCATCAGAAAGCCAATATGAACGCCGTGCTCTGGCAGGTGCGCCAGGGGGGAACGGCCTATTACAGCTCCAGTTATGAGCCCTGGGGCCCCTACCTCGACAACCGTGATCCCGGCTTCGATCCCCTCGCCTTTGCCATCGAGGAGGCCCACAGCCGCGGCATGGAGCTGCACGCCTGGTTCAACGCCTTCAATGTCAGCTCCAGCACGCCTGGCGCGGCGGTACAGATGCATCCCGAATGGATCTGCCGCAACAGCAGCGGCCAGCCCATGAGCTCCGACCGCTGCTTCTCGCCGGGCCTCGAAGCGGTGCGCAGCTATACCGTAG
>JAKQKF010000556.1 GCA_029560815.1 bacterium
CGCGGTGATACCGATACCTCGCCGCTACCGGACGACCAGATGATGTACGGCCGGGGGATTTTTCCGGACCGGATCAAGGAGGCTTTTGCCGCCCTGCCGGAGGCCGCGGCCTGGGCCGGGGCCGGTCTGTTTTCCGGAAAACTGGAGGCCGAAGGCATGGTCGAGATGACCACCATGGAGCAGCGGGAGAAGAACCTGCAACTCGTTCATCTGGTCAACTATCAGGTCACTCTCGACGGCGTGGTCACCCCCGCGGCCGGCGCCAGGGTGCAGCTGCGGATCCCGGAGCAGAAAAAAGTGACGCGGATTACCATCGGCTCGCCGATTAGCAAGACAGTCGAGGTGGCCTTTAAAAAGAGTGGCGATACGATCGAATTCGTCTTTCCCCCATTCGAGATCTACAGCCTGGCCACAGTGTACCTGAAGTAAAGCGGCGGCTTGCAGGATGTGGATTTGCACTATCAGGAGGTTCACAACAATGCGGCGTCTATTTTTATTGATTACGGTCGTGCTTGCCCTCGCAGCCTGGCCCGGGTTTTCCCAGGTGGAGCCGTTCATCCAGATCATCACCGCCGATGGAGTGCCCAACCTGACCGTGGTCACACCGGTCGAGTCGGATGCCATATTGGCCAATCCGGGCATGGGATTCACGACCCAGTCCTCGCTCGACCGGGAGGTGCCGGGGTATCCCAAAAGCACGATCGCCTACTATCGCTGGTATTGGGATGAACTCGAGCCGAAGGAAGGCCAGTTCAACTGGGCCATGGTCGACTCGGTGCTGGCGGCGGCCAGGGCGCGCGGACAGCGCCTCGCGACCCGGATCATGCCCGCCAACGGCAAGCCCCGGGTGCCCGACTGGTACCGCAAAACCGGCGCGCGCGGCTGGGACTTTGTCGCCGAGAGCACCCAGAACGCCGGCAAAACCGATCCCAGCTGGATGCCGGATCATGAGGACCCCCTCTTCGCCAAATATATGGGCCGGCTGGTGCGGGAGTTCGCCAAA
>JAKQKF010000431.1 GCA_029560815.1 bacterium
TGTCTATACAATTATACAATAAAAAGGAATTTGAGTCAAGGCTTTTTTGCCCAGCGCTGCATTTTTTTCTTGTTCCCTCACCTGGAATTCTGTATACTTGATCAATATAGCCGGCGGCGGCAGGCAGGACAGCTGGAGCGGTACACACAAGAGGGCAGAGCGAACGATGAAAATAGCCATCACGGGGGCAACTGGCCTGGTGGGCGCGGGATTGGTCCGCTGTCTGACCCGGCAGGGCCACGAGATCCATCCCCTGGTGCGGCGGTCGCCTCAGGCAGCGGCGCACGAAATCTTCTGGGATCCCCAGAAGGATGAAATCGATCATGCCGCACTGGAGGGGATGGATGCCGTCATCCATCTCGCTGGTGAAAACCTCACCGGCTACTGGAACGCGGCCAAGAAAGAACGCATCATGACCAGCCGCAGCCTCGGGACCCGCCTGATCAGTCAGGCCCTGGCCGTCCTTCATCACAAACCGGGGATCCTGGTCAGCGCCTCGGCGATCGGTTTTTACGGCGACCGCGGCGCGGAATCGCTGGACGAATCCTCTCCGCACGGCGAGGGCTTTCTCGCCGATGTCTGCATGGAGTGGGAGACCGCGGCCGACCCGGCCCGTGAGGCGGGCATCCGCGTCCTCCACAGCCGCTTCGGCATCATCCTCGACCCTGGTGGAGGGGCCCTGGCCAGGCTGCTGCCCCTCCTGCGCCTGGGACTGGGGGGCAGGCTGGGCAGCGGGCGGCAGTACTGGAGCTGGATCACCATGCAGGACGTCCACAGCGCCCTCGCCTTCTGCCTGGAACACCCGGACCTTGAAGGGGCCGTCAATTTCACCGCGCCGGCACCTGCGACCAACGCTGAATTCACCCGAAGCGCCGCGCAATTCCTGCACCGCCCCGCTTTTTTCGCTGTGCCGGCCTTCGCCCTGCGCCTGGTGATGGGCGAGATGGCCCAGGAGATGCTCCTCAGCAGCACGCGGGCCGAGCCCAAAAAACTCCTCGCCAGCGGATTCCGCTTCGATCACACCGAT
>JAKQKF010000432.1 GCA_029560815.1 bacterium
TGTCTATACAATTATACAATAAAAAGGAATTTGAGTCAAGGCTTTTTTGCCCAGCGCTGCATTTTTTTCTTGTTCCCTCACCTGGAATTCTGTATACTTGATCAATATAGCCGGCGGCGGCAGGCAGGACAGCTGGAGCGGAACACACAAGAGGGGAGAGCGAACGATGAAAATAGCCATCACGGGGGCAACTGGCCTGGTGGGCGCGGGATTGGTCCGCCATCTGACCCGGCAGGGCCACGAGATCCATCCCCTGGTGCGGCGGCCGCCTCTGGCAGCGGCGCACGAAATCTTCTGGGATCCCCAGAAGGATGAAATCGATCATGCTGCACTGGAGGGAATGGATGCCGTCATCCATCTCGCCGGTGAAAATCTCTCCGGCTACTGGAGCGCGGCCAAGAAGGAACGCATCATGGCCAGCCGCAGTCGCGGGACCCGCCTGCTCAGCCAGGCCCTGGCCGTCCTCCATCGCAAACCGGGGCTCCTCATCAGCGCCTCGGCGATCGGCTTTTACGGCGATCGCGGCGCGGAGGCGCTGGACGAATTCTCGGCACGCGGCGAGGGTTTTCTGGCTGACGTCTGCATGGAGTGGGAGAACGCAGCCGACCCGGCCCGCGAGGCGGGCATCCGCGTCCTCCACAGCCGCTTCGGCATCATCCTCGACCCTGGTGGAGGGGCCCTGGCCAGGCTGCTGCCCCTCCTGCACCTGGGACTGGGGGGCAGGCTCGGCAGCGGACGTCAGTACTGGAGCTGGATCACCATGCAGGACGTCCACAGCGCCCTGGCCTTCTGCCTGGATCATCCCGACCTCGAAGGCGCGGTCAATTTCACCGCCCCCGGCGCGGTCACCAATGCCGAATTTACACGGGCTGCAGCGCGATTCCTCCACCGCCCCGCTTTTTTCGCTGTGCCGGCCTTCGCCCTGCGCCTGGTGATGGGCGAGATGGCCCAGGAGATGCTCCTCAGCAGCACGCGGGCCGAGCCCAAAAAACTCCTCGCCAGCGGATTCCGCTTCGATCACACCGAT
>JAKQKF010000487.1 GCA_029560815.1 bacterium
GGGCCAAAGCGGCCGATTTCAATCCCCGCGCCGTGGTCCTGGCCGCCAAGGGCCGCGAACTGCCCGTCCAGCTTTGCGATGACAACGGCGACGGCGCGCCCGATCACCTCCTCGCCAACCTCGATGCCGGAGCCGGGGAACAGAGCCGGCTCATCCTCCGCTATGCCCCCGAAGGTGTAAAGGAACGCATTTACACCCCGCGCGCCCACGCCGAGCTTTCGGCCAAATTCGGCGGCGAATGGGTGCAGCGCAAGTACGTCAGCGGCACCTTCCACAAGGTTGACTTTTTGCGCGTACCCCCGGAACACACCGACCACTCGGAGTACATCCGCTATGAAGGCCCGGGCTGGGAATCGGACCGGGTGGGCTTTCGCTTTTACCTCGACTGGCGCAACGCCACCGATATCTTTGGCAAAAGGAGCCGCGAGCTGGTTTTGCACCGGGTGGGGCTGGAGGATTTTGAGAACTATCACCACATGTCCGATTGGGGCATGGATATTCTCAAAGTCGGTCCCGCCCTCGGCATCGGCACGGTCGCCTGGTGGGACGGTGCAGCCGCCAACCGCGTCGCCGTCACCGACAGCATACACTGCCGCGTCGCCGCGGCCGGGCCCCTGCTCGCGCGCATCCGCACCGATTATTTCGGCTGGAAAGCCGGCACCAACACCCTCAACCTGCGCAGCGATCTCTCGATCACCGCGGGCAGCCGCATGACCAGACACGTGCTGCGCCTTGACAGCGCGATTGACAATCTCTGTACCGGCCTGGTCAAACTGCCCGATACCGAGGTGATACCGCCGCCCGCCGAAGGCGAATGGAGCTGGCTGGCCACCTGGGGCGTGCAGAGCCTCAATCAGGACCGCCTCGGCATGGCCATCTTTTTCCGCCGCGCCGATCTGATCAGCACCACCGGCGATGACCTCAACCATGTCGTTGTGCTGAGGCCGTCGCAGCAAAAGCTCGAATACTATTTTCTCGCCGCCTGGGAGCTTGAGCCCGGCGGCATTACCAGCCGGGAGGCGTTTGCGGCCGAACTGGCCGCCGTCGCTGCCAGGCTCAATAACCCGCTCATCATCGAGTAGGAAGGAAAAGAGATCATGCAAGTCCGACATGTCGCCGACGCTGTCCGTTTTCAGCGCATGACCACTGATGAACTGCGTCAGGCCTTTCTGGTGGAGGAGCTTTTTCAGAAGGAGCAGCTGCAGCTTCTTTACGTTGAAGTGGACCGCTGCATCATCGGTTCGGCTGTGCCCGGCGCCGCGCCGCTGCTGCTGCAGTCGGCCAAAGAGCTCTCCGCCGACTTTTTCTGCCAGCG
>JAKQKF010000491.1 GCA_029560815.1 bacterium
ACCCTCATCAGTGTCCTCTTCGCCGCTCTTGCGGCTGACGATGTTGTAGTTGAACTCGGCAAAAAAGTTCTTGTTGAAATCGACGCCGGCGCCAAGGATAAAGCCGATGGCGGGATCGATCTTCATATCATCTTCCTCTTCCTCGCCCATGTAGCTCATCTTGATCTTGGCATCGCCAAGGAAGTAGCCGACACCGGCTTTGATGAAGGGAGAGAGATTGGCCTGGCTCACATAGTACTTGCCATAACCGCTGATGATGGTTGAATTGAAGGCGGTCTCGGTCTCAACGCCGAAGAAATCCGCCTCATACTTGTAGCCGCCGATGGCGTTGAAGGCCTCGAGGCCGACTTCCACATTCGGGGCTACATTGAAGCCAAACTGGATACCGAGGGGAAGCGTTCCGGCGGCGGCCGTAATTTTTGCATGCGATTGCCGTACTGTCGTGGTTTGTGCTGGAAGGATGACGATGCAGTTTCTCAAGTCCGGGCGTACCGCACCCTCCGGAAAAAGAACACTGCTCCGCAAGGGGTGGCAAGGCCGCGGGTCAGGCTGTCAGCGTCTGTTCTCCTGCAGTTTGGCCTCGACGGATATTTCGGTATGCGGGATTGCTTCCAGTCTTTCGCGGGGGATGGGCGACCCGGTGACGCGACAGACGCCATAGGTCTTGTTTTTGATGCGCTCCAGGGCGCGATCGAGATAGCCGATGAGCGACTTTTGCCGTTCGATCTGGATATAGACATTATCAAGATGCATGGTGTCGGTTCCGGCGTCCGCCATGTGAAAGCTGTAGGCGGAATCGCTGGAGCCCTCTTCACTGCCGGCGGAGAGATATTTCTGCAGCCGCTCAATCTCCTCGAGCGCCTCCGCTTTCCTCTCCAGAATCAACTGGTGAAAGTAGTTCAGCTCCTCGTCATTGAAAGGAGTGAGCGGATTGGATTTGTTCTGTTCCATTACGGATGCCCTGTGTTGACTATTGATAGCCATAGCCTCCTCCTCACATGGTGCCGTCTGCTGATGTCACGGCGCAATGATGCCCTCCACCCTCTTTAGCCATCAAAAGGGGATGTCTGCCTGGTGTGTGTTCTAAGTATACCAAACCGGGGTGCAATAAGCAACTCTTTTTTTAGCCCGGAAAGCATTTTGCCCAGCACAAACGGGGGGCGGTAAAGCTGCAAATAGTGCTTGAAATTGTTCATATTTTGTGCTATCATTCATGACAAGCCCGAAGCGGAGGTGCCACAGCTTGAATATGGTTGAAAATCCGGACAAAACGCCGATTCTGCTGGTCGAGGATGATCCCGACCAGGCCCAGGTGCTCAGCTATTTCCTGGGGAACAACGGCTATGCCGTTGACTGGCAGAATGCCCCCCGCCTGGCCTACGAAGCAGCGCGCAGCAAATCCTACCAGCTGATCCTGCTCGATATCATGCTCAACGCGGAAGAAGACGGCTTCGATCTCTGCCGCCAGTTCAAACAGGAAGAGGGGCTGAAGAGCATCCCCATCATCATGGTCACCGCGCGCGCGGACGTCAAGGACCGCGTCAGCGGATTGCGGGCCGGCGCCGATGATTATGTCATCAAGCCCTTCAGTCAGGAGGAGCTGCTCGCCCGTGTGCAGGCCGTACTGGCGCGCAAGCGCTATTTCGATTTCAACGAAAAATACCGCGCCCTGCTCGAGAATTCCGACGATATCGTCCTCTTTCTCAATCTGGAAGGCGAGATCGAACAGACCAACCACCAGGCTGCAGTCAAGCTCAAGGGGCTCGCCCAGCCGGGCGCCGGCAAGTTCCGCCTCACCGCGCTTTTCACCGAGCCCTTCGCCACCAATCTGCGCCAGCTTTTTCAGCGGGTGGCGGCCGGTTTTGATGTCAGCGGCAACAACTGGCGTCTGCAAGCCCCCCTCAGCGGCATGGAGATCGTTGATGTCCGCCTCGTCCCGCTCTCCCAGGGCCGGCGTATCTCGGGCATGGGCTGCATCCTGCGCGACGCCACCCCGCGCGAAAAGGTCCTGCAGGAAATGGAGGCACAAAAGCGCGACCTCGCCAGCCAGGTCAAGCACACCAGCGACCAGCTCGGCGAGATGCAGCAGCAGCTCATCCTCTCAGAGAAAATGGCCGTGATGGGCCAGCTCGCCGCCGGCGTGGCCCATGAACTGCGCAATCCTCTTAATATCATCAGCACATCGATCTATTATCTGCGCCGCATCCTCGCCAGCGATAGCCCGAAGGCGAAAGAACATTTCGACATCCTCGAGGAGGAGATCGCCCGGTCGCAGCGCATCATCAGCAGCCTGCTGGACTTTTCGCGCAAATCACCGCCCGAACGGAGCGAAATCGACGTCAACGCCGTGCTAGGCCAGACCCTCGCCCTGGTCAAAAAAGAGCTGGCCATGAACGACATCCTGGTGCGCACCGAATTCGCCCCTGCGGTCAAGGCCTGGGTCAATGCGGACGATCTCAAGCAGATTTTCCTCAACCTCATCCTCAACGCCAAGGAGGCCATGCCCTACGGCGGCAAGCTCTATATCCGCACTCTCAACGCGGATGACCACACCATCCGGATCGAGTTCAGCGACACCGGCGTGGGTATACCAGAGGACATCCAGGACAAGATCTTCGACCCCTTCTTCACTTACGGCAAGGAGGGCAGGGGGACCGGCCTCGGCCTCACCATCGTCCACAGCGCCGTCGAACGCAACCGCGGCCAAATCAGCGTCTCCTCGGAACTCGACCGGGGTGCGACTTTTCGCATCTCCCTGCACTGCCGGCCGGCTGATCCGGAAAAAATAGTGAAAAGAGAGAATTAGGGGAAAATTTAAGGCGCTCCCGTTGTTACAAAAGGTGAATCCGACACTCACACAGGCTGGAAATTATGGACCAGGCAATCAAGATTCTGATCGTCGATGACGAGGAGAACTGCCTTCGCGCCCTGAAGGACGTGCTCGAGCTGGAAAACATCGTCTGCACTGCCACCAGCAGCGGCCTCAAGGGGCTGGAGCTCTTCGCTCACGACGAGTTCGATATCGTCATCACCGACGTGCGCATGCCCGGGGTCAGCGGCATCGACCTGCTGCGCCAGGTCAAACGGCTGCGGCCGGAGACCTTTGTAATCATGCTGACCGGCTATGGCTCGATCAACGATGCGGTCGCTTCGATAAAAATGGGCGCCTATCAGTATATCCTCAAGCCGGTGATCATGGACGACCTGCTCACCCTCATCAAGGACATCTCCGGCCAGATCAGCCGCAATACCGGCAGTTCGCCGCTCATGGACCTGAAGGAACCGCTGCCGACGGGCAAGACCATCCTCGGCCGCTCGATCCGGCTGCAGAATGTCGCCAAACTGATCAGCAAAATCGCCTCCACCGACCTGCCCGTCCTGATCCTCGGCGAAAGCGGCACCGGCAAGGAGCTGGCGGCGACGGCGATCCACCATACCAGCGATCGCGCCGCCAAACCCTTCGTCGCTATCAACTGCGCCGCCTTTCCGGAAACCCTGCTCGAAAGTGAACTCTTCGGCTATGAAAAGGGAGCCTTCACCGATGCGCGCACCAGCAAAGCCGGCCGCATCGAGGATGCCGACGGAGGCACCCTCTTCCTCGACGAGATCGGCGACATGAAGCCCGCCATGCAGGCCAAACTGCTGCGCGTGCTCGAGGAGCAGGAGTTCCAGCGTCTCGGCTCCAACAAATCGCGCAAAATCGACGTCCGCATCATCTCGGCCACCAACCGCGATCTGAGCCAGGCCATCGCCGAAAAGGGCTTCCGCACCGATCTCTACTACCGGCTTAATGCGGTGACCATCGCCATGCCGCCCCTGCGCGAGATCCCCGAGGATATCCCCCTGCTCGCCAACCATTTCGCCCGCGATTTTGCCGCGCGCTTCAGCCGCGAAAGCATCACCGTCGAGGAGGAGGCCATCGCCGCCATGCAGCGCTACGCCTGGCCGGGCAATGTCCGCGAACTGGCCAACGCCATCCGCCGCGCCGTCGCCCTCTCCGAAGGACCCTCGCTGCGCATCTACGATCTCCCGCCCCACATTATCCAGGAGGCCACCCCCTCTTACGAAATCGAACCGGCCCCCAGCGGGGTTCTCCTCCTCGAAGAGGTGGAAAAAGAGCATATCCTCAAGGTGCTCGACATGACCGACGGCAACCGCAGCGAGGCCGCCCAGATCCTCGGTATCCATCGCGATACCCTGCTGCGCAAGCTCAAAAAGTACGGCGTGGAATAGTCCGTTTTCCCGGCAAGCTGCTGTCGTATTTTTCGGTGCTTTTTGATATTGTATTTATTATAGTTAAATTATACTATTCCTCTGCAGGAGCCCGATTGTCGTAATTTACGGCAATCGGGCTCCTTTTTTCTTGCCCGCCCGCCTCCTCTTTATTACCTTTATCCATTTAATATAATATACTTAAATCCTGCCCTGCAATTGTGGTATGCTGTTTGCTAAGGAGAGAGATGGTGAAGAGCGGCTCCTGAGCCCGCCTGGACCACCGTCCGGAATGGAAGGCGAACAGCCCTCCGCTTCTGCGGGCGGATTAACCTTAAAGACGATCATGCGGAGGAAGTGGCGGTGCGGGACGAGAGAGAGGCGGGAAAGCCGGCGGTCTGGGCGTTTGCAGGCGCTGCACCGCACAGCGGATCCGGCATCGCAGCCTTTCTTCTCGGAGGGGTGGCCGCCCAATCGGGCCGAGAGACCCAGCTTTTCCGGCCGGGGCAGTGGGAAACCCCACCAAAGCAGCACTATTCACCCACCCTGCCACTGCATAAAGAGGAGATGGCGGACCTGCTCAGCAGGCTGAGTGCCAGGGAACTCGCATCAGCGCAAGGGCTCTATCACTATCTCCTTCATCTCCACCCGCAGCAAAGCGAAGCGCCCCTCTGGCTCTTGGAGCTGGGTTGCAGCCGTTCCCATGCCCACTGGGATCTTTTCTGGAGCTGCGATCTGCCTCTTCTGGTCACCGGCAGCCGTGATGAGGCGGCTTTGCAAAAGATGGCCGATTCAGCCTGGCAGCGCTGGCTGGAAAGAGCCCTGGCGCTGGACGAGGATAGTCTCCACGCCCGCCGGCTGCCGGCAGATCTCAACGGGGAGTCTCAAGATTACCTCTCCAGCAGCCGCCTGCGGCAGCTGGGGAAAAAAGATCCGCTTCTCTATGTAGTGTTCGACAAGGCCTGCACGCTCGGCGGCCATTCGCAGCCGGACGGCGAAACCTCTACCCCCAAGGCGCCCTTGAAAAGCGCAGGCGTGCTCTCCTGCGACAGCGCCACCGCCTTGATGATTCGCGATCTACACGCCCAGTTCAATCTCCTCCCCCATGCCGCGCAGGAGTGGCTGCTCAACCGGCTGGAGGAAAAGCTCGATCCGGCGCAGCGCGGGAAGAGCGCCGGCAGTGAAAAAAGGGTTCGCACTCTCCAGCGCGGCGTCTATACTCAGCTGGACGGACGGCAGATCCTCAATATCGACCTGAATTTTTTCGACGTCGCGGCGGTCGTTTCGCCCTTTGCCGCCACCGACGATGAGTTATAAACTTTTCCTCACACCCGACACGACCCAGAATACGGGACCTTTGTCTGGCCGGCCCCCGGCCACGGCCGGACGGTTGGCCAGGCAAAGGCCCGTCCCGGCGGGTGAGGAACCCGATGTTCCACCCGACACTGAAAAGGGACGGTAGTCGTTCTTCGCAGCGGTTGTTGCGCACCATAGCAGGCACCCACAGCTCGGCATCTGAGTACGCAGCCTGGTAGCATCGCTTGACAGGCATCTTTCGACAAGCGAACGCACACGACATCCGCAACCTGAGAGCTATCGTCCCTTTTTATTTTCCCCCTCTCCCCCGCTTTTTTTCCTTGATTATTGCGCTGATTTATGTAAATTTAACCAGAATCTATCTCTTGCGTATCGCGCTGCGGTGCGGCGGCTGTGGGGAATGCTGCGTTTTCGCCCCTGGCCCTGGTCAGGAACTCTATGTGTGTGAGGTCTTGTATGGCGAAAATCCTGATTGTCGATGACGAACAAGATGTGCTCGAGACCCTCCCCGAGGTGGTGCGCAAATGGGGGCATGAGACCTTTGCGGCCCAGAACGGGGTCGAGGCCCTTCTCGCCCTGCAGCAGCAGAACTTTGATTTCATCGTGACCGATGTCAAGATGCCGGAGATGGACGGCATGGAACTGCTGCAAAAGATCCTGGAATTCGACCGGAATGTGATGGTCATCTTCCTGACCGGATATCCCTCCATCGATTCGGCGATCACGGCCATGCGCAGCGGGGCCTATGACTATCTGGTCAAGCCGGTCAATCTCGATGAGCTCAAACTGCGCATCGAGCGCGGCCTCGAGCGCAAGGAGCACATCAAGGCTCTTCCGCTCCTGCGCGGACTGAACTGGGCCCTGCTGGTATCGATCCCCCTCTGGCTGCTGCTCGGCTATATCCTGACCAAACTCCTGCGTTGATCATTTCACCTCTCTTTGGAAGGCCTGTATGATTAAACTCAATATCCGGCTGCTGAACCCGGAGGTCGACGAGGCCGCCGTCAAGGCGCAGCAGCGCTCAGTGCGCCGGGTTGTCGACCAGCTCTACAAGGGACGCTGCGCCGGTGCGGACATGCTCGGCTGGCGCGATCTCCCGCTCAGGGATAATCGTGAGGAACTCAAAAAGATCAGCAAGATCGCCCGCAAGATCCGCAAAAAGGCCGATCTCTTGATCGTCGTCGGCATCGGCGGCAGCTATCTGGGCGCGCGCGCCGCAATCGAGGGGCTCTGCCCCGCCCTGCCGGGCAACCGCAAAGGTCCCGAGATCCTCTTTCTCGGCAACCACCTTGATGCCGACTATACGGCCGAACTGCTCGACTATATCAAGGATAAAAAATACTATATCAATGTGATCAGCAAATCGGGCACGACGATTGAGCCCGGAATCGCCTTCCGCCTCCTCCTCGACCATCTCAGGCGCACACTGCCACCCAAAAAGGTCAAAGAGAGGGTCATCGCCACTACCAGCCCGGCCAAGGGCGCCCTCCTCGCCATGGCCGGCGATGCCGGGTTTGAGAAACTTGTCATTCCGGAGGACGTCGGCGGCCGTTTCAGCGTGCTCACTCCCGTCGGCCTCCTCCCCATGGCGGTGGCCGGCATCAATATCAAGGCGATGCTGAAGGGAGCGCGCAGCATGGCCCGCCACTGCGGCGAGAACCGGACCATAGCCGGAAACGACGCCCTCAAATATGCTGTCGCCCGCAATCTGCTCTACCAGGCCGGCAAACGCATCGAGATTCTCGGGGTCTGGAATCCCGCCCTGCTCTACCTGGCGGAGTGGTGGAAACAGCTCTTCGGCGAGAGCGAGGGCAAGGACAAGAAAGGCATCTTTCCCGCCTCGGTGGGGCTGACCACCGATCTGCATTCCCTCGGCCAGTACATTCAGGACGGCCGGCGCGAGCTTTTTGAGACCTTCCTGGTTGTCGACAAGAACCGCAGAAAGGTGGTCATGCCGGAGCTGGAGGGTGATCCCGACCAGCTGGGTTTTCTGGCGGGTGAACAGCTCGCTTCTGCCAACCGGCAGGCCTGGCGCGGCACCATGCTGGCTCATCATGACGGCCAGACTCCCAACATGACCCTGCATATCGGCAAGCGGGACGCTTTCCACTTCGGCGAGCTCTTTTACTTTTTCGAGTTCGCCGTCGCCGTCAGCGGCCTGCTGCTCGGGGTCAACCCCTTCGACCAGCCCGGTGTGGAGGCCTACAAGAACAACATGTTCGCCCTGCTCGGCGAACCCAGCCGCGAAAACGAGAGACTCGCCCTGGAAGAAAGGCTAAACAAAATCGACGACTCGAACTAAGGAGACCCCGTGGCCGCATCAGACCGCATGATTATGGTGGTAGACCGCTCCACTCTCTTCGCAGAGGAGTATTTTCAGGGCTTTGCGCCCGCTGCTGCGCACGACTATCAATCGCTTATCCGCGACCACTATTTTTACGAACTGCGCGACAAGGCGGAAATCATGCCGCAGTACAAGCAGCCCATCGCCTACGCCATCATCGTTCACAAGGAGAGCCACGAAGTTTTCGCCTACCAGCGCTCGAGCAAGGAGGGGCAATACAACGAGACCCGCTTGCGCGGCAAGTGGTCATGGGGAATCGGCGGCCATATCGACAAAATCGATATCGAGAACGGCGACCCCATCCGCGCGAGCCTCCTGCGCGAGCTGAGCGAGGAGCTGCAGATCAAGCAGTTCGATGATCCCGTCATCCTCGGCTATATCAATGACGACGAGACCGAGGTCGGTTCCGTCCACTTCGGCATGCTCTACCTCATCATGACCAGTGACCGCGGGGTGAGACCGGCCGATGCCGAGATCGCCTGGGGCGGATTCATGCCGGTCAGCCAGCTCGAGGAGATCAGCCAGAGCAGCGAAGCCTCCGTGGAGAGCTGGTCCGCCATCAGTCTGCTCCCCCTCAAGCAGGCCCTGGCGAAAAAGAGATAGCCGCCTCCCGCCTCACTCCACCAGTACCTTCTTGCACAGTCGTCAGGCCAATCCGCTCCGCCGGCCGGAGCGGATTGCCGGCGGCACAGCCGGCCCGTTAACCAGGAATCCAACCACCATGAAAATCAAACACCCCCTCATATTCACCGCTGCACGAGATAAAGCGGGATCAAGACGGGGGGCGGCTTTGGCCGGACTGCGGAGCGATTGGCACAGAACCGAAGGGTGGGTTCGGCCGGTATGCGGGCGGAAACCGAGACCAAAAACGTGCGCAGACCAGTCACCTGGGCCTGTGCGCAGCCGCTCAATCCGGATGGATCCCTGACCATCCAGCTCAATAATTTTGATGATCCGGGCTGGCGGAAAGGCATTTAAGCTCGACCAATCCATTGTACAAACAAGGAGATAAAAGGTCATGACAAAGCCACAAAGCATGCCATGGGGCAAGGCCATATTTGTCATTCTGCTGCTTGGTTGTACTCTCACGGCTGCAGCTCAGCAGTCCGGTGCTGAAACCGGCGCAGCCCTGGGACCCTGGGATTGGGGGCACATACGCATTGTCCGTTCGAACGACAACATCGAGTTCCTGAATCGGCTGCATGCCACAGTCAACCAGAACGGCGGTCCGATCATTTTTCCGAAGGACAGGGAGAGCGGCCTCTTCATCACCGATCTGGCCGAATTCGATAAAATGGTCGCCGCCGCCCGCGCAAAAGTAGACCGTTTTCATCGTGAAGGCATGCATGTCATCGCCTATACCACCATGGCCCTGGCGGGCGAGAGCCCGACCTATGAAGATCTGCCCAGGCCGGAAGAGCTCTCCCTGAACGAAGCCTATAACACACCTGGAGTGTGGGAAATGTATGCCCGCTATTTTGGCCCGCGACCGGCGGAGGGGCCGGACAAATGGGCCCGGCGGACCCACGACGGGAAATACTCCTTTTACCGTTTCAGGCATCCCAATGCGCCCAAAACCGGCGGCCGGTTCGAAATGTTCGGTTGCCAGGACAATCCCTCCTACCTGCAGTATTTCAAGGGTGTCATGAAGCTGGTGGCCATCGGCGGGTACGATGGCGCTTATGTCGACTGGACAAAAGTGCATGAAGGCACCTGTTATTGCCCGCACTCCCGGGAGGCCTTTAGAAAATATCTGCGGGAGAAAGTCTCTCCCGTGTATCTGCGCGAGCGGTACGGAATTGCGGATGTGGCGCAAGTCGACCCCCCGCTGGACAATACACAGGCGCTGTGGCGGGAATGGCTGATGTTCCGCAGCTGGTCGCTGACCGAATTTCAACGGGAGATCCGCGCTGCGGCCAGAACTATCAATCCGGATTTCCTGCTCTCCGGCAATATCAATGGCGGCGATTACGGTAACATGGCCTATACCAACGGCGATGACATGGAGATGATGGGCACGGTCGAGGACTTTTTCTATTCGGAAATTCAGGCGGGGCTGCGCTCCGTCCCGCGTGCCGAAGGCGATGTCAAGGTCTCCAATTCCGGACCGCTGAAATTTCTGGCCGCTGCGGCGATGCAAAAGCCGGTCTGGATGTACTGCATTCAGCCTTCCATACCCAAACCGATTCCCAATGAGAAGGCCCTGTTCAATCTGATCAAGCTGAGCATTGCCGAAGCCTTTGCCAACCACAATACATTCAGTGTTGTGCGTGAAACCTTTGGTGAGCCGATCTCGCCGATGGTCCATGACGGGGCCGAACAGATCTATGCGTTTTTTAAGGAAAACGAGAAAAACCTCATCGGGGCAAAACTGGCCGCCAATACGGCCATCTATTGCTCAATCAACCAGTTTTACAGCGATGAGTTCAGCTATTTCAATCCGGCGTCCAGGGTTCTTGCTGACAATGGCATCGCCCACGTCATGACGGTTGAACGGGATTTCGATGCGGCCGAGCTGGCAAAGTATAAAACACTGATTCTGCCGTACGTTCCGCTCATGAGCGATGAACAGATCAAATTGATCAACGCTTTTGTGCAAAATGGCGGTGGTCTGGTTGTGATGGGCTTGAGCTCGGCAAAGGATGAAAACGGTCTGCCGCGGCGGAATCCGGGGCTGGCGGAGTTATTGGGTTTTGGCCTGCAGGACGCGCCAATCACCATCACGCGCAGAGAATCGGGCAAGGGACGGGTGGTGTTCATTCCGTTGAATCCGATACCGGTGGGCCGCGGCGACACGGAGAACTCGCCCCTCCCCGACGATCAACTGATGTACGGGCGCGGTCAATTTCCTGACCGGGTAAAAGAGGCTTTTGCCTCCTTGCCGGAGGCGGTTGAATGGGCGGCGGCCGGCGAATTTTCCGGAAAACACTTTGCCTCCAGCATGGTCGAGATGACCACGATGGAGCAAAAAGAGAAGAATCTGCAGCTGGTGCACCTGGTTAATTATCAGGTTACGCTGGATGGCGCAGTTACGCCGGCAGGGAACGTCAGGGTGCGTCTGCAAATCCCGGAGAACAAAAAAGTAGCCCGGGTGACGGCCGGATCACCGATCAACAAAACCGCCGCCATCCGCTTTGAAAAAAAAGCGGGAAGTATTGAATTTGTACTCCCGGCATTTGAAATTTACTCGTTGGCGACCGTTTATTTTGAATAGCCTGTCCGACGTGTATGAAGGCCGGCTGCGCAGTGCCATCCGTAGAGGGGCCCAATTGAACATGAGGAAGAGAGATATCCAAATTATGGAGACTTTGGTCCATGAACCCGATAAAGCGTCGTGGTTTTATAAAGCAGACCGCCCGGATAACTGCGGGATTGGCTGCAGCAAACGTAATGGCCTGCAAGGGAGGGCAAACTATGGCCGGCGATGGCATAGCGGCGATGATACCGCTGCCGATCCAGATTGTCATTGATGATGTGGGCTGGTGGTCGGGCGAAGATGGCAGTGCGCGGCAGGAGCCTTACCGCACCGGCATCAAGCGCAACCATGTTCCCGCAGATTACCAGGCGATTGTCGACCTCGGCAAAGGACTGGGGGTCCGGCCGCAGGCGGCCACCATTCTCTGCGAATGGGACCGGGAAAATATCTTGCGCCAGCTGCCCACCAGCACCTGGATGCGGGAAAAATGGGATAACCGTAAATGGGTGGGGCCCTGGCTGGAGGAAGCCGCCGATATCATCCGCAGCAATCAGCGCCACTACGAATTGACGCTGCACGGCATCGGACATGAATACTGGGCGGACAGCAATTTTACGCGGGCGGAGTGGGCGGAGAGAAACGGGAACATGCGTCCCAGGGATCAGGTCGAGCTGCATCTGGACTATTATGCCCGCCTGCTGCAGCAGAACCAGCTCGGTCCCTTTCCCCGGTCGTTCGTCCCGACTGCTTTTTTGCACGGCTTCGGCCCAACTCCGACATCTTCAACGAGTCTGGCGGAGATCATCAGCAAGCGCGGCATCAGCTATATCAATACGCCCTTCAGCACCATGGCCAACGCGGAGGCTGTGCAGTTTGGTCTGTTCGGCATTGATTCCGGCGTCATGACCGTAGACCGCGGTGAAGATCTGTTCGACTGGGACATCATCGGCGGCACCCCCGAGGCGATGATCAGCGGCCCGACCTGCGGGATGCATTGGCCGAACCTGCTGCATGCCGACCCCGCACGCAACTCCGAAATTGTCGCCGGCTGGGTGAAATATCTCTCGCCATACAATTCCCGGATGGAAACGCTCCTGGCGCCGGATTCGACCTTTTTTCAACAGCAGCTTGCGCATCACGTCTGCACCGGCCTGGCCAGGAAAGGCCGGTACGTCGAGCTGGATTTCAGCAAAATCAGCGCTGTCCCGGAGCAGGCTGCCGGCCGGCAGTTCATCCTCAAGGTCCGCAGCGCCTCCCGGCTGCAGTTTAAAGCCAGAAATATCAACGTTGTTTCCGATTCGTTCATCGCTGAGAATGAAGGTTTTCTGTATGCCCTCACCCTTGAGCGGATTCCGGACAAAATGGCGGCCAGGATTGAATTCATCACAGCAGGGTAGAAAAACAAACCTCCGGAGCAGCTCGTGCAGCCGATGAGAGAAAATACTGTAGTATGGTGCTTTCCCAAGTCCCTGAAAATCCGCGTCAGCACAAAAACAGGCCTGCCAATGCTCCTGATCGGCCTGTGTCTTTTCGCGGGCTGCACGCGACAGCCCGGACCGGAGTTGTCCATCACAGCGGTGCGCACAAAGACAGCTATCAACATCGATGGCCTACTCGACGAAGCTGCCTGGCGGATCGCCGACCCGGTCTTGCTCCGGAATAATCGCTCCGGACAGGAGGTCAGGGAGAAGCAGGCGGACACGCGCGTCATGACCTGCCACGACGACAGCACGCTTTTTATCGCATTCATCTGTGATGATCCGGATATCTGGGCCCATTACACGCAGCGTGACGATCACCTGTGGAAAGAAGAAGCCGTCGAGGTTTTTATCGATGCCGATGAGGTGCCTGAAACCTATGTGGAGATCGAAGTCTCCCCGGCCAATGTGCTTTTCGATAGCTATATTGTCGATCCGGTGAACATCGATATTCCGGCGACAGCGGCATTCGACCTGCCCGGAATCCGGACCGGGGTGACCGTTGCCGGCACGCTGAATGTGCGTGATGACAGGGATCAGCACTGGTCGGTGGAAATTGCCGTCCCTTTCCGCGACCTGGCTGTTGAGAGGACAAAAAGTCCGGCCCCCGGTTCATCATTGAAAATCAATTTTTTCCGTGTCGACAAGAATCAGGGCATGGACTCCGCCAGCTACGCCTGGTCGCCCACCGGTGGGCGCTTTCATAACCCCGCCGCGTTTGGCAGATTGTTCCTGAAACAGTAGCTGCCGGCACGACCTGATAGATCGCTTTCACGGGGTGACCGTTTGGATATTAACCAGCAGCAGGATATGGAGGTTCAATATGAGAACGCGAAAGGCTTTTCTGCCGGTACTGTTAGTGGCCGCTTTTTTCTCCGGCCATTTATATGCGCAAAAGGGGGATTTAAAGCTGGTCGATTGGAAGCCGGTCAGTCAGTTGAAAGTAAAGGAAACCAGAATAGAAAAGGCCAAATTCCCGGTCATCGACATCCACAACCATCTGGGCAAGCTGGAGAATACCGCGAAGTATCTCGAGGAGATGGACAAGGCGGGGGTCTGGAAATGCGTGAGCCTGGATGCCAATTCGAAGGATGATATCTATAAAAAGCATCTCCAGGTATCGCAAAGCGTTTCCAAAGAGCGCTTTCTGCTCTTCTTCAGGCCGGATTTCAGCCGCATCGATGAACCTGATTTTGGCGAGAATGAGGCGCGGAGGCTGGAGGAAGCCGTAAAATCGGGCTGCCGCGGCCTAAAGATCGCCAAGACGCTGGGACTTGGCTATAAAGATAAAACAGGCCGTTTTGTCGCAGTTGATGATCCGCGGATCGACCCGATCTGGGCGAAATGCGCGGAACTGGGCATTCCGGTTGAAATCCATGTTTCGGATCCCAAAGCATTCTTTACACCCGTCGATCAGTTCAATGAACGTTATGATGAACTCGGCATGAATCCGGAATGGTCGTTTTATGGCCAGGGATACCCGGCAAAAGACAGCATTCTCGCCGCACGCAATCGGGTGATAGCAAAGCATCCCGGAACGATTTTCATCGGCGCCCATTTTGGCAATCTGCCGGAAGAATTGGAGACCGTCGCCCGCTGGCTCGATACCTATCCCAATTTCTATGTGGATATCGATGCCCGTATCAGCGAACTGGGCAGGCAGCCCTATTCTGCCCGGCGGTTCTTTCTGAAGTATCAGGACAGAATCCTCTTCGGCACGGATACGCCCTGCAATGCCGATGCTTACCGGCTCTATTTCCGCTTTCTGGAAACCGATGACGAATACATCGATCCTTCACCAGCCCACAAACTGCAAGGACGCTGGATGATCTATGGTCTCTACCTGCCCGATGAGGTCCTGGAAAAAATCTATAACAAAAATGCCC
>JAKQKF010000504.1 GCA_029560815.1 bacterium
TCATCACGCGCAGCCGCCTGGCCGATAGAATGGTGCTCGGTTCGTACCCGGAAGTCTGGCAGCTGCAGGACAGGAGAGAACAAATCACTTATCTGAAAGAGCTGGCTGCCGATTATCTGTTAAAAGATATCTTGCAGTACGACGGGATCAGAAATGCGATGAAAATCTGAGCGGATTTGAATTCAAGTGGAGCAAACATAGAGTCAAGGCGCCAGGTGGATGGCAGCGGGCATACCCGGAGGCTTCATTTACAGTAATCCACCCGGAGAATTATATCGAGTGGCTCACCTGAGCCGATGCACCCCCTCAAAAACAGGGCCCGCAGCGTTCCAGATCCGGCTGGTGCTCCCCGCCGCCTGCTCGCCGTCGACCAGCCGGGCCACCTGGTAATTGGGGTAAATGCGGTTGTCGCGCCGGGGGGCGCACTGTTGGCGCGTCGGCGGGTACATGATTTTTTCTGGTGCATGGAAAGGAAAAGTTTACTATTTTCAGGATGGCCGCGGAGGTGAATCCCCTCCACAGCGCAGACTACGCAGAGGCGGGGGTTTGCAGGTATGTATCCATAAAAAAGGATCTTCATCATGAAAGGCATCATCCTCGCCGGCGGGGCCGGCACCCGCCTCTACCCAATCACCCAGGCGGTGAGCAAGCAGCTACTGCCCATCTACGACAAGCCGATGGTCTATTATCCCCTCTCGGCCCTGATGCTGGCCGGCCTGCGCGAGATTCTGCTCATCTCCACCCCCGAGGATCTGCCGCGCTTCGAGCAGCTGCTCGGCGACGGCGCGCAGTTCGGCATCCGCCTCAGCTACAAGGTCCAGCCCAAACCCAACGGCCTGGCCGAGGCCTTTCTCCTCGGTGAGGAGTTCCTCGCCGGCGACAGCGCCTGCCTCATCCTCGGCGACAATATTTTCTACGGCCATAATTTCAGCGGACTGCTGGAGAATTCGGTGCGCCATATCGAGAGCAGCGGCGGCGGCGTGGTCTTCGGCTATCAGGTCAAGGATCCCGATCGCTACGGCGTGGTCGAGTTCGACGCCTCCGGCCGCGCCCTCAGCATCGAGGAAAAGCCGAAACAGCCCAAGAGCAATTTCGCGGTGGTGGGGCTCTATTTCTACGACCGGGATGTGGTGGAGGTGGCCAAAAACATCCAGCCCTCGGCGCGCGGCGAGCTGGAGATCACCGACGTCAACCGCGTCTACCTGGAGCGGAAG
>JAKQKF010000507.1 GCA_029560815.1 bacterium
ATCTTTTATTCCGAGCATGAACAGTACGAAAAGAGAAGTCGGATCTCGCGCGCCCTCGCCACCGGATCGCTGATACCGCTGCAGGAGATCGATGAGGTCCTCAATTTTCACCGCGATCGCGCCCAACTGGCCTACGAACAAAGCTATTCAGCGGTGCGCTACCTGCTGGCCACTTATGATATCGAGGCTTTGCGCGCCATTCTGGATGGGTACGCCGCGGGCGAAAGCAGTGATGCGATCTTAATGCGCGCCACCGGAAGCACGATGAGCGGATTTGAGGAGGAATGGCGCGGCCATCTTGAAAAAACGGAAAAGTGGCTCTGGCTCAGCGAAGTGGACGAACTGATCTGGCTCGCTCTTCCCTTGCTGTTTCTCATTGTGGTCTTGCTGGTCCGCCGGCGCAACCGGCGCCAGCTGCGTGAATGGGAGAGCGCCCGCCAGCTCGGGGAGGGGGATGTACTGCGCCTGCCCGCCGAGGGGGAGGGGGGATACGAGACCCCCTGGGTTGCGCCCCATCTCATGCCGCGCCGGGATGAAGAGGATGATGAGGAGGAGCCGCCGGAAGGGGAGCCCGGCGGGGAGGATGGAATCAGATCTTGAATATTTCTGCAGATTTCAGTACATTAAAAGATGAAACAGATCCAGAATGTCGTCGAGTATCTGCTCGTCCAGCTCCTGGTTTTTCCGGTTCGTCTCATGCCGCATCGGCTCGCCCTGCGTTTGGGCGTCAGGCTGGGCGGCTTTGTCTATCATATCGTCCCCATCCGCAGGGAGGTGGCGCTGCAGAATATCGCCCGTTCCTTTCCGGAAAAAAGTGATGACGAGGTACGTGCTATCTGCAGACAGGTCTACCGCAACTTCGGCCAGAACATCGTCGAGTTCATCCGCATGCCGAAGATGGACGACCGCTTTTACCGGGAGTATATCAGCGTCGTGGGTGGTGAACTGCTTGAGCGTGCGGGGCATGAAGGCCGCGGCGCCATTTGTCTCTCCGGACATTTTGGCAACTGGGAGTTCTTCCCCGCCGTGATTCACCGGTTGGGATTTCCCATGGTGGGATTGGCGCGCGACCAGCGCAATCCCCTGGTCAACAAGCTCATCAATCAGACACGAACCGGCTGGGGGGTGGAGATCACCCATCTGGGCATGGGCGTGCGCACGATCTTTCGCGCCCTCAAAGCCAACAAGTTCGTGACCATCCTCGCGGATCAGGATGCGCACAACGAGGGAGTTTTTGTCGATTTCCTCAATC
>JAKQKF010000518.1 GCA_029560815.1 bacterium
GAAGAAGGGGAAAACCAGGTCGGTGGGAGTGCAGCCGTGCCACTGGGCGTGTTCGAGCGGCGAAAAAACATACTCCCAGTTGCCGGGATTGTTCACCAGGATCATCAACATGATGGTGAAGCCGCGAAAAGCATCGAGGGAGATAAGACGCGCGGGTTTTTGCATGGTCCTGCCTCTTGGCTTGACAATGGCGGAAGTGGATTTATTCAGTTTAAGATTATTAGGATAGAATGTCAAGCGTTTTCTGGACCCGCTGCCTTTTTTGATTCGGCCGCTCAACCGTCAGGTTTACGCTGTACGGAACAGAATGTTCCAGCAGGCGTTTGAAATGGGTATGCTTTTTGAACAATTATGATTATATTTTCGGGTGCAAGTGTGCTGCAGGTGTGGACGGCCGGGAGGATCGCTCTGGCTAAGGCCGCCGAGTGAAATTGCCAACTCAAGCACAGATAGTCATTCCAGGAGACCCTATGCCGATCAAGAAACAGAAGAAGAAGCCAGTCAGCCGTACACCAGCCGCCTCCAATCCCTCCCCCCCAAAAGACCCGCAGCGCGCGCCGATGTTTCCGGGCCGGGTCTGGCTCTTTTTTCTGGCCATCCTGCTGATGAACTACCTGCTGGGCCGGGTCTTCGCTCCGGACGCCGAGGCGCCGGTCAAGGTCCCCTATACTCTCTTCAAGCAAGAGGTGGCGGTCGACAATGTCCAGGCGGTCTTTAACAAGGGGGAGACCATCACCGGCAAGTTCAAAAGAGCTGTCACCTGGCCCAAACCCGACTCGACTGATAAAGAGGCGCTCAAGCCGGAGCCGAAGGAGGTGACCGCTTTCTCGACCACACTGCCCGCCTTTATCGATCCCGGCCTGGAGGCCTATCTGATAAGCCATGAGGTCGAGATCACCGCCGAGCCGATCCAGGAGAAACGCAATCCCGTGCTCACCTTCCTTCTCAGCTTCGGGCCGGGACTCCTGCTGATCTTTTTTTATATCTGGTTTATGCGCCGGGCTCTGCAGCAGGGGGGAGGAGGCGCAAGCGGGGGCCTGATGGGCATCGGCAAGAGCAAGGCGCGCCGCTATGACGCTGCGACTGATCAGAAGGTGACTTTCGAGGATGTCGCCGGCATCGATGAGGCCGAAAATGAACTGGTCGAGATCGTCGATTTCCTCAAGGACCCTGAAAAATATACAGCGCTGGGCGGCTCAGCACCCAAGGGCGTGCTGCTGGTCGGGGCGCCCGGCACAGGCAAGACCCTGCTGGCCAAAGCGGTCGCCGGCGAGGCCGGAGTACCCTTCTATTCGATGAGCGCTGCCGAATTCGTCGAGATGATCGTCGGCGTCGGCGCCGCGCGCGTGCGTGACCTCTTCAAACAGGCCCGCGAGAACGCCCCGGCCATTATCTTCATCGACGAACTCGACGCCATCGGCCGCGCACGCGGCCAGGTGGCCCTCGGCGGCACCAGCGAACAGGAGCAGACCCTCAACCAGATCCTCACCGAGATGGACGGCTTTTCCAGCAAGCAGGGTATCATCGTCCTGGCCGCCACCAACCAGCCGGATGTGCTCGACAAGGCGATCCTGCGTCCCGGCCGCTTCGACCGGCGTGTGATCGTCAATCTTCCGGACAAGATCGGACGCGAGGCGATCCTCAAGGTCCACACCCGTGAGGTGCCCCTCGCGGCCGATGCCAACCTGGCGGAGATCGCCGCCTCGACCCCCGGTTTTTCCGGGGCTGACCTCAGGAATCTCGTCAATGAAGCGGCCCTGCTCGCCGCCAAACGCAGCCAGAAATCGGTCCGCGCCAAAGATTTAATGGACGCGCTCGAAAAGATCGTACTCGGCCCGGAGCGCCCGATACTCCTCAGCAGCGCCGACAAGGAACGGATCGCCTACCACGAAGGCGGCCACGCCGTCCTCGGCCTGCTCGTCCCCGGCGCCGACCCGGTCAACCGGGTCTCCATTGTGCCGCGCGGCCAGGCCCTCGGGGTGACCTATCAGCGGCCCGACAGCGACCGCTACAACTATCCTGAAGCCTATCTGCGCGCCCGTATCACCGGTATTCTCGGCGGCCGCGCCGCCGAGGAGATCGTCTACGGCACCCGCACGACCGGGGCCGAAAGCGATATCGAACAGGCCACCAGCATCGCACGCGGCATGGTGACCCGCTGGGGCATGAGCGATGCGCTCGGCCTGGTGCAGCTCTCACCCCGCATGAATCCCTATCTCGGCACCCAGGAAAGCTACAGCGGCGCCAAACCCTTCAGCGAGGAGACCGCACGGCTCATCGATGCCGAGGTGCACAAAATCATCAGCGAGAGCCATGATGAAGCTAAAAGACTGCTCAGGGAGCACCGCGCGGAACTCGATGCCCTTGCCGCAGCCCTGATCGCCAAAGAGACCCTCGACGAGCAGGAGATCCTCAAGGCCACCGGGCTGCCGCCGGCTCCGCCCCTGGAAACCGGCAGGCTGAGCTGAAACCGGCCGGCGCTGCGATGGCGTCGGGTCCTGATCATGATAAAACCACAGCAGTGGATATCGCTAATCAGCGATTCTGTCGATATTTAGAATCCTGTCCGCTGCCGAAATCGGGGAGTAGAACATGAAATACATCAGCCGGATCATTTTCTTTCTGTCTCTTTTTGTTCTTTATATCATCGCCAAGGAGTTCCTGCAGATCTATACCATGCTGCATACGGTTCATCCTGTTCTCGCGATCGTTTTTTCTCTGCTGGCACTCGCGGTTTTGATCTACTTCGTCGGCATCCCCCTCTTCCGGATCTTCACCATGCCCGTCAGCTACGGACCGGTCTACGATCCCGGCCAGGAGGAGCGGCTGATCGCCAAACGGATCAAACGGTTCAAAAAGAACAAATATCTCATCCGGAGCGGGTTCGATGTCGCCTCCCTCCGGAACGACCGCGAGAGCTACGACCGGGTCATCGCCGAGATGGACAAGGCGGCCGAGCAGCGGCGGCGCAGGGATATCCCGCAGCTTTTTTATGCCACCGCGATCGTCCAGAACGGCTTTCTCGACGCTCTGCTCATCCTCTCGGCCGCGATCAACCATATCAAGGAACTCTTTATCCTTTACAACGGCCGGGTCTCCAACCGCGACCTCGCCATTATTCTCAAAAAGATCTATTACGCCATGGCTATTGGCGGCTCCGAAGTGGCCGAATATGCCACCGAAGAGGTCTTTTCCCGCTTCGCCACCGACGGCATGAAATCGATCCCCTTCGTCAGCAAGGTCTCGTCATCCCTGGTCGATGGTTATATCAACGCCGTGATGTTGACCCGCATCTCCTACATCACCGAGAATTACTGCCGCAAAACGGTCATCGCCTCGGACAAGGAGTTGCTGCCCAGTTCGGAGTTCATCTTCGACTCTGCAAAAACCATCACTGAGGACATTCGCAGCAAGATTTACGAGGCGCTGAAAAAGCGCACCAAAGGCAAAATCGCCCAGGCCTTCGAGCCGGTCACCGAGATGTTCCGCAAGACCATGGAATTCATCAGCCCGCAGGAGATCGATCCCGAAAACCAGTACGCTCTTGAACTGCCCGCCGGCGGCATTGAACCGCCGGTGAGCTACGGGTTCTGGAAATTGTGGGAAAGTCTGAGGAAGCGGTAAGCCCGTGAATGGTAGAACAGGTGAGGGAAAGTAAGTAAGTAAGGGCTCTGACATATCAGAGCCCTTTTTTATTACCTGGCCAGATGGAGGTATTTCCTGGTGCTGAAAGACTCACTCTTCAGTTCGTAAAAGTAGAGGCCGCTGGGCAAACTACCGGCGGCTCAAAGTGCGATCATCGCCTTGATTACTGAATCGCGGTAACTACCGACGAGATCGAAGGCTGCGGCCGTCTCTTCCAAAGGGAAGTGATGGGTTGCCATCCCGTCCATCCGGATTGCACCGCTCTCAAGCAGATCGATGGCCTTTTGCGTCGTTCCCGCCTGCCGGCGGATGTTGATCATATCGATCTCCTTGCGCCGCAGTTCGTGGATGGGCAGGATGATCTCCTCTTCTCCGGGAATGCCGACGATGACGAGCTTTCCGCCCGGTTTGAGCAGCCGGATTCCCTGCTGGACGGCCTCCGGATTCCCCGTGCACTCAAAGACGAAATCCAGTTGCAGGGGGGCGAACCGGCCGATCTCCGCCTCGACATCCATCCGGTCCGGATTGCCCGCCCACTCCGGGCCCAGCTGGCGCGCATAGTCGAGGCGCGCCTCGATTCTGTCGGTGACGAAGAGCGGCCCGATCTCCCGTTCGCGCAGGACGTGGAGGAGTGAAAGCCCGATCGGGCCTGCGCCAAGGACGGCAGCCAGGGTGCCGGCGGCTATCCTGGAACGTTCCACAGCGTAAAGGGCCACTGCCAGGGGCTCGGAGAGGGCCGCCAGTTCGAAACTGAGCCCATCGGAGACCGGAAAACACTGGCGCTCATCCAGGACAACATACTCGCACAGACAGCCCGGCAGCTGTCCGGGAGCACCGCGAAATAGCAGATGGCGGCAGGTGTTCTCCCGTCCCGCCAGACACTGGTCACAGCGGCCGCAGGAGAGGGCCGGATCGACAGCGATCCTCTGCCCGGGCCGGAGGCGGGTTACCCCGGCACCGGTGGCCTCAACCACCCCTGCGGCTTCATGGCCGATGAGGAAAGGAAAATGGACAACTGCTGCGCCGATCCGGCCGGAGGTGTAATAATGCATATCGGAACCGCACACCCCCACCATGCGGATGCGGACGAGAATATCCTGGTCATGCTGGATCTGCGGTTTGGGGAGTTCGCGCAGGGCGAACTCCCCGATGCCGGTGAGCAGGGAGGCGCGCATGTTACCTCTTTCCATAAAATCTGTCGAGGAAGCGATATCGGACCTCTTGCTGGGCTGCGGCCGCTCCGGATTCGACATCTATCACCATCACCAGTGGTGCCGGGTCGTCTGTCCTCATCGCCGGCCATTCCGGCAGCCCCTCACCGTTCGGATCTCCCCGCTTGATGAAATTGGCGAAATAGCTCAGCATGGTGCGCGAGACCGCATAGTCTTCCGCCGTCCAGGCGAAATCCGTAATCAGGGGCAGGTTGCCCATGGCGTATTCGATTTCACAGGCGTGGGGGGCGCCGATGGGCGCTGCTGTGGCCGGTTTGGCCTCGCTGCCGGCGGCGGCGTCCTGATCCGGGGAGCCGGGCCGGCTGGCCAGGGGCGGCCGCAGCTTGCTGTAGAGATACCGGTAGACCGGCTGTGCGCTATGACGGAGGTGGAGGTCGATCCACTTCCAGGTGCTGTAGGCGATAAAACGGTCGGAGGCGAGAGCGGTGGCCGAGAGTTCGATCTCCCTCTCTGAGCCATGGGGATAGAGCCTGGCGGCCTCTTCCCAATCCTCCGGGAAGGCCTCTTTCAGCCGGTCATGATAGATCTGCTCCGTATAGGGTCCCCGGGTGAAGCCCTGTCCGGAGATCTCGGCCGAGTTCCACCCCGCCAGCAGCGGCACCTGGGCCTGCTCCCCCTGTGTAAAAATCTCCGGCAGGAGTCTGGGGAAGAAATAGCCGTCCAGCACGACGGGAAAGGGCTTGCCGCCGGATTGGGTATAGATCTCAAAAATCCGGCTGGTGGGCAGGGCGCGCAGTTCGGCCAGTGAGGTGCAGCCTGTTTTCCGTGCGAATTCCACTCCTCTCTGCTCGGCCTCGGCCAGAGGGACCGGCTCCCGCGTCGGGTGAATGGCTGCGCCGCTCTCGCCGATGGCTCCGGCGATAAGCCCTTTCGAGAGGGGAGAGGCCAT
>JAKQKF010000532.1 GCA_029560815.1 bacterium
CCTGGTGATGGCGATGACTCCTGGCCTCTTCGCCCAGCATTTGGAGCTGGTCGGCAACCGCGTCACTGCGGTGCACAACGGCAACCTCATCCGTACCCGCTTCGGCAATTATGGCAATCTCGGTCATCGCACCGAAAAACCAAGCATGGAGTGGCCCAAGGGCAGCGGCACCGAATACGGCCTGGAATTTGTCATGTTCGCCGGGGCGCGCATCGTCGACCAGGAGGCCAACCAGTATTACATTTTCACCGAAAGCTACAGCGACCCCTATAATCTCGACGAAAATCCCACCGGGGCCTATACCTACAGCTGGGAGCCCCTGCCGGGCTATTACAACACGCTGCTTCCTGAAGGGGAGCAGAGCGTGGCCATGAGCAATATCCCGGAAAGCTGGCCACGGCATTGGGTTTACGATTACCCCGGCGAGTCCGGCAGCCGCGACGGCATGTGGAACGGTGAATTCCAGGCCGCTCCGATCTCCGATCAGGAAAGCTATTACGCCATGGTGGACTGGAACAACACCGAATCCGCCTACTATCCCTTTCCCGGCGATTCGGCCAGGGGCGGTCTGGGGCTCCAGGTCAAGGTGCGCGGCTATCAGTGGTCCGATCCCCTGGCCGAGGACATCCTGATCGCCATCTATGACATCACCAACACCAGTCCGTACACCCTGAACAATGTGGTATTCGGCATGTATGTCGACGCCGACGTCGGCGGACCCCTCAACGATGCGATGTCTTTCGACCCCAGCGGCGATATCAACATCACCTATCAATGGGACAAATCCAGCAGCAGTACCGGCTATTTCGGCTTTGCATTTCTCGAATCCCCGGGAATCGATACCGACGGGCTCGATAACGACGAGGACGGGCTGATCGACGAGAGCCGTGCGAGCGGCCGCGGCGAATGGATCGCCGCCGACGCGAGTCCCTACATGACCGGCCGTTACGGCGCTCCGCGCGGCCATTGGTCCGGCGATGAGGATGGCGATTGGGATCCGCGCTACCACGACACCGGCTCGGACGGTCTGCTGCCGGGGGAGGAGTACTATCCGGGTCCGGACAGCGACGG
>JAKQKF010000535.1 GCA_029560815.1 bacterium
GCCGGCTTACCCCCGGGCCGACAGCCTCGATAACCCCTGCGGCCTCGTGGCCGATGATGAAAGGGTAGCGGACAACGGCATCCCCAATCCGTCCGGAGGTGAAATAGTGGATGTCCGAACCGCAGACCCCGACCATGCGGATACGGACGAGGACATCCCGGGCATGTGTGATTTGCGGATCGGGGAGCTCCTGCAGGGCGAATTCCCCGATGCCGGCGAGCAGGCAGGCGCGCATTCTATTCCTTTCCGTAGATTTTGTCGAGGAAACGGCAGCGGGCCTCCTCCTGCGCTCTTCAGGGAGAATTTGCCCATGGTGTATTCAATGGAAAAGAATATGTTAGCAATTTACCGCCAATAATTCAAGCGGAAACTCGGGATAATTCTGCCGCAGGGCGGGGTTCGGAGACGAGTGCGGTGTAAATACCGCTTGCTTTATTGCCCCCAACAGCGTTAATTTGTGCTGATCGGGGTTGGTTGCCCAGGCGGGGTGGGGCCGCCTTGTCAGTCCCGCTAATTCAGCATGGTGAAAGGAGTGCAGGTGCAAGAAACGGCAAGCGTGAAGGGATCGGCTCATGAGGAGCAGGTGATCATCGCCCTCTTCGGCGCCCTCTGGGGACTGATGGAGATCACCCTCGGCGCCCTCCTCAAGGGAACCCGCCTGCCCTTCAGCGGGGCTATCCTGGCCTGCCTCGCCGCCGTCATCGCCCTGACCGGGCGTTCCTTCGTGCGGCGCCGCGGCGCCATCCTAATGATGGGCGGGGTGGCGGCCCTGATCAAGATCTTTTCGGTCGGCACCGTCATCGCCGGGCCCTTTTTTGCCATCCTGATCGAAGCGGCCATTGCCGAGTCCCTGGTCCTGGCCTTCGGCCTCGGCCGGACAGGCTGCCTGCTCGCGGGCGCCGGCATGACCACCTATACCGTCTTTCATCCCCTCCTGACCCAGGGGCTTTTTTTCGGCGGCCGGATCTATGAGGTCTACTGGGCGACAGCCCGTCAGGTGGGGGAATGGCTCGGGCTGGAGGTAGCCCATCTCGCCCTTTTCATCGCTCTCTATCTGGGGGTTCATGCCCTCACCGGCGCTCTGGCGGGCTGGTTCGCCTGGGCCGTAGCACGCACAGCCAGGCTGGAACTGGAAAAACTCGAGCGATCCGCATGAAGCGGTCCCTCCTTTATCTCCTCCTCGGACTTGGTGCCGCCCTGCTGCTGAGAGAATCCAATCAGCTCTATCTTTTTCCAGCCGCCCTGCTCCTGCTCACCCTGATCGATCCCCGCGCCTGGCGAATTTTCAGGCGCTGGAAGCTGTGGCTCTTTTTCTTCTTCGTCGTCGCCGTCCCGGTGCTGTTCGTCGGAACCAGGGATGCGCTCTGGCTCACCATCCCCTACAACAGCCGCATGCTAGCCCTGAACCTGGTCATGCTGGAGCGCAGCATCATCATCATGCTGGCGATCAGGATGTTCACCAA
>JAKQKF010000538.1 GCA_029560815.1 bacterium
AGAGCTCAACCACCAGGAATTGCCTTGCGTGATCGCCCAGTTCATTGATGTGGGCGCTCGGGAAGGGCCAGAGTGAGATGGGACGCATCATGCCCACCTTTTTACCCGCGGCGCGCATATCATCAACAGTCGACTGGACGACACGCGAGACCACGCCATAGGCGATGATAACCAGCTCCGCATCCTCGGTGTAATAGTCCTCGAAGCGGATCTCGTCGCGGGTGATCTCGGCATACTTTTCCTGCAGGTGGAGGTTGTGTTTTTCGAGCAGTTCTGGCTCGAGGTTGATGGAAGTGATGAGGCGGTTTTCGTCCTCCGCATCCCCATGGATCGCCCAGGGCTTGTCCGGGATGGTGGTGCGGGCGGGCGGAAACTCGACGGGCTCTTCCATCTGGCCGATGAAACCGTCGGCGAGAAGGACGGCCGGGATGCGATACTTGTCGGCCAGGTCGAAGGCGAGCATGGTGAGATCGCACATCTCCTGTGCGCTGTTGGGCGCCAGGCAGACCACCTTGTAGTTGCCATGGCCCCCGCCCTTGATGATCTGGTTGTAATCCCCCTGCTCCGGAGCGATGTTACCCAACCCGGGTCCAGCGCGCATGACGTCGACCAGCACGAAAGGCAGCTCGGCGCCGGCGCAGTAGGAGAGTCCCTCCATCTTGAGGCTGATGCCGGGCGACGAAGAGGCGGTCATGGCGCGAACGTCGGCCGATGCTGCGCCGTAGACCATGTTGATCGCGGCCACTTCGCTCTCGGCCTGGATGAAGGTCCCGCCCACCTTGGGCATATAGTAGGCTGCCGCTTCGGCAACCTCGGAGGCGGGAGTGATGGGATAGCCGAAATAAAAACGGCAGCCGGCCAGAATGGCCCCCTTGACGACTGCTTCATTCCCCTTGATCAACTGTTTCGCCATCTCAGACCACCTCCTCTCCGACGTAGCCCTTCTTGTAAACGGTGATGGCGCCGGGCTCCGGGCACTGATAGAAGCAGATGCCGCAGCCGGTGCAGCCCTCACCCTTGTAGCCGGTGGGGTGGTAACCGAGACGATTGAGGTGTTTGAGGACGAACAAAACTTGTTCCGGACAGGCTTCGATGCAGAGGCCGCAGCCTTTGCACTCATCTTCACGAACTACGACTTTGGCGCGCTCGAGTCCGATCGGTTCCGCCATAAATAAACCTCCTGGATTAAAATCCGCGCCGTGGCGCGGAACACCGTCCACGGCACCCATTTTCGCGAATCAGTTTAACCATTTTTAGGCTAACTTGCAAGGAGATTTTCCCGCACCCGCCGGGGGCTGCAGTACCCCCCTCGCTCCACCTGAAACCGGCTTGTGCTGGCGCAGCCCCCCCCTCGCTCCCACCTGAAACCGGCTTGTGCTGGCGCAGCCCCCTCGCTCCCACCTGAAATCGGCCGGGGTCTAGCGCAGAAAGGGATTGTACTTCTTTTCGTGCCCGATGGTGGTCGCCGCGCCGTGCCCGGGATGGACGATGGTATCGTCCGGCAGGGTGAACAGCTGCGTGCGGATGGAGTGGAGCAGAAGCCCGGCATCGCCGCCCGGCAGATCGGAGCGGCCGATGGAGTTGCGGAAGAGTACGTCCCCGGG
>JAKQKF010000014.1 GCA_029560815.1 bacterium
ACCGTCGAGATCGATATCGCCGATGGCCGGCGCCTGAATACCGCTGAATCCCACCGGCGGCTGATAGCTGCCGAGGGCAGTACCGTCAGAAGTGAATTTGTCGAACGAGCCGTCCCGGCCGATCAGAACGATCTCGTATCCCGGCACCCCGTCGAAATCGGCGATCAGAGGCTGCGCGGAAGCCACGCTGCTTTTTTTCTGCCAGACCAGAGTCAGGGGATCGAGGCGCAGGGCGGTGATCAGGCCATCGTCACAGGCGGCCACGATCAGGCCGTCGGGTGTAATGGCAATGCCGGACACGGCTGAGCCATTGCCTTCGAGACTCGCAGTGCTCTTCAGGGTGCCATTGCCGCTGTCATAACGGATAGCTGAAATACTGCCGCGGCTGTTGCCGAGAATGAGGGTAGGAGTCCAGCCCTTGGTCAGGGCGATGCGCATGCGCAGGGAATCACCGAACGGGTAGACTCCGCGCAGATTCAGCAATTCGGGCGCCGCGGGATTGGGTTGGAGGTCGTAATAAAAGAGATCACCATTGACGCCCGTATAGAGGAGATCCGTCGTTCCGTTTCCGTCAAGATCAGTAAATATTGGCGGGACGGCCGGGGCCACCAGCGGCCATGCAACTATATAATTTCCCTCCGCAAAGAGCTTATTGCCATCTGCGCTCCAGCCATAGAGCCGGCCATCCGCCGTGGCGGCCAATAAAATGCCCGGGCCGTACTTTGAGCCATTCAGGGCTGCGAGAGAGGAACCGGAGAGGCCGGTACCGACCGCTTCGAGGCGAGGAAAACCGTGCCGGATGGGGCCGGAACCAACCCGTATGGTCATCACAGTGTCGAGTCCGGAAAAACCATCGATGCGGATGCCGGTCATCGCCCCGCCAGCGCTGCTGCTGTTGGGGATGGAGACGGGCGAAAAAGCGACCTGGTCTGTTTCATTGACGTAAAGATAGGACTCATTGCCGGCCCACCAGGGATCCCACCAGTCGCCGCTCTCGGTGCCGTAGCCGGCATCGAGATAGCTGTAGATATAGCCGATATCCTGGGCGCCGTCGCACTCGACCAGATCGACGCCACGATGATCGCGGTTGTTGTTGATGGTGTTGGCGGCAAGATTGGCGGCAATCACCTTTTCATCAACATGCCAGATGAGAATGCCGTTCCCGGGCAAACCAAAGTCATATTCATCGACGCGCGTGAGCACACCAATGCCGGCGGGAGCAACGACGCGGCCGGTGGAGTCGAATTCAGCCCGTTTGCCGTTTTCATCCCGGCCGATGGTTATTTTGTCCCTGTTGGGATCACGCTGGCGATTCTCGATGAGAAAATACTCGTTCGAGCTCACCGGCACCTTGATGATATGCGGCGCATCATCGGTGTGCGGGCTCCCGATATTGAGCTCGTAAGTGGACTGAACGATGACCGCCTCGTCCCACCCCATATAGATCTTTTCCCAGGCGCTGGGCTCGGCCGGGATGAATCCCTGAAAATTGTACGAACCCTGATCCATCAGCCCCCAGGAGCCGATGCCGGCGCGGCCGCTTTCAGTATCGAAGAGGCTCGGCATGCCGATCTGGCTGCCGAAAAGCAGCGTCATGGTGCCGAGCAGGCCGAGGGTGTAGGATTCCTGGTTCTGGGTTTCGGGCAGGATGATGCCGTCCCGCAGATAGACGCCGCCCGGGCATTCGATCCCCTGGAAAACGGCGGGATCCTGGCCCAGTCCGGCGGCCAGTGAAGGGGCATCCATGTAGACCGACTGGATATCGTAGGGAGTGGTGTCGAAATCAAAAGCGAAATCCTGGCCCACGCCCGCATGAAAGACCATCAGATAATCATAGCGGCTGAAATCGATCCCGCCCCCGGCCACAGCCAACTGCACGGCATCGCGGAGGAGTTCGGCCCAGCGCTGCTGCTGACGTTTTTCATCCTCCTGCCCGCTGTACCAGACCATGTCATGGGCGAGCTGATAGGCTTCGTTTGCAGCCGCAGGAAAGACCTCCCCCGTCACCCGCAGGCGGTTCCCGGAGACACGGGCGAAATAGTTGCCCAGCGCCAGGAGCTGGTGCTGAAAGTAGGTGCGGTCATGCGGCGGGCGGTCAAGGGAGTAGGCCGTGGTCGTGCCATAATCGAAGCGGCCCGTCCCGGTCGTGGTCGCCACCTGATCCTGAACAAACTCGACACGAAGGGCAAGGATGCGCACCAGGGAGTCGGTCCGGCTCACGGTGGAAAATCCGCGCGCGCCATCGATCCTGGCGGCGGCATGACGGGGGGCGGCGCCGGCGAAAAGGGAAGCGCCAAGGCCCAGGAAGAGAAGCAGAGTGATCAGCGAACGTCTTTGCATGGGGCGACCTGGAAAAAAAGAGAGAGCGCAGGGTACAATAGTGCGAAGGGCAAAAGTTTTGACAAACTTTTGCCCTTGCGCGGATTGACCACAGGATTAGCTAGAAACCGATGCTCAGGGAGAAACGCATGGTGTTGGCCAGCGGATGCCCCTCATCGGCAGAGACATAGCTGAAATCAAACCGGTAGAGATTGTAGGCGATGCCGGCACCCAGGCTGAAATAATCCACCTTGCCGTCTTCGTCCCAGTAATAACCCGCGCGCAGCGCGAAAAGATCGTTGTACCAGTACTCGGCGCCGCCACTGATGATCCCCTTGAAGACATTCTGGGAGGTGGTGTCGCTTTCGGTGACGGTCTTTTTCTCCTCAAACCAGGGCGAGGTGAAGATGGCTTTGTAAAAGGGGTCCGAGGTGCCGTCCGAATAGCGTTTCACCATCGTCTTGTTGACATCGGCGACGAAGGTCAGTTTGTTGTACTTGTTGTTGATGGCGTGTGCGGCAAGACCGACGCGGAGGTTGGTCGGCAGCGGATCGGCCTGGGCGGCGTCAATGTAGGTGATCTTGGGGCCCATATTGGAGAGGTTGGCGCCCAGGCTCAGCCGGCTGGAGACCTTGTAGAGCGTGGCGAGGTCGAAGCCGAAAGCGCTGGCGCGGCCGTCACCCTCTTCAGAACCCGCGCCGAAGGGAGAGAGATTGGACTGGATGAAGCGCGCGCCGAGTCCGACCGCCCATTTTTCGCTCAGCTGTGTGCCATAGGTGAGGGAGACGGCGAATTCGTTGCTCGAGAATTCGCCGATGGGATCGGGACCCGATTCATCAGTGCGCGACTGTGTGCCCAGATTGAGATAGGTCACGTTGATACCGATGGTGCCGATGTTCTCGAAGTGATGACGATAAGCGCCGAATTCATAAAAGAGATCCGTGCCCAGCTGGGGGAGCCAGTTGGTGTGCATCAGCGTGATCTCCTTGCCGCGCTGAAAGCCCAGTCCGGCCGGATTGTAATAGACCGCCGTAGCATCATCCGCCAGAGCGACAAAAGCCTCTCCCATACCCGCGGCGCGGGCACCGGGCGAGATCTGCAGAAAGAGCACTGCGGATTCGCTCACAGCAAGAGCGGGAGCAACCGAGACCAGCACGACGGCCGCGGCGATCAGGGATTTAAAAACGTTTTTCATGACAACCTCCTGGTGAACACGATATCTGATCCTGAATTGATTTCCAAAAAAAAATCCGAATGCCGGGCTTGTGTTGAAAGCTTCTCGCCGAACGACATTCGGAAAAAGAAAAAGCAAGAAGCCTATACTGGTATTCGTTAAAGCAGTACGAACTGCTAATTTTTGAGCGGATGGATGTTCAAAAATTATGAAAACCTTTAACGAATGGGTATAGGCTTGCTCCTGTATGTTCTAACTCTGTTACGGTGTTAAAAGTTAACAACGAATTAAGAAATTTGCAAGTACTTTTTTCGGGTACCGGAAACTATTACAAGAATCATACCAGAACAGAGGCTTTACATTCAGCCGCGTCTTGATCGCCATTAGATTATGTTTATATTGGGCTTATAGAACATCACGCCGCCGCGGCGCCTCCACCCTCTGTAACGGGGTGTCTCAAAATTGGAACAGCCGCTTGACTTTCGGCCACTTGCTACAGATGTAACCCGGATAGAAGGCGCTTTGTTCCCGTCAAATCTGGCGCACTGATCGCGGAGAGCTGACGCCCCCCGCAGGCGAGCGTTGCAGATCCGCTGCTGCGGTGCCGCTGTTCAGCGGGGCGCAGGGCAGCTCAGCCGACCAAAGCTTTGTAGGCATCCGCCTTCATCAGGCTCTCCAGTTCCGCGGGCGCGGAGAGGCGGACCTTGACCATCCAGCCTTCGCCATAGGGATCCTTGTTGACGGTCTCAGGCGCATCCGCGAGCAGGGGATTGACCTCGATCACCTCGCCAGAGGCCGGCGCGAAGAGGTCGGAGACCGCTTTGACCGCCTCAATGGTGCCGAAAGCGTCGCCCTGTTTGGTGGCCGTGCCGGCCGGCGGCAGCTCGACGAATACCACGTCGCCCAGCTCGCCCTGGGCGTAATCGGTGATGCCGACCACGGCGGTGTTGCCCTGCACGCGAACCCATTCATGCTCTTTGGTGTAGAGAAGATCTTCGGGGAGTGTCATGATGTTCCTCCATTGGTTTTCAGGATGAACTGCTCGATATAGCTGGTATTGATGTTGCCGGAACGAAAATTCTCTTCGCTGAGGATCTGTTTATGCAGAGGGATGGTGGTGGAAATCCCCTCGACGATGAATTCATCCAGGGCGCGCTGCATACGAATAATCGCCTCCTCCCGGGTCGGGGCATGAACGATCAGCTTGGCGATCAGCGAGTCATAATTGGGCGGCAGGAGGTACTGGGTGTAAACGTGGGTATCGACGCGCACCCCCATGCCTCCCGGCACATGCAGGCTGGTGATCATGCCCGGCGACGGGCGGAAGCCGTGCGACGGATCCTCGGCGTTGATCCGGCACTCGATGGCATGACCGCGCATTTTCCAGAAACGCAGATCGGCGCGCAGCCGGGCCCCGGCGGCGAGACGGATCTGCTCCTTGACGAGGTCCAGCCCGAAGACCATCTCCGTGACCGGATGCTCGACCTGGATGCGGGTGTTCATCTCCATGAAATAGAAACGGCCCTTGCTGTCGAGCAAAAACTCGATCGTCCCCGCGCTGCTGTAGCGGACCCGCCTCGCCCCCTTGATGGCCGCCGAACTCATTTCGCGGCGCAGCCGCGGCGTGACGGCGGGCGATGGAGTCTCCTCGATCAGTTTCTGATGTTTGCGCTGCACCGAACACTCACGCTCGCCGAGGGAGACGACATTGCCGAAAGTATCGCCGAGGATCTGCACCTCGATATGGCGAGGGGACTCGAAATACTTTTCCAGATAGAGGTCGGCATTGGTAAAAGCCGCCCGCGCCTCGGTCTGCGCAGTATTGTAGGCATTGGCCAGCTCATGAGCGTAGCGAACCACGCGCATGCCGCGCCCGCCGCCGCCGGCCACCGCCTTGATGATGACCGGATAACCGATCCTGGCCGCCACCTCCGCTGCCGCCTTGACGCTGAGGACGGTGCCGTCGGAACCGGGAATTACCGGCACACCGGCGTTGCGCATGGTATCTTTGGCCCGCGCCTTGTCCCCCATCAGAGAGATCACCTCCGGAGTCGGGCCGATGAAGACAATCCCGCAGGAGGTGCAAATATCCGCAAAATGGGCGTTCTCGGCGAGGAATCCGTAGCCCGGATGAATGGCCTCGGCATTGGTGATTTCGGCGGCGCTGATGATATGAGGGATATTGAGGTAGCTTTTGGGGCTGGGAGCCGGACCGATGCAGACCGCTTCGTCGGCGAAGCGGATATGCAGGCTGTTTGCATCCGCCTCGCTGTAGACCGCGACTGTGGCAATGCCTAACTCCTTGCAGGCGCGGATGATGCGCAGGGCGATCTCGCCGCGGTTGGCTATGAGTATTTTTTTGAACAAACGCATCCCTGATTTAGAGTCAAGAGCGGGCTGGCCTCTCCCGCTCAGGAGGCCGGTTCAACCAGAAAGAGAGGCTGGTTGTATTCCACGGGTTGGCCGTTCTGGGCCAGTATCTTGACGATTCTGCCGCTGCATTCCGCTTCGATCTCGTTCATCAGCTTCATCGCCTCGATGATGCAGAGCACTTTGCCGGGTTCAACAGCGTCGCCCTCGCGAATGTAGGGATCGGCCTCGGGCGCGGGCGCGCGGTAAAAGGTCCCCACCATGGGCGCCTTGATCTCGGTATATTGGCCGGGGTTTTCAGCCGGCGCTGGCGTCATGGCGGCGGGGGTATGATGGGGCAGCGGGGTCACCGCCGGCAGCGATGGCGCGGTCACGATCTCAATGGCCCCGCTGCGTCCGCCGCCGGCGCCGGCGATCCCTTTGCTGATCCGGACCTTGCGTCCCCACCAGTAGGTGATCTCCAACTCGCCGATCTGGCTCTCTTCGACTATCTTGACCAGTTCCCTGATCTCTTTGGCACGCATGCATACTCCTCTTGGTTGATCCCGGTCCTATCGCACCCGTTCGACGTAGCTCTCCGTGCGCGTATCGATCTTCAGCTTTTCACCCTCTTCGATGAAGAGGGGCACGAGCACGGTTCCGCCGGTCTCGTGGACCGCTTTCTTGGTCGAACCGGAGACCGTATCCCCGCGTACCCCTGGCTCCGTCGAGGCCACCACCAGTTCGACGAAATTGGGCAGCTCGACGCCGATGGGGTTTTCGCTGTGCAGCAGGACGGTGACGGTCGCGCTCTCCTTTAAAAAGCCGACACCGGAGCCCAGCATCCCGGCCGGCACACTCAACTGCTCGTAGGTCTCATTGTCCATGAGCAGCAGCTCCTCGCCCTCGCGGTAGAGATACTGCATAGGCCGCCGTTCGAGGGAAGCCTCCTCCACCTTGTCGCCGCCGCGGAAAGTTTTTTCGAGGATGCGGCCGGTCTTGAGGTTGCGCAGTCTGGTGCGGACGTAGGAACCGCCGCGGCCCATCTTGAAATGCTGGAATTCGAGGAGCGCGCAGGGCTCGCCTTCCAGTTCGATCACATATCCTGTCCTGAAATCTGCTGTTGTCGCCATAATACTCTCGTTCAGCTCCGTTCTGAATCCAAATGCTTGCACTCATCCCCGCTTGCGTAAAAGCGCCGCCCGTTCGTCCTGCAGCAGCGCCATGATGCTGCGGGGATCGGCGCGTCCCTGCAGAGCCTGCAGGATTTTGCCGGTGAAAAACCCGGCCAGTTTCTCTTTCCCGCCCAGCCAGGCCTCGGTTTCGGCGGGATGGGCGGCCAGCGTCTCCTGCACCATGAGGCGCAGTTGTCCGCTGTCGTGGATCTGGTCGCCCTCCTCGCGTTCGATCGCGGCCGCCGGGGAGAGTCCGTTCTCCATTCCCTCCTCAAAGATGCGCCGCGCTGCCTGCTGGTGGATCCGGCCCCGGCTCAGCGCTTCAAGCAGCACGGCGAGGTGTTCCGGCGTCATTCTGAGCTCCTGGACGGAGCAGCCGCTCGCATTGGCGGCGCGCAGCACCTCACCCATCACCCAGTTACTGGCCAGTTTTTTGTCCTCGATGCGGCCGGCAAGACGCTCGAAATAGTCCGCCACCCCCCGATCGCCGGTCAGAAGCGCGGCGTCATAGGCCGGCAGGCCGAAGTCGCGCTCATAGCGCGCCTTGCGAGCCTCGGGCAGCTCCGGCAGCTGCCGCCGCTGCTCCTCGATCCACTCTTCGCCGATCCGGACCGGCATCAGGTCGGGCTCCGGAAAATAGCGATAGTCATGGGCCTCTTCCTTGCTGCGCATGGGCTCGGCTGCATTGCGCGCCGGATCCCAGAGCAGGGTCTGCTGCTCGACCCGGCCGCCGGCTGCGAGCAGTGTCCCCTGCCGCTCAATCTCAAAGGCGAGGGCGCGCTCAACGTGCCGGAAGGAATTCATGTTCTTCAATTCGGTCTTGACGCCCAGAGTATCGCTCCCGGCGGGCCGGAGGGAGATGTTGGCGTCGCAGCGCAGGCTGCCCTCCTCCATATTGCCGGTGCTGATATCGAGGTAGCGCACCAGCTGGCGCAGCCGCTGCATGAAATCGGCCGCCTCGGCCGGAGAGCGCAGGTCGGGTTCGGTCACCAGCTCGAGCAGAGGCACGCCGCAGCGGTTGAGATCGAGCAGGGTTTCGTCCGCGCCGACAAAAGCTTCGGCGTGGATCGACCGGCCCGCATCATCTTCAAGGTGAATGCGCCGGATGCGGATGGCCCGCTCTTCCTCGCCCTCGCCGGAGACCGTCATGCTTCCCCCGGAGGCGAAGGGCAGATCGAACTGGGAGATCTGATAACCCTTGGGCAGGTCCGGATAAAAATAGTTCTTGCGGGCAAAGAGCGAAACCGGATCGATCCGGCAGCCGGTGGCCAGGGCGAGCCTGGCGGCTGATGCAAGCACCTTCTGGTTCAACACCGGCAGCGCACCCGGCAGGCCCATGCAGACCGGGCAGACCTGGCTGTTGGCCTCACCACCGAACTGGACACTGCAGCCGCAAAAGATTTTACTCCGGGTCTGCAGCTGGATATGCACCTCAAGTCCGATGACCACCTCAAAAGGGCTCGAGACCTCCGCTGTCGAAGCGGCGCCGCTCGGATAGAGCCCGGTGCGGCCCGTGCTCATCGCCGCTTTCATGACAGCTCCTGGAAAGCGCGGGCGGGCGCATAGCCTTTTTCAAGCCGGTGACCGGCGGCCAGCAGGAGCGGTTCCGAGAAGGCGGGGCCGATCAGCTGGGCCCCGATGGGAAGCCCGGCGCCGTCCCGTCCGCATGGCAGAGCCAGAGCCGGTATACCGGCCATATTGACCGAAATGGTGAACACATCCGAGAGGTACATGGCAAGGGGATCGCCGGCCTTTTCGCCGATGCGGAACGCCGTCGTCGGGCAGACCGGCGTCAGCAGCAGATCACAGGAGCGAAAAGCCTCATCAAAATCCCGCTGCAGCAGGGTGCGCACCTTCTGGGCCTGGCTGTAATAGGCCTCGTAATAGCCGCTCGAAAGCACAAAAGTGCCGAGCATGATGCGCCTTTTGACCTCTGCGCCGAATCCCTCACTGCGCGAAAGGGTGTACATCTCCTCCAGCGTGGCGGCCGCCGGACTGCGGCGACCGTAGCGGGCCCCGTCGAAACGCGCCAGATTGGCGGAGGCTTCGGCGTCGGCAATGATATAATAGGCCGCGATGGCATAGCTGCTGTGCGGCAGGGAGACCGGCACCAGCTCGGCGCCCTCAGCCCGAAAAAAATCCGCGCACTCCTCCACTGCGGTGCGCACGGCCTCTTCCATTCCCTCCGCCGGAAAATACTCGCGGGCAAGCCCGACGCGCAGCCCCTTGAGATCGCGTTCCATAGCCGCGCGGTAGTCGGGGACCGGTTCCATGCTGCTGGTGGCATCGGCGGGATCGTGCCCTGCGATCACCTGCAGCAGATCGGCGCAGTCCGCTGCCGACCGGCTCATGGGGCCGATCTGGTCGAGCGAGGAGGCGAAAGCGACCAGGCCGTAGCGCGAAACCCGCCCCCAGGTCGGTTTGAGACCGACGACGCCGCAAAAAGAGGCGGGCTGGCGGATGGAGCCCCCGGTATCGCTGCCGAGAGCCGCGGTGCACAGACCGGCGGCTACCGCAGCAGCGGAGCCGCCGGAGGAGCCACCAGGCACGCGCCCGGGATCGGCAGGCAGACGCACCGGACCATAGGCCGAGTGCTCGGTGGACGACCCCATGGCAAATTCATCCATGTTGGTCTTGCCGAGAAAGATGGCATCCGCATCGGCGAGCCGTTTGAGCACAGTGGCCGAAAAAGGCGAACGGTAGCCGGCCAGAATCCTCGATCCGCACGTGGTCGCACCGCCGCTGTACGCGATGTTGTCCTTGATGCCAAGAAACATTCCTGCGAGCCTGCCGGCGGTGCCCTGCGCCACTTTGCGGTCCACGCCGGCAGCCTGTTCGAGCGCCTTCTCCGTAAAAACAGAAAGAAAGGCGTTCAAGTGAGCGCCTTTATCGATGTGCTGCAGATATATTTCAGCCAGGTGCGTACAGCTGATCGACCCGGTGGCGAGAAGGCTCTTGATGGATTGGAAATCGACGCAACCAGTATGCAAAAGCGTTATCCTTGCAGGTGACGGGAAAGACTCTATTCCTGCTTGTTCTCCTTCGGGCCCACTTCACCGCGTGCAGCGGAGTGCGAGGTGGTATCTTCAATTTCATTGGCGGCCTTTTTGAACTCTTTAAGGCCCTGCCCCATCCCTCTGGCCAGCTCGGGGATCTTTTTCGCCCCAAAAAGCAGTACCAGGACCAGGATGATAATTACCCATTCAGTCGGGCCAATGCCCATAGTAACCTCCAGATATGCTGTAATGTTACCCCTATTTGCGCAGCTCTTCGGTGACGTCCAGCTCCCGCTTGACATCATCGGTGGCTTTTTTCAATTCGCGCATGGCCTTGCCAAGACCCCGTGCCAGTTCCGGCAGCTGTTTGGAACCGAAGAGTATCAACGCGACGAGAACAATGACGAACATCTCGTCGACACCTATACCGGGCAGCATGAGATCCTCCCGTAAAAGAATAAAGAAATATAGAGCACCGGCTGATCAGAAGCAAGCAAAATTGTTCAGGCGAACCAGCGCAGGACGTAGGCCGCAAGGATGATCCCGATCACGCCGATGATGTTCAAATTGAAGGTGAATCCGAATGTGAACGAGATGATGACCAGATTGATCAGGACGGGACTGAATCCGATGCTGGCCGATTTCAGCAGAAAATCCTTCACCACCCCCTCAGGCAGGATCACCCCCAAGGCTTCGCCGATAGTCGAGCCGATGAGCGCTCCCAAAACCACTGCAATCAGGATCATCCCGATCGAGAACTTTCTTTTAATGCGGTATCTGTCTTTGGATAGCATGGCTTCCTCCTCCCCCTCACCGTTAGGATTTCAGATCGGACTCTTTGGGGATCAGACTGATCTCCCCATCATCTTCATTGCGCAGCAGGGAGAAGATGGCCCGGCCGATGCCGGCCAGGATATAGAAAATCATGAAGGGAAAGAGGACATAATCGGGATAGACCAGAAAGAGGGCAGAGATGACGAAGAAGAGGACCAGCTTGAGGCGGTTGAAGCCCTTTTCCCTGATGGAGAAGCGCGGCATGCCCTCGTAGCGGATGGTGCTGGCCATGAGCAGGCTGACGACCGGGACCAGGCCGACCAGGATGCGCAGCAGCAGATCCCACTGCACGCTCTGCTGGAGGATGACACAACCAGCGAGGGTGACCCCCGCCATGGGAGCAGGCAGGCCGAGATAGTCGCTCTTCTTACCCTCCGCCATGGTGAAGACGTTGAAACGGGCCAGCCGGAAGGCCGCGAAGAGCACCGGAAAGAAAGCGAGGATCAGTCCGAGCGGAGGGTGCAGCGTCTTGAGATGCACGGCATAGACCAGCACAGCGGGCGCCAGGCCGGAGGAGATGACATCGCCGAGGGAATCCATCTGCAGGCCGAATTCATTGCTCTGACCGGTCGCGCGGGCGATGCGCCCGTCCAGAGCGTCAAAAACCGCGGCGAAAAAGATCAGCCAGGCGGCGGTGACATAATTGCCTTCGATGGTCTGGATGACCGAAAGAAATCCGCAAAAAATATTCAGCGCAGTGAAAAGATTGGGTACGTTGATGTAGGTGCGCTTCCTTGATGTCCGTTTTTTTTTGGTATCCATCTCACCTTATGATCATCTCTTCCCCCGAAGCGATCAATCTCCTTTTGGTTTTCGGCGTCATTGCCGGTGCCCCGATTTTTCAGGATTTGGTGTGCGGCCGTCATCTCTTAGGCCGGCCCCGCCGCCTCTCAAGCGGAGAAGAGCCTGCTCTTCACCTGGGCAAGGTTCTCCGCCACGCGCGGATTATCACCATCAAGAATACCCATCTCGGGATGGCGCAGATCGATCGTGCGCACCGTGTTCAGGCTGATCTCATCGGCGAGAAGGAGCCGGTTCTGGTGGCGCCCGAACTCCAGCCGGAGATCGACGAGCTGGAACTCCCGGCGGCGCAGGAAAGCCTTCAGCACGGCGTTGCTTTTCGAAGCCAGCCGGTGCATCTCCTTGATCTCCAGAGAGGTCGCATGACCGAAAGAGACCACATGATCCTCATTGATCATCGGATCATCCCGCTCCTCATCCTTGAGGTAATACTCGATGATCGGGCATTCGAGTTCCTTGCCCTCTTTCATGCCGAAACTCTTGACCAGCTTGCCGGCCACGACATCGTGAACCATGACCACAACCGGGATCATGTTGAGCTTTTTGACCACGATCTCCTTGTCCGAGATCTCGCGGACCAGGTGCGTGCCGATGTGGTAGCTCTCCAAAAGCCGGAAAAGATGGACCGATATCTGCTTGTTCAGCGCCCCCTTGCCGCGCATATGCGCTGGCTTGGAGCCGGAGAGGGCGATGGCATCATCCTTGAACTCCATTATGAGCTCGGATTCATGCTCGGCCTCGTAAACCTTTTTTGTTTTACCTTCGTAAATTTTTTTCTTTTTCAAGCGTCTCTCCTCTTAACAATCTGGCGTCAGCGATCAGTTAGGGTGTCATTGGGAGATGCCCACTCTACGAAAAATCTCTTCGACATGTTTCAGACCAACCTGCTCATTAAAACAGGATTCAACCTCTGCGCTGGTGAGGACCTCGAGGACGCGCGGATCCCCGAGGAGGATCGCTCTGAACTCCCCGCCCTCACGGTAACACTGCATGGCGTCCTCCTGGACTATCCGGTAGGCATTTTCGCGGCTCATCCCCTTGCCTGTCAATGCCAATAACACCGGCTGGGAGAAGATTAATCCCCCGGTAAGGCGCAGATTGCGCATCATCTGCTCAGGATAGACCACCAGTCCGCCGATGATGCGGCCGAGCCGGTGGAGCATGTAATCGAGCAGGATGCAGCTGTCGGGAAAAATGACCCGCTCCACCGAGGAGTGGCTGATATCCCGCTCATGCCAGAGGGCGATATTTTCCAGCGCCGCCAGGGCATTGGTGCGCAGCAGGCGGGCGAGCCCGGCAATATTCTCGCTGCCGATGGGATTACGCTTGTGCGGCATCGCCGAGGAACCTTTCTGGCCGGCGCTGAAGGGCTCTTCCGCTTCCAGAACCTCCGTGCGCTGCAAATGACGGATCTCGACGGCGATCTTTTCCAGGCTCGCTCCGCACAGGGCCAGGGCGGTCTGGAACTGGGCATGAATATCGCGCTGGATGATCTGGGTCGTGATGGGCGCAGGACGCAGCCCGAGCCGTACGCAGGCGAGCTCCTCCACCCGGGGATCGATATAGGCGAAGGTGCCGATCGCACCCGAGACCATGCCCACAGCCGCGGCATGAAGGGCACTCTCCAGCCGCTCCAGATGGCGGCCCATCTCGTCATACCAGAGCGCGAATTTGAGTCCGAAGCTGCCGGGTTCGGCGTGGATACCGTGGCTCCGGCCGATGCAGACTGTGTTCTTGTACCTGAGCGCCTGACCGGCGAGGATCGCGCGCAAATCCCTGATCCCCGCAAGCAGGATCTCCCCCGCCTCCTGGATATTCAGGGCCAGAGCGGTATCGAGCAGGTCCGAAGAGGTCATGCCGAGATGGATATAGCGCGCTTCATCCCCCACCCTCTCGGCGACAGCCGTCAGAAAGGCGATGACGTCATGCTTGACCTCCGCCTCGATCTGATCGATGCGGGCGGCGGAAAATCCGGCTTTCGCCTTGATCGCCGCCACCGCCGCGGCGGGGATGGCGCCCAGCTCGGCCTGGGCTTCGCAGACGGCGATCTCCACCCTCAACCAGGTTTCGTACTTGTGCTCATCGCTCCAGATGGCGGCCATCTCCGGCCTGGCATAGCGCTTGATCATCAGCTCCGTCCTTTGGCACCGCCGGCGCGGTACTCCAGCTTGATGGTGAGATTAAGATACCTGCGGACGCGATAGACCCGGAAAACCAGGGAATCCCCCCGTTTGAGGTCGATGCCATCTATAATCCGCTTGACATCCTCGAAATTTTCGACCTCCTTGCCGTTGATACCCATAATGACATCGCCGATCTCAAAACCGCCGCGGGCGGCCGGACTCCCGGCCTCCACCTCCGAGACAATCACCCCGTGCACGCTCCTGAGGCCGAGATGGCGCGCTGTGATCAGGGACATCGCTTCGTAACGCAGGCCGGTGTACCAGCGCCTTTCCACTGCGCCGTAGTTGATGAGATCGTCCAGTATGCGCTTGACCCGGTTGATCGGCAGCGCAAAACCAAGACCGATGTTGGTGCCGTTGCCGGAGAGGATCCAGGTATTGATACCGATCACCTCACCGTAGCTGTTGACCAGGGGGCCGCCGCTGTTCCCGGCGTTGATGGCCGCGTCGGTCTGGATCATATCCTCCATAATGCGGTCGTCATCCTGCCGGCCGAAATCACGGTCCGTGGCGCTGATCACGCCGACTGTGACGGTGGCCTTGGAGCCGATATCGAAGAGCCCGAAAGGATCCCCGAGGGCGATCGCCCATTCACCGATGACAACATCGTCCGAGTCGCCAAGCTGCACATAGGGAAAATCATTCCCCTCAATCTTGAGGATAGCCACATCGCTGACATAATCCTCGCCCACCTTGCGCGCAATGTACTGCTTTCCCCCGGCCCGGGTGACGATGATTTCAGTGGCATCGGCGACAACGTGCTGATTGGTGAGGATATAACCCGCACGTGAAATGATAAAGCCCGACCCCAATCCCTTGACCCGCTTTTCCACCGGATTATCCCGGAAGAACTGCCGGAAAAAGGGATCGTCATCAAAAGGAGTGCGCTGATAGTAACGCTGCAGCTGGACGACGTTGATGCCCACCACCGCCGGACTGACCTGCGCAACCGCGCGGGTGATGGCGTTGTGACGCGAGTATGAGACCTCCTCCTGAAGATCATCCTCACGGCTGACCGAAGCGCCGTGGCGCTCCCCCTCATGCCAAAGCTGGCTCTGCGCCGCAGCGGCGTTCCGGGCAGAAATAAGGGCCATGAAGAGGAGCAGGGCCGCGCAGACCAGGCTCCCGATGGGACCTGCAGGCCGGGGTCGAATGGACATAGTGACTGATCCTGTGCTGGTGAGCTAAGGCGTAAAACCGCCGGAATCGATCGTTACGAACGGCTCTTGACGCTCTCCCAATCCTTGAGAAACAACTGGATGCCGGTATCCGTGAGCGGGTGCTTGACCAGCTGCTCAATGACCTTGAGCGGAATGGTGGCGATATGGGCCCCCATCGTGGCGGCATCCAGGACATGGAGGGGATTACGGATGCTGGCTACGATGATCTCGGTCTCGAATTCATAGTTGGCATAGATGGAGAGTATCTGTTCGACCAGTTCCATACCGACCTGACCGGTATCGTCGAGCCGCCCGACAAACGGACAGACAAAAGAGGCCCCCGCCTTGGCGGCGAGCAGAGCCTGCAGCGGGCTGAAGATAAGAGTCACCAGCGTGCGGATGCCTTCACCCTCGAGCACCCTGACCGCCATCAGACCCTCTTTGGTCACGGGGATCTTGATGACGATATTCTTGGCGATCCCGGCCAGTGCGCGACCCTCCCGGAGGATCCCTTCGGTGTCGAGGCTGACCACTTCGGCGCAGACCGGGCCATCAATCAGCGCACAGATGGCGCGATAAATCTCTTCCGGCTGGCCCGGTTCGCGCGCGATCAGTGTCGGATTGGTGGTGACACCGTCGGCGACGCCGAGGGCTTTGGCTTTCTTGATCTCTTCCAGATTGGCGGTATCGATAAAAAATTTCATAATCACTCCTGCAGGTGCGGTTGTTTACTCAATAAAAAACTTCAACAAGGAACAGGCCGTGGGGGGGGGCCGTGCGTCCCGCAGCGCGGCGGTCCGACGCGGCGATGATCGCCTCCATCGTCTCGGGCTGCAGTGCGCCCCGGCCGATCTCCACACTGGTGCCGACGATGATGCGCACCATATTGTGGACGAAACGGTTGGCGTGGATCTCGAAGGAAAACTGCTCAACCGATGCCCGCCATTCCGCCCACTGCACGGTGCAGCGGTGGTGCGCCAGCCCGGAGCCGGCCTGGCAGAAAGAGACGAAATCGTGGTCGCCCAGCAGTGCGGCGGCCGCCGCCTGCATCGCCCCGAGATCAAGCTTCAACGGCAGATGCCAGGCATACTGCCGGCCGACGGCGATGGGGCGGGTCGAGATCTGATAGCGATAGAGCCGGCTGACGGCATCATACCGTGCGTGGAAAGAATCCGGCACCTCCGCGGCGGCGAGGATGCGGACATCAGCGGGGAGCAGGGCGTTGACGCCGCGGCGAAAGGCCGCCAGGGGCAGTGCGCTGCCGGTGCGAAAATTGACCGTCTGCCCGAGAGCATGAACCCCGCTGTCGGTGCGACCGGCGGCAATGACCGTCGGCTTTTCCCCCGTCAGATTGACGAGGGCCGATTCGAGTTCACCCTGCACGGACCGCTGCTCCGGCTGATACTGCCAGCCGCAAAAACCGGAGCCGTCATATTCCAGTGTCAGTTTGATATTGCGCACGGGCTCTACAGTCCGATACAAAAAGCCAGGATCAGCAGCGAACCCGCCATCACTCCGTAATCGGAGCCGGCGAGACGCAGGCGCGCATAGACCGTGCGGCCCTCTCCCCCCGTATAACAACGGGCATCCATCGCCAGGGCCAACTCATCCGCCCGCCTGAAAGCGGAGACAAAAAGGGGCACCATCAGCGGCAGCAGGCCGCGCACACGATGACGGAGGGATCCGGTAAAGCGGGCGCCGCGCGAAAGCTGGGCGTTGCGGATGCGCTGCGCCTCCTCCAGCAGGGTCGGGATGAAGCGCAAGGAGAGGGTCAGCATCAGGCTCAACTCGTGCGTGGGCACGCCCAGGCGCTTGAGCGGCCTGGAAATCCGCTCCAGGGCATCTGTCAGCTCGATCGGCGAGGTGCACAACGTCATCAGGGAAGCGTAGAGGATGAGCAGCGCCAACCGCACCGCGTAGATCCCGCCGAGCAGAGCGCCCTCCCGGGTCAGTGTGATCGAGGTCCCCGGCACGACCCAGAGGACGTGTCCGGAGCTCCAGACCAGGTGAATGATCCAGGTGAGGGCGAAGAGCCAGAGAAAGGGGCGCAGATTTCTGAACACCAGCGCAAAGGGAATCCTGCCGCACCTGACCGCGAGCAGGAAAAGTAGCGCCATTCCTATAAGAATATATATATTATAGGTTAATAGCAGCCCGCTCATCAGGCTGAACGCGGCAAAAAGCTTGCTGCGCGGGTCCAGCCGATGGAGAAAAGAGTCAGCTGGATAGTATTGACCAAGGGTGATATCGTTTAGAAAGGCCATATTAACTGTCTGTTTTAAAAAGGGAATATACAGAAAATGGCCGCGAAATACAATCAAAAAGTAACGCTGCGCCGCTCTTCCATTGGCCCCGGCCGGTGAGGGCCCCGGGCCATACCGCCGGGAGGCGTGTTCTGCGCCCCCCGGTGCCTCCCGTATCATCTGACGCGAGCTGGCAAGTGCTGGCGATTTTTTGCTTGACCTTTTCTCAATTTAT
>JAKQKF010000039.1 GCA_029560815.1 bacterium
GACCGGGGACAAGGTCGCCCTCCTCGGCAGCTCTTCACCCAACTGGTGCATCGCCTTCATGGCCGTCACCACCATGGGCGCTGTGGCCGTCCCCATCCTCGAGGAATTCCCCGAAGCCGACATCGATCATATCCTCCACCACTCGGACGCCACCGCCGTCTTCATCTCCGAATCCCTCCACGCCAGCCTCAACCTGCGGGCGATCACGGAACAGATGGTGGTGATCGGACTGGCTGATTTATCCCTTCTCTCCGGCGAGGAGGCCGCCAAACCCGGCTTCTGGAAAGGGCTGCAGGATTTCGGCGGCAAGGTCATCAAGAAACGCGGCAAGCAGGATCCGGCTCTGCAGGTGGTGATCGGGGAGGAGGATGTGGCCGAGATCATCTACACTTCGGGCACCACCGGCCATTCCAAGGGGGTGATGCTCACCCACCGCAACCTGGTGAGCAATCTCTTCGAAGGGCCCGACCTGATCAAATGCATCCACGAACGGAGCGTTCTCCTCTCCATTCTCCCGCTCGCCCATACCTTCGGCTCCACTTCCGGGTTTCTATCGATCATCCGCGAAGGGAGCCTGATCTATTTTCTCACCAAGCCTCCGGCCCCCAAGGTGCTGTTGGCGGCGATGCAGGAGGTGCGGCCGACGATCTTCGGCGCCGTCCCCCTGGTCTTTGAAAAAATCTACCACAAACAGGTCGTGCCAACGATCACCGCCAGCCGGCTGCTGCGGCTCCTCTCCAGGACCAGGCCCTCGCGCAAGCTGCTCTACAAGATCATCGGCAAAAAGGTCAACAAGCTGCTGGGCGGCCGCCTTGACTGTGTCATCATCGGCGGAGCCGCCTTTTCACCCGAGGTCGAGACTTTTATGAAGCAGGGGGGCATCCCCTACTGCTGCGGCTACGGCCTGACCGAGTGCTCCCCTCTGGTCACCTTCTCCTCCATGGAGAAGCAAAAAATGGGCTCGCCGGGGCACGCCATCTCCGATGTCTCCATCCGTATCACCGACCCCGAGCCCGGGACCGGCATCGGCGAGATCCTCATCAAGGGACCCAACGTGATGAAGGGCTATTACAAGAACGAGGAGGCGACCCGCAAGGTCTTTACTGCGGATGGCTGGTTCATCACCGGCGACCGCGGCTACCTGGACAAGGACGGTTTTCTCTTCATCACCGGCCGCTCCAAGAACGTCATCGTCGGCCCCTCCGGCGAAAACATCTACCCCGAGACCATCGAAGCCAAACTGCTCGAGTCAATCTACGTCGAGGAGGCCCTGGTTTATATGCTCGAGGGGCAGATGGTGGCACGCATTTTTCCCAACTATGCCTATATCGAGAGCATCGAAGGGGATCGCGCCGAGGGAGCGGTCGCCAGGGCGATCAGCGAGATCCTCGAGGATGTGCGCAAGGAGGTCAACGCCAAACTTCCCGCTTTCGCCCGCATCAGCCGTGTCATCGAGCAATCGGCCCCCTTTATCAAAACGCCGACCAACAAGATCAAGCGCGGCGAATACGTACCCGGTTATCTTGACAAAGAGAAAGGCCAATAGACTACAAGGAGTGCAGTTCATGAGCGGAATGATTCTGGATGGCAAGGCGCTGGCCAGGCAGATGGAGCAGGAGCTGGCCGTGCGCGTGGAGAAGATCAAGGAAAAAACCGGCCAGACGCCGATCCTGGCCACCATTCTGGTGGGTGACGATCCCGCCTCGGCCACCTATGTGCGCATGAAGGGCAACGCCTGCCAGCGCGTGGGTATGGAGTCGCTGCGGGTGATTCTGCCCCAGAGCACCACCACCGCGCAGCTGCTGGCCGAGATCGACGCCCTCAACGCCAATCCGGATGTCCACGGCATTCTCCTGCAGCACCCGGTGCCCTCCGGGATCGATGAACGCGCCTGTTTCGACCGGATCGCCATCGCCAAGGATGTCGACGGCGTCACCGCCCTCGGATTCGGCAAGATGGCCCTCGGCGAGCCCGCCTATGGCTCGGCCACCCCGGCCGGCATCATGCGGCTGCTGGAGCACTATCAGATCCCCCTCAAGGGCAAGGAGGCGGTCGTGGTCGGGCGCAGCCCCATCCTCGGCAAGCCGGTAGCGATGATGCTCCTCAACGCCCACGCTACAGTGACGATCTGCCATTCCCGTACACAGAACCTGCCCGAGGTGGTGCGCCGCGCCGATGTCATCGTCGGCGCCGTCGGCAAGCCCGAGTTCATCCGGGGAGAGTGGATCAAGCCGGGTGCGATCGTCGTCGATGCCGGCTATCACCCCGGCAATATCGGCGACATCGAGCTCTCCGCCGTCATGGAGAGCTGCACGGCCTACACCCCAGTTCCCGGCGGAGTCGGTCCGATGACCATTGCCACCCTGATCGCCCAGACGGTCGAGGCGGCTGAAAAAAGCCTGGAGTGAAAATGGCCCCAACCGGCAGTGAAAGCTGGCTCGCGCAGAGGCGCAGGGCCGCAGAGGAGTTCACAGCCCATGCTGTTGGAACTTGGCGATAGAATCACTCCCGGCCCCTCGGGGCGGGTCCTTACCTTAGTCAGATGCGAACAGGAGAAGTATCGTATGAGCATGCGTTATCAGGGCCGGCCGGCCAGGATCGGCATCCGCCCCGCCATCGATGGCCGCCGCAAGGGAGTGCGCGAATCCCTCGAAAATCAGACCATGGCCATTGCGCAGGCTGTCGCCGGCCTGCTGACCCAAAACCTGCGTCACCCCTCCGGCGAGCCGGTCGAGTGCCTCATCGCCGAAAGCTGCATCGGCGGGGTCGCCGAAGCGGCGCGCTGCGCGGACTATTTCGAACGCGAGGGGGTCGGCGTTTCGATCACCGTCACCCCCTGCTGGTGCTACGGTTCCGAGACCATGGATATGGACCCCATCCGCCCGAAAGCGGTCTGGGGGTTCAACGGCACCGAGCGGCCCGGGGCGGTCTATCTCGCTGCGGTCCTCGCCGGCCATACCCAGATGGGCCTGCCCGCCTTCGGCATCTACGGCCGCGACGTTCAGGATGCGGATGACCATTCCATCCCAGCCGATGTGGCCGGCAAGCTGCTGCGCTTCGCCCGGGCTGGCCTCGCCATCGCCGCAATGCGCGGCACCTCCTACCTCTCGATGGGTTCGGTATCGATGGGCATCGCCGGCTCCATGGTCGACCCCTCCTTTTTCAGGAACTATCTCGGCATGCGCAACGAATACGTCGACATGTCCGAGTTCACCCGCCGGATGGAGGAGGAAATTTTCGATCCCGAGGAGTACCGCACCGCCCTCGCCTGGACCCGCGCCCACTGCGTCGAGGGGCCGGACAACAACATGACCAGGCGCACCCCCGCCGAGAAAGAGCGGATCTGGGAAAAGGTGGTGCAGATGACCCTCATCGCCCGCGACCTGATGGCCGGAAATCCCCGCCTGGCCGCGCTCGGCTTTGGCGAAGAGGCCCTCGGCCACAACGCCCTGCTCGCCGGTTTCCAGGGCCAGCGGCAGTGGACCGACCATTCTCCGAACGGCGATTTCATGGAGGCGATCCTCAACTCTTCCTTCGACTGGAACGGCACCCGGCAGCCTTATCTGGTCGCGACCGAAAACGACGCCCTCAATGGGGTGGCGATGCTCTTCGGCCATCTCCTCACCAACACCGCCCAGATGTTCTCGGATGTGCGCACCTACTGGAGCCCGGCGGCGATCAAACGCGTCACCGGCTACACCCTGAGCGGTGCGGCGGAACACGGCGTCATCCATCTCATCAACTCCGGAGCCTCCGCCCTCGACTTTTCCGGGCGCCAGTCGGTCGCCGGCAAACCGGCGGTCAAGCCGTTCTGGGAGATCACCCCCGCCGAAGTAAAAGCCTGCCTCGCCGCCACCATCTGGCCGCCGGCCATCTATGAGTATTTCCGCGGCGGCGGCTATTCTTCCGAATTCCTCACCTGCGGCGGCATGCCCTTGACCATGTCGCGCGTCAATCTGGTCCAGGGCCTCGGCCCTGTACTGCAGATCGCGGAGGGCTGGAGCGTCGATCTGCCCGCTGAGGTCAATCGCTCCCTCGTCGACCGCACCGATCCGACCTGGCCGACGACCTGGTTTGCTCCCCGGCTCACCGGACGGGGCCCCTTTACAGATGTCTATGCGGTCATGGGCAACTGGGGCGCCAACCACGGCGCGGTCAGCTACGGCCACATCGGTGCCGACCTGATCGCCCTGGCGGCTCTGGCGCGCATTCCGGTCTGCATGCACAATGTCGACGAGGCGCAGATCTTCCGCCCGAGCGCCTGGAATTCTTTCGGCATGGACAAGGAGGGGGCCGATTACCGCGCCTGCGCCAATTTCGGCCCGCTCTACGGCAAACGATAAAACCGCGGCCCGGCCAGGGCGTCCGACACCCGTCGGCCGGGCGGAGGTATAGTGCACAGATGAGTTCCGGAATTCCGGCCGCGCTGGTGCTCGACTGCGGGGCCACCAATGTACGGGCTATTCTGGTCGATGCCGGAGGCCGCCTCCTCGCCTCGGCCAGCCGGCACAATGCGACCCGGCCCGACCCCGGCTGGCCGGGCGGTCTGATCTGGGATACGGAGGAGATCTGGGCCGGCTTTTGCTTCTGCACCCGGCAGCTCATCTCCCGCACCCCTAAGGCCGCCATTGCCGCCGTCACCGTGACCACCTTCGGTGTGGACGGGGCTCCCGCGCTCCGCGACGGCACGCTGCTCCACCCGGTCATCTCATGGCAGTGCGGCCGCACCCGCTCCATCCAGGAAAAGATCGGCAGCTATATCGATCCGCTCAGCCTCTTCCGCATCACCGGCCTGCACTCCTACCCGTTCAACACCCTTTTCCGGCTGCTCTGGTTCCGCGAAAACCGGCCGGAGGTTCTCGAGAGGATGGATCATTACGCCATGATGCCCTCCCTCTTCATCCACCGTCTCGCCGGCGTCTGGCTCACCGATACCACCATGGCCGGGACTTCGATGCTCACCGATCAGAGCCGCCGCGCCTTTTCGGAGCGGCTGCTCGCGCTGGTGGGACTGGATGCGGCGAGTTTTCCGCCCCTGGCCGAGCCGGGGACGATCGCCGGCCTGCTCCGCTCCGATGCCGCGGCGGAACTCGGCCTGGCCGCAGGCCTGCCGGTTGTGATCGCCGGCCACGACACCCAGTTCGCGCTCTTCGGCGCCGGCGGAGGGCCCGCCCTGCCGGTCCTCAGTTCAGGCACCTGGGAGATTTTGATGGCCAGAACAGCCCCCGTCAACCTCGAGAGGCTCGATCCGGAGGAGGGCATCACGGTCGAATTGGATGCCCGTCCGGGATTCTGCAATCCCGGCCTCATGTGGATCGCGTCAGGCGCCCTTGAATGGCTGGGCGGACTCCTCTACAATGATAGCGCGGGCGAGGAGCGCTACGCAAAGATGATCGGCGAGGCCTCCCTCCTGCCGCCGGGCTGCGAGGGTGTGCGCATGCTCCCCGACCTCTACGCCGGCAGCGGCTTGGGCGGAGTCTTCAGCGGCCTTTCCGCCCGCACGACCCGGGGTCATCTCTACCGCGCAGCGCTGGAGGCCCTCGCCTTTCGTACCCGGGAGGGGCTGACCCTGCTCGAGAAATGGGCCGGCTTCAGGGCTGATGCGGTCATCTGCGCCGGAGGAGGATCGAAAAACCAGCTCTGGAACCGGATTCGCGCCGACCTGCTCGGCATTCCGCTGCTGGTGACCCCGGCGGGCGAGACCACCGTGCTGGGTGCGGCCATGTTCGCCTTTGCCGGCGCCGGCTTTTATGCCGATCCCGAAGAGGCCGCCCGCGCCATGCAGCCCGCGCTGACCACCGTCGAGCCCGGCGGCGACCGCTCCGCTTACCTTGAATTCGCCCGAGACTATCACGATCTGCTCCGGCTTCTCAGCAAGAGCCCGGAGACGCGGTAAAAAAAGCATTCCCCGACACCCAAACAAGGAGATCAACCATGCAAAAGATACTGCTGGGCATCGCATTCGCACTGGGAGGAATCATCACCTACGTCGCCACCCGTCCGGAGATCCATTTCGGCGGCATCGCCGTCGCCCTCTTCCTCATCGCCCTCATCTTCGGCTTCATCCAGTCGAAGTACCCCTGGCTCTTCGCGCTCGCCCTGGGGATCTGGATTCCCGGCCTGGTCCTTTTTCAGGGATTTTTCAAGGGACTGTTCAGGGTGCAGAATATCTGGGCGATCCTGGCCCTGCTCATCGCCTTCGCCGGCGCCTACAGCGGCGCCTATCTGCGCGGGAAGCTCTCCTTCAAGAAAAGCTGACCGGCCGACGCCGGTTTCCTCCTCTGCCCTGCCGCCTGCCGGCGCACGGCCGCCCGGGGCGGAATAAAAAATGGCGCCGGACCTCAAGGTCCGGCGCCATTTTACTGAAGCGCACTGCCGGCGGCGCTGCAGCCGGCCCTATGGCGTGCAGGTGACGGTCCGGCAGCCAAAGATCCGCCCGGCCGTGCGGCCATGGCTGGCCTCGACGCGCACTGTGATCATGGTTTTCCCCGCGATCACCTCCGCCGGCAGGGGATAGGTGAGGTCGTAAAAGCGGCCGCTCTCCCCTCCCTGCCAGTCAACCTCGGCGATCTTGTTCCCCTCCACCAGCAGATCGAATTTGCGCCCGCGGTCGTCGCCGATAAAGGTGAGGAGCAGGGCGGTGGCCACCTCCGGCCTCACCCGCATCTCAAAGGAGAACCAGTGGCCGGCGCGCGCCTCGCGGCCGGAGCGGCCGAGGGCCTGATCGACATAGGATTGCTCGCTCGCCTCCAGCCTGTGATCGCGCTCCGGCTGCATCTCACCGATGCGGAAATTATCGATGGTGCAGGCCTCAATCTGCTGCTGCCGCCGTTTCTCCGCCTCCCGGGCGGCCTTTCTCGCCTCCCACGCCTCCGGTGTGAAGAAATCGAAATAGACGCTGTAATACTCCTCAGCCGTGCTGTAAAACGGCTTGAGACGGAAATCGAAGGGCATGCCCACCCCCGTGGTGGTGAAGGTCAGGGGCGCAGTGCTGACGGGCTTGACCCAGTTCGGGATCTTCCAGTCGGAGGTGAGCAGCACCGGGACGCCCAGGACCGGATCGGGCGGCTCGGCGCCGAGCTGGCCGGCCAGGACAACAGGCCCGTAGAGCAAGGCAATGCGCTCGGGATTGTCAGGCATGCTCTCGCTGCGCAGATGCATCGGCATGCGGATCTCGACCGTGTCGCCGCTGCGCCATGTACGCGTAATAGCGAGAAAACCGGCGGCATTCACCTCAGCCGCTGCCGCCCGTCCGTTGACCGTGACCGCAACCGTGTCGGCCCAGGCGGGACGCCGAAGATAGAGGGGAAACCGGGCCGGTTTTTTCACAGCAAAGGTCAGACGCGTGACCTCCTCCTCCGGAAAACGGGTCGTCTGGGTGATGGTGACGCCCCGTTCCCTCCACTCCAGCACCGAAGGGATAAAGAGCGCGAGATAGAGCCCGCCATCCGCCGCCTCATACCAGATGCCCTCGCCATATTTGACATGGTTCTCCATGCCGGTGCCGACACAGCAGGTGAAGGTGTTGAAGGGATCGCTGAACTGCTTCCGGCTCCCCATGCGCAGCGGGACGAAGTAGCACATCATGCCATCAGCGGGATTCTGGCTGGCGAGGATGTGATTATAGAGGGCGCGCTCGTAATAGTCGGCCAGTTCCTGATCCGGAGCCAGGCAGAAGAGATGGCGGGTGAGTTTGAGCATGTTGTGGGTGTTGCAGCTCTCGCAGGTGTTGTCGCTGAGGCGGTCGTTGAGCCGGTCCGGTTCGCCGCAGTATTCATAATTGCTGTTGCCGCCGATGACGTAGGAGTGGTGCCGGACCATGGTCTCCCAGAAAAAACGGGCGATGGCGAGGTCCGGAAGGCTGCCGGTCAGCTCGTGGCGGCGGACGGCTCCGACCGCCTTGGGCACGTTGGTGTTGGAGTGCTTGCCGGGCATGGGGTCGATCCGCTGTGCCAGTTTGCCCAGGACGAACTCGTCGTGGAACCTGTACGACAGATCGAGATATTTTTGCTCTCCGGTGATGGCGTAGAGGTTGGCCAGCACCTCGTTCATGCCGCCGTATTCACAATTGAGCATCGCCAGACGCTGCTCTTCGCTGAGGGGATTGACCACGGCGGCCGTCCAGTCGGCCAAGCCGCGCACCACTACGAGCGCGAGGGGATTCCGGGCATAGGTATGGGCATCGACCAGCCCCGCCATCACCTTGTGGACGGTGTACCAGGGCGACCAGCCCCCGTTGAGGTTGAAGCCGGTGGACTTGATCTCGCCCCGGGCGACGCGGGCGAAGAGGGTGTCTTCACCGGGTATGGCGCCGACATAGCCGGTTTTTCGCGCCCGCTGGCAGCGGGCGAGTTCGGCGACAATGTAATCGACCCTCCGCTTGAATTCAGAGTCGCCGGTGCCCGCATAATGCATGGCGCAGGCGGAGAGATAGTGGCCGAGAGTGTGGCCGGAGAGCCCCTCGCTCTCCCAGCCGCCGTAAATCTCACCCTTGACCGGCAGGCCGGCGTGGGCATGGAAGCGGTGGAGCAGCCGGTCGGGCTCGATGGTGAGCAGCCAGGCAACATCGCGCTCCATGGCATGTTTGAAGGGGCCGGACGTGACACGGATCTCCCCTGGATCAAAGGCGCGGGCCTGGACGGGGGCCTTGAGGCCGGCCTTGAGCGTGCTCCGGAACTGACCTGGATACTGGGCGTGCAGCGTGCAGGTAAAGATCAGAGCTGCCGCGACGAAAAAGGCGTTCGGTTTCATGGACTCTCCCTTAGCGGGTTCACTGCCGTCCGCGGCCTGATGAATTGGCTCCGGCGCCTGCCGTCAGGCGTGGCGGCATCATCTGCCGGCAGTCGCGTCCGGAAAAAGCCGGTGCCGCCGCGGAGCCGCCCGTTGTGGGCGCGAAAATCGTCTTGCAATTCTCCGCCAATTTAACTATTATGTGCGAAATAATCCAACCCAAACTTTGCGAGAATACCATGACCGCCAAAGGCCATCAGCTCCTCAAGGATTCCAAAGCGGCCCGCTGGACCGCTCT
>JAKQKF010000067.1 GCA_029560815.1 bacterium
GCGCGGCGGGCATGGTCCTTCATCTCCACCGGCACGCCGTAGACGGCCATGATCGCATCCCCTTCATATTTGTCGAGGTAGCCCTGGTACTTGAAAACCACCTCGGTCATGGCGGTGAGATAGTCGTTGAGCTGGGCGACCAGGACCTCCGGCGTGAGGTTTTCCGATACGGTGGTGAAATTCTTGATGTCCGAGAAAAAAGCGGTGGCCATGCGCTTCTCGCCCCCGAGCTTGAGCATGTCCGGCCGCCTGAGCAGCTCGTCGACCACCGAGGCGGTGATATAGTGCTGGAACATGTTTTTGATGTAGCGCTTGTTGCGCTCCTCGTCGATAAAGCGGTAGAGGACGACGAAGAGATAGGCGATGACGATGGCCATGACCGGCCGCACCAGCTCCAGCCAGAAGGCGCTCTCGCTGAACCAGCGCATGCCGAGAAGGGCATAGCCGACGATGATGAGCGCGCCGAGGAGCCCGCCCAGCACCGGCTTGAGCAGCACGGTGAGCAGGGCGATCAGCAGCGCCAGTCCGACCACGATGAGCACGGAGGAGTAGGGGCCCTGTTTTTCGATGTACTGGCTCTGCAGGATATTGTGGAGGACGTTGGCGTGGACCTCGACCCCCGGAAAGGAGTCCTGAAAGGGGACCGGCCGGATATCGGAGAGCCCGGCGGCGGAGGTGCCGACCAGGACGATGCGGCCGTCAAAGGTCTCCGGCGGCACCCGCTCCATGAGCACATCATAGTAGGAGATGTAGCGGAAGGTCTGAAAGGTGCCCTGGTAGCTGATGAGCATGCGCCCGTTGTCATCGATGGGGATGCGCACCGGCTTGCCGCCGGGAGGGTGGATGGTGATGGCGTCGCCGGGGACGACGGTGAGTTCTTCAGGCCCGGCTCCCAAAATCCCCATGGTCATGGCCAGGGTGAGGGCGAAGTAGTGGCGGCCGGCGAACTGGATGAACATCGGCATGGTGCGGATAACGCTGTCGTTGTCGGGCGAAAAGTTGGCAAAGCCGATGCCGGCGGCGGCGTTGTAGAGGGGGACGAGCTGGCCGTCCATACGGTCGGCGCTGCGGAATTTGCGCTGCGCTTCGCTGGCGGGCAGCAGAGAGAGCCGTTCCGCAGCCAGACCCGCGGGCGGTTCCTTCATCGGCTCGAGAAAGGCGTCAGGATTGGCGTTGGAAAAGGCCATGGCATGATAGACGATGCCGGAGCGGGCGGTGGCAGCCACCAGCAGCGAGTCCGTCGCCGAGATGCAGTCCGGTTCCATAAAGAGGATGTCAAAGCCGATGGCGCGGGCTCCCCCGCCGGTGACCGAGTCGATGATGCGGGCGTGATAGTCGCGCGGCCAGCAGGAGTAGCGCCCCAGTTTTTTCAGGCTCCGGTCATCGATATCGACAATGACGATCTCCTCGATGGTCGCGCCCTGACGCTGCTCCCACAGGTTCTTCAGCCGGCCGAGGTAGCGCCAGTCCAGCGATTTGGCCTCAAAGGCGTCGAAAAGCCGGGGCTCGAGCAGATGGGTGAGCAGCAGCACCAGCAGCGCGGCGGCGAGTCCGAAGGCGCCGCCGGTGAGGAGGCGGCGAAAAAGTGAGCTGTGCATGGCAGAGCCCTTATGGGTGAGCAGCAGCGGCAAGCGGTTCGTTCATAAAACGTACCTTCAATATAGAGAACATGGCGAAATTATGCAAGCCGTAAGCTCGCCGATAAAACAACTTGATAAAATAACATAAAATGAATAATTTAATGGATTGTAAACCAGGAGAAAAGACATGCACCTCAAACTGCTCCCCCTCCTCATCATGGCCCTGCTCGGCTCATCCGTTTGCCTGGCGGCGACCTTCAGCAAGGAGAACATCACCACCGCCACACTCGACAACGGCCTCAAGATCCTCCTCTTCGAGGACCATGCCATCCCCAACATCGCCTACTATACCTTTTACCGTGTCGGCTCGCGCAACGAGCGGCCGGGGCTGACCGGGGTCTCCCATTTCATCGAGCACATGATGTTCAACGGCACGGCTCAGACCGGTCCCGGCCAGCTCGACAAGATCATGGAGTTCAACGGCGGCGCCAACAACGCCTATACCAGCGATGACATGACCGCCTACACCGACTGGTTTCCCGTCGCGGCCCTCGAAAAGATGATGGCCATCGAGGCCGACCGCATGCAGGGACTCATCTTCGATCCCGAGGTGCTCGAATCCGAGCGCGGAGTGGTCGCCTCCGAACGCCGCATGAGCGTGGAGAACAACAACGCCAGCCTGCTCGACGAGACCGTGCGCGCCACGGCGATCATGGCCCATCCCTATCACTGGTCGGTGATCGGCTGGATGAGCGACATCCAGAACTGGCGCCGCGACGAGATCATGGCCTACTACCGCACCTACTACGCCCCCAACAACGCAGTGCTGGTGGTGGTCGGCGATTTCAGCACCCCCGAGCTTTTGGCGCTGATCAACAAGCACTACGGCCCGATTCCGGCCAGTCCCGCCCCGGCGGCGGTGATCACGGCCGAGCCGGAACAGATCGGCCCGCGCCGCGTGACCCTGCACAAGCCGGCCCAGTCGCCCAGCTTCCAGATAGTCTGGCACGCCCCCGCCTGCCTCGATGAGGAGTTTCCGGCCCTGCGCATCCTCGAGATCGTCCTCCTCCAGGGCGAGAGCAGCCGCCTCTACCGCAGCCTCGTCAGCGACAAACAGCTCGCCATCGATATCCAGGGCGGCATGCAGGAAAGCATCGATCCCCTCCTCTTCAATATCTACGTCGAACCGCGCCAGGATGCCGGCCTCGACCTGATCGAAAAGGCCGTCGATGACGAACTGGCCCGCATCGCCGCCGAGGGCATCAGCGACAAGGAGCTGACCAAGGCGCGCAATATCATCCGCACCGAATTCTATCGCCCGCTGCAGAGCATCAGCGGCAAGGCCAACATCCTCGGCACCGCCGAACTCCTCTTCGGCGGCTGGGAGAATCTCTTCTCCTGGACCGCCCGTTTCGACGGCGTGACCGTCGCCCAGGTGCAGCAGGCGGCGCAAAAATGGCTGTCGCCGATGAAAAAGACCACGGGGGTGCTGCTCCCGGAAGAGGGAGGCGCCGAATGAAACATACCCTGATCATGACCGGAGTGCTGGTGGCCGCCATGGCCTTCCAGAGCGGGGCTTTCGAGCTCCCCAAACCGCAGAAATTCACCCTCGGCAACGGACTAACCGTCTACCACCTGAGCCAGCACGATCTGCCGCTGGTCAGCTTCCGCCTGATCATCCCCGGCGCGGGCAACTGCTCGGTCGGCCCGGAGCAGGAGGGACTGGCCGACCTGACCGCCGAGCTGCTGATGAAAGGGACCAAAACCCGCTCCGCGGCGGAGGTGGCTGAGGCTTCTGATTTCATCGGCGCCGAACTGGTCAGCCGCGCGCGCGCCGAATACGCCGAAATGAGCGGCGGCGCCCTGAGCGACAATTTTCCGGCCCTGCTCGAGCTGGCCGCGGAGTGCCTGCTGCAGCCGGCCTTCTTCCCCGAGGAGGTCGAGCTGGAAAAGGGCGTCCGTATCGACGACCTGCTGGCGATCAAGGATGAGCCGCAGTCGGCCGTGCGCTACTATTTCCAGAAGGCCTGGTTCGGCGGCCATCCCCTCGGCCGGCTCAGCATCGGCAACGAGCAGACCCTCACCGCGGTCACGCCGGCGGCGGTCGGGGCCTTTTACCGCGCCCATTATCACCCCGATGCGGCCGTGCTGGCCGTGGTCGGCGACATCCGTCCGGCCGAACTCAAAGCCCTGGTCAAAAAGCACTTCGGCGGCTGGAAAAAGGGCGCCGCCGCTGCGCGTCCGTCCGGACTGCCCGCCCTCTCCCCGGGCAAAAGCCGCTACCTGCTCATCGACAAACCCGACGCCACCCAGGCCTATTTCATGCTCGGCGCGCCCGGACTGGCCATGGGCGATCCGCAGAATCCCGAGGCCTCGGTGATGAACACCCTCTTCGGCGGCCGCTTCACGTCCTGGCTGGTCACCGAGCTGCGCGTCAAACGCGGCCTCACCTACAACGCCCGCGCCACCATGCAGTCCTGGAACAACCTCGGGCTCTATGCGATCAGCTCCTACACCCGCAACGAAAAGATCGGCGAGATGCTGCAGGTGACCTTCGACCTGATCAACAAAGCGCGCCAGGAGGGATTCACGGAGGAAGAGGTCACCAGCGGCCGCAACTATATCCTCGGCCAGTTCCCGCCCAGCCTCGAGACCCAGGGTGCGCGGGCCGCGGCCTACACCGACCTCCATTTCTACGGTCTCGGCAGCGACTATTACACCCGCTTCCTGAATTCGATCGCTGCGGTGGAGCCTGAGCAGGCCAAAGCGATGGCGCAGCGACTGATGCCCTCCGATCAGGTGGTGCTGGTCGTGGTCGGCAAGGCGGAGGAGATCCGCGCACAGCTCGATAAATTCGCCTCGTTCGAGGTGCGCTCCATCGAGGAGCCGGGATTCTGATTTGGCCTCACACTGAGGCACAGGGCCACCGAGAGAGGAATGATCCGGTGTGACTTCTCACTTGGTGATCTCTGTGCCACAGTGAGAAATTGTTTTGCACATGAGCAACATGCCTGTTTTGGAATGAATGGAGGCTTTTATGAAGAAAGTAATCTGCATCATTTTCTTTTTTTCGATGTCCGCCTGGGCGCAGGAAGCCGCGCCCGACACCACCAAACCGGCGCCCCCCTGGGTCCATACCCTGGTCGGCTCCCTGCTCGGCAACCAGACCACCTTCACCGACTGGAAACAGGGCGGTGAGGACGCCATTGCCTGGAACACCCTGCTCGACGGCAAATCGGTCTACGATGTCGGCAAGAACAACTGGAGCACCGCCTATCGCTTCGGTTTCGGCAACACCAAACTCGGCTCCAAAAGCACGCGCAAGACCGACGACCGTATCGAGGCCGAGAGCATCTATACGCGCAAGATCGGCAAGCTGGTCAATCCCTACGCCGCGTTCACCTTTAAAACCCAGTTTGCGCCTGGCTATGCCTACGACGCCAACGACGTGCGCACCCAGGTCTCCAAGATCTTCAATCCCGCCTACCTGACCCAGACCGCGGGCATCGGCTGGCAGGTCGTGCCGCAGGTCAAAATGCGCCTCGGCGCCGGTCTGCGCGAGACCTTCGCCGGCAGCGCCGCATTCGCCGCGATCTATACCGACGACAAGGAGACCACCAACGAGATCGAAAAGTCGGTGATCGAGGGCGGCGCCGAGACCGGCGTCAACCTCGACTGGAAACTCTCGGAGAACCTGCTGCTGACCTCCATGCTGGAGACCTTTTCGCCTTTCAACGACATGCAGCACACCATGCTGCGCACGAACACGGCCCTGTCCGCTGCGGTGAGCAAATATGTCACGGTGATGCTCAATCTGCTCACCATCAATGAGCCGAGGGTCACCCCGCGCGCCCAGATCAAGCAGGCCGTTTCCTTCGGGCTGAACTATTCCTTCTTTTAAAGCCATCTCCATAATTCTTTTGCCCCTGCCCGAATTTTTATGCGGGGGCAAAAGAATTTTCCCAGCCTTCTTATCCTCTAATTGCCTTCTTGTGCAATTCGTCTTTTCGATACGGCCGCCGCTCAAAATCTTCGCGCTCATGTTTAAAGAATGAATCGGATTCATATTTGTACGATATTCATTGCCTCTTTAGCAAACTTGTCATATATTACCTGTTGAGGAGTCCCTGAATAGAGGAGAATAGATGAAGACGACCCTCTACTTTGATCATACGCGTTTGCGTCCGGACCGGGCTCTAATCAAGGATGAGTGGATTATACGGGCAATTAGAGATCCGATCCGCGAGCAAATTCAGTCAGATGGCCGGCTTCGACGCTGGGTGAGGATTCCGGAGATGCAGAATCGAGCACTGCGGATTATCTTGCTCGCAGATGGTGAAACAGTACATAACGCATTCTTTGATCGGGACTTTGAGGAGTAAGCAATGAAGATCAAATATTTTCCGGATACGGATACAGCCTTGATAGAGTTTTCTGCCATCCCGCCAGTGGAAACAAAAGAATTAAACGAAAATATCTATCTGGATTTGGATCAACGGGGCCGGGTTGTCAGCATGACGATCGAGCATGCCAAAGAGTCCGCTGATATCAACGAGTTTTCCTACCAACAGATGCCGGCACTTGTTCCTGCTGAGTAGATGGTCAAGCGATCCTCCCGCACCTTTCACCACTATCCGGGGTGCTCTTTTCCTGCCGGAAACGCCAGCCGGGGATGCAAGGAACCGGCAAACCTCCGGGTGGGAGTGAGGAAAGAAGGAGCAGATCCAACTACGCCAGCAATAAAAAAAAGCCCTGTGCTGTCTCAGCACAGGGCCTTTTTTGTCCGATCCCCGAAACTGCTGCCGCCGGAACCCCGCCTGCAGGGTGTGAGCGAAAGTGCAGATCGGCGCCCGGCCGGAGCCGGGTGGCGGCGGGAGGGATGAGTTTACTGAAAGATCGTCATGTCCACCGTTCCATCCAGGGTGACCGAGACGACATTGGTCTCCGAGGCCTTTTCGCCCTTTTCGAATCCGAGCGTCTTCCAGGCGACCTGGAATCCGTTCACCTCGCGGTAATCCTCATAGCGCTCCTCCACCTCAACCGGCCCCATCTGGCCGACCGTAGTGTACCGGGTGCCGAGCGGCAGCAGCGCCGCCGGATCGATAAAGAGCCGGTAGCTCAGCTTGCCCTTGCTGATGATCACTTCGGTCGCCTGTTTGTCCGCAAAGGTGCTCTCGCCGGCGTACTGCACCTCGACCTCGTCGAACAGACGGGCGAGCATGAAGGGATCGCGGAAGAGATTCTCGATCATGTTGTTTTTGACCGGCTCGGGGGCGGGCATGCTCCCCTGCGGGGCTACCAGCATGCCCTTGTCGCCATTGAGGATCATCTTGATCTCCCCCTGCGGCAGCTTCATGGCGCTGCAGCTCTTGTCCGGGAAGACGATGGTGATCGCGGCATCCATGGCCATCTCGCCCATCGGCGAGCTTTGCAGCAGCTTGGCGATATATTCGGCGTTTTGGACCGCGGCCATCTTTTCGCGGCCGCCCATTTTTTCCAGCATCAGCGAGACCGCAAGCCGCCCCTTTTCTTTCGCCTCGCCGGTCGCCTCAGGCACGGGCTGCCCGCCCGGCATCGGGATGCTGACGTCGATCTCGTTGACCGGCCCGAGCGCGCTCAGGGGCTCGCCGAACTCGGACGGATTGCCCACCACCAGGATCTGCACCTCTTCCGGCCGCATATATTTCTGCGCGACCCGCTGCACATCCGCAATCGTCACCCCTTCGATCTTGCGGCGCAGCTGCTGCAGGTAATCTAGCGGCAGGCCGTAATAGGCATAGCTGGCCATGCGGCCGATCACTTCATCCTTGCTGTCGAAATTAAAGACGTAGGAGTTGAGCCAGCTCTCGCGGGCATAGTTCAGCTCCGCCGCGGTGACCGGCTCGGCGGCCATCAGCCGCATCTCGCGCAG
>JAKQKF010000070.1 GCA_029560815.1 bacterium
CGCCGCGCCGTGCCCGGGATGGACGATGGTATCGTCCGGCAGGGTGAACAGCTGCGTGCGGATGGAGTGGAGCAGAAGCCCGGCATCGCCGCCCGGCAGATCGGAGCGGCCGATGGAGTTGCGGAAGAGTACGTCCCCGGGAAAAAGATGGCCGTGGCCATAAAACGACACCCCGCCGGCCGAGTGGCCGGGGGTGAAAAGGAGCTGCAGCTCGAGGCTGCCGATGGCGATTTTCTCGCGGCCTTTCAGCCAGTTGTTGACCTGAAAAAGCTCGGGCGCGGGCAAGCCGAAAAGCGCGCTCTGAAGGGCGACGCCCCCGAGCGCGCTCCTCTCGGCTTCGTGCAGCAGAACCGGTGCCCCGCTCGCCCGCTGCAGGGCCGCGACCGCACCGAGATGGTCGAAATGGGCATGGGTCAGCAGGATATGGGTGAGATGCAGCCCCCGCGCCGAGACCGCCGCCAGAATCTCATCGGCATCGTCGCCGGGATCGATGAGGGCACCCGCAGGGCTGTCGGGACACTGGACAAGATGGCAGTTCTCTTCGAGCGGGCCGGTGACGATGGTCTCGATGATCATGCGCGCCGCTCTCCTACCGCACCAGCGTGAGTTTGACCACCTGCCGGTGATCGCCCGCCGTGAAACGGACAAAGTAAACCCCGCTCGGCAGCGGCCGCCCGCTGCCGTCCCGCCCGTCCCAGGCGAGGCGGTAGACTCCCGCCTGCTGACGGCCTGCGTAGAGCAGCGCCCGCTCCTCGCCGCGCAGCGAAAAGAGCGCGATCCGCACCCGCTCCGCCCGCGGCAGCTGCCAGCTCAGCATGGTGGTCTGATTGAAGGGATTGGGATAATTCTGCAGCAGGGCGAACTCTTGCGGCGGCTGCTCCGCCGCCAGGGCCACAGCCGTCAGCGGGCCGACGCTAAAGCTGGCGCTCTCCATGCCGCTCAGCGTGGGGATGCCCGCTGCCGCGGCCGCAGTGTAGCGGCCGGAGGCGATCCTTCCGCCGGCGGTGACAAAGGCGGAGCGTTTCAGGCTGTAAGACTGGGCCTGCAGCAGCATAGGCGGCAGAAGCGCCAGGATGAGCAGTTTCAGATATTTCATACCTCTCCTCAGGGCTTCTAGTGCAGGGTTGCCAGGACCTGAATCACGCCGGTGCCTGCGTCAAGCCCCTCGAGGGCCTTGCCCACGATCGTCCCCGGCCTGATCTCCACGGCCTTCATGGCATGGCCGGCCACCTCCGAACTGGTGAGCAGGTCGCCGGGGCGGATGGCCCCGTTGGCGGCCGTCACCTTGCAAGGGACGATGCCGCTGAGGGCGAGGGGATAGCCGCCGCTGACCAGCGTGCCGACCAGGATGGTCGGATTGGTCGAGATGATGCCCGCCACCCGGGTATCGTTGGCCTCCCGGCAGCGCCGCACCGCATGGAGGGCACCGGGATCGATCACCACCACGTCGCCCGCTTCCAGCTCCTCGGAGCCGTTGATCTTTTCCGCCAGATCGGCCCAGCCGCCGGTGGTGCAGCGGGCCTGTCCTTCGACGAAAAGGGCGAAACTGTTGACCGTGGTCGATCCCTCGAGACGGGCGTGAACACCGTAGAGGGCGCCGGAGCCCATCACGCCGGTTCCGGTGGAGCTGGTGCCGCGCAAGCCGCCGGTGAGCCCGCTCCCCTGGATGCCCCAGCTGTTCGCCGCGGCGAGGTTGGCGACGTTAAAGACCGCCCCGCCGACGTAATTCTTGCTCATGCTGAAGGTGTTGCCGAAATGGCGCTGCTGGAGGAGATTATCCGCCAGGTCAATGGACTGGATCCCCAGATCGGCAATCATCGGGCTGGTGATGCCCCCGACGAGGCTTTTATTGACAAAGCGGGAATCGTAGGCGGCTCCGGTGAGATACCCCTCCTCGAGGCGGAGGATGACATCCCCGTTCTGGCCGGATGTGGTGGTGGTGACGCCGCTGGTGCCGGTGACGCTGGTGATGTCGCCGGCGGGGAAGGCAAGATCGCGGGGTTCAATGGTGCCGTCAAGGATCATGGTGCCGGTGATTCCGCCCACCTGGCCTCTCTGCACAAAGCGGCCGTCGTAGGCGGAGCCGTCGCGAAAGGGGGTCTCCAGCTGCAGGGTGAGGTCGCCGGTCACTCCTCCGCCCATGAGGCCGTTCATGGTCTGCACCGAGGTGATGTCGCCCAGGTTGAAGCCGATGTCCTCCTGGGTGATGGAATAGTTTTTGATATCGGCGCCCGAAACCTCGCCATCCTTGATCATCGCGCTGGTGATGCTGGTCTCCTCGCCCTTGCGCACGAAACGGCTGTCGTAGGCGCTGCCGTTCTGGTAATTGCTGTTGAGGGAGAGGGTGACCGGACCACTCACGCCGCCGCCGGTGAGGCCGTTGCCGGCCACGATCGCCGTGACGGTGCCGAGGGTGAAACCCAGGTCGACGGGCTGAATGGAATTGTCGGCGATCTTGGCCGAGGTGACGCTGCCGTCGCGCAGCATGCCCGAATTGACCGAAGCGCTCTCCTCGCGGCGGACGAAACGGGTGTCGTAGGACTGGCCGGTGGCGTACTCGGTGGCGAGAGCGAGGGAGACGGCGCCGGTGGTGCCGCCGCCGTTGAGGCCGTTGCCGGGCGTGACGGCGGTGATGGTGCCGGCGCCGAGGCTGAAGCCGATATCGGAGCGCTGGATCGATCCGTCCACGATCATCTCACCGGTGACGCTGTTGGTGCTGCCGCGCGCCACATAGCCGGCATCGAGCTGGAAGCGGTCATAAACATCCGCCGCCTTTTTTCCGCCCAGTTTGGCCGCATCGATGTCGTTGCTGGCGGCATTGTTGGCCTGGCTGCGGGTGTAGAACTGGTCCGCGGCCACCTGGCCAAGGGCGCCGGCATTTGCGGCATAGAGGCTGAAGGGGACGTTGAGCAGCTCCTTGCGCGGGGTCAGGGCCTCGCCGTTGACCTCGAGCTGGATCCAGCGCGGACCGCCCTCGAAGACGGTGCGCGGAAATTCGATCGTGCGCCCGAGCTCGGCGGTGAAATAACCCTGATAGACGTCAAGATTATGCTCCTCCTGCCACAACTTGGTCCCGATCTGCGCCTCCGACCAGATGCTCAACCGCGCCGGCAGGCTGCCGGTGATGGGATTGCCGTTGCTGTCGGTGAGAAATCCCTGCCAGGCGACGACGGTCGAGGTCACCACCGCCTCGCTCTTTTGCAGGGCGATATCGGAGCCGGACGCGGCGGCGCTGTCCGCCGCGGCGGCGAGCGGGAGCGCCTGGGCTCTCACTCCATGGGGGGTGATAAACGCAATAAGGGCACAAAACAAGAGCAGAGCACGGCGCTTCATGGTGCCGGTACCTCCAGTTGAAATTTCCCGGGGATGCATGGCGATGGATTTACTTTAATAATAATAGGTGCTTTGCGCCGTGTTTGCAGAATTTTTTCGCACCGGACGGCCAAATAAAAAACCCCGGCGGGCCTGGAGGCGCACCGGGGAGAAGTAAGGGCTGCAGATGGATTGGGCGGAATCGAGGCACCGCCGATACAGACGCTTCAAATGACCATGTGGACGCCGCGGATGTTGACGGTTCCGCCGGCGATAATCCGGGCCGCACTGCCGGGAGAAACGGGCCGGCGCCGCGGAGATCAGACCACCAGCAGTTCGGTCTGCGGCGACGAGAGGAACTCGCACCCTTTGTCGTTCACCACCACCATCTCCTCGATGGTCACCACACCGTGGCCGGGCACCGTCAGGCGCGGCTCCAGGGTGTAGACCTGGCCCGCCTCGACCTTGAGGAAGGGGAGGTTCTTGTAGCGGTCCCAGATCGGACAGAGCAGTCCCGCGCCGTCGTGGGCGCTGCGGCCGACCTGGTGCCCGAGGGCATGGGGGAATTCCTCATAGCCCGCGTCGACGATGTACTGCCGCGCCACCTTGTCGATGGTCCATCCCTCCACCCCGGGTTTGAGGGCCGCCGCGGCCGCCTGGATCGCTCCGTAGATGGTGGCAAAGCCGCGCTGCACCTCGGCCGGAGCCTCGCTCTCGCCCGGGCGCAGGAAGTACCAGGTGCGCTGCAGGTCCGAAACGTAGCCCTCATAGCGCACCCCGAAATCGGTATTCATGATGTGGCCGGGCTCGATCCGCCGCCCGGTCGGACCGGCGTGGGCTCCGGCGGTGTCGGGGCCGGAAAAGACCGAGGGACAGTGGTCCGCCGACCAGGCCGGGGTGAGGCCGCGCGCCTCCATCAGGTCGGTGATGAAGGCGGCCACCTCCCGCTCAGTCATGCCGGTGCGCACGTGGGCGGTGACCTGATCGTAGATGTCGAGGGTCTCACGGATGGCCGATTTGATCCGGCTCAGCTCGGCCGGCGACTTGCGCCCGCGCAGGGCCGCCACCAGCGCCTCGCTCGACTCGAGCCGGTCCACCCAGGGAGTTCCCTTGAGATAGTCGGTGAGGATGAGGTAGAGTCCGTACGAAAGCCCGTCGGCCATGACGTCGTTGGCCGAATAGTTGATGGCGATGCGTTTCGGCTGCTCCGCTTCGATCACCTCGAGCAGCGGGCCGGCCACGGAATCGACATAGCCCCTCACCTCATAGCGGCTGACGGCATCGCGCACGCCGTGCATGTCGAGGCTGCCGACGATGGCAATGGCCTTGCCCGAGGCGGTGAGAATAAAAGCCGAGGGCCACACCACGTGCGCCCCGGCGAGCAGATCGAGGACCGGATCGGGGGCGGAGGTGGTCTCGCGCACAAAGGTGAGCCAGAGGTCCACCCCTTTCTCCTGCATGATAGCGATCGCCTGTTCTATCTTTTCATTGACCATGTACAAGGTTCTCCATAGCTGAATACGCGCCCCGCGCGGGGGCTTTTTACGCACTGCCTCAAAATCAGGGTTGATCGGGCTGTACGGCTGCAGCAGCCCGCGGCGGCAGGGGGATGATGGTTACTGTTTGCCCCCAAACCCCTGCATGTTGAGCATCGGCACCGCTCCCTGGGGCAGGATACCCCACTGGATGTTCGGCGCCAGCTTTTGCACAAATTCCCACTGGATGATGGTCGGGTTTTTGGTCAGCGCCGTCTGGCGGATCTCGATGCTGCGGGCATCGCCCTCGGCGGCGACGATCTTTTGCTCCTTGCGCATCTTTTCCTGCTCGAGCTTGTTGCGCTCGGTGCTGATGTTCTCCAGGGCGATCTGCTTCTCCTCGAGAGTGTGGGCATATTCTTCAGTGAAGGTGATGTTGCGCAGCACCAGCTCGTCGAGGATCAGGCCGTTCTCCTGAAACTTGGGTGAGATTTCGTCAAAAAGGACCTGCTGGGCTTCATAGCTGGTCTTGGTGTAGAGGTCATAGGCGGCGAACTTGGTCGGCACGCGCCGGCCCGAACCGCGGATCTCGGTTTTGACCACCTTTTCGACATAGTCGCGCTCCGTGCCCAGGTTCTGCAGGATCCAGGCCGCTTTGCCGGGCTGGATCATGAAGCGGGCGGTGATGCCGACTTTGATCTGCTGGCCGTCGGAGGTGAGGGCCGAGATGATGATGTCGGGATAGTCAGCCTGGCTCTGGTCCGGGATCTCCGAGGCCTCGTAGGTCTTTTTCACCGTCGGGTAGAGCACGACCTGGTCCACAAACGGCAGGATAAAGTGCAGGCCCGGAGCCATTTCTCCCTTGACAGCGCCGAGGCGTTTGACGACGCCCGCGGTGCCGGCCTGGATCACCACCACCGACTGGGAGATGAGCAGCAGTACGATCAAGAGGGCGACGACGGGCAGGCCGAACCGTTTAAAGCCGCCCATGGCGGCGCTGGCCGCCCCGGCGGTGCGCGGGTTGTTGCGCAGAATCATCAGGGCGATGAAGGCCATA
>JAKQKF010000099.1 GCA_029560815.1 bacterium
CATGGGCGGCGGCCTCGATGCCGGCCATCCCCACGGCGGGCGGCTCCGTCAGTGCAATTTCATCCTCCCCCCGGGCATGGAAGGCAAAAAGATGAAACTGCGCGCCGAGATCGAAACCAAGGGCGTGCGCAGGCCGGTCCATTGGGCCTGTGCCCAGCCGCTCAATCCGGACGGCTCGTTCCCGATCCAGCTCAGCACCTTTGACGATTCCGGCTGGCGGAAGGGCATCTGAATCCCGCGGGGGCGTCAAAAACAGGGAGAGGAAAAAGTCATGAAACGATCAACAGGAGTCACCCGGGGATTTGCCGCACTAATCGTGGCGCTGCTGGCGACGCTCCCGGCTGCCGTTCAGCCGGAGACGCCGAAATCCGGCCGAGCGCCGGGGCCATGGGATTGGGGTCACATCCGCATCGTCCGCTCCAATGACAATATCGGATTCCTCAACCGGCTGCACGCAACGGTCAACCAGAATGGCGGTCCGATCCTCTTCCCCAAGGACCCGGGCAGCGGCCAGTACATCACCGATCTGAAAGAATTTGACAAGCTCGTCGCAGCAGCGCGCGCAAAGGTCGACCGCTTTCACCAGGAGGGCCTGCACGTGATCGCCTATACGACCATGGCCCTGGCGGGCGAGAGTCCGACCTATGACGACGTGCCCAGGCCGGAAGAGCTGGCGCTGAATGAGGCCTTCAATACGCCCGGACTTTGGGAAAGCTATGCCGCCTGGTTGGGCGCCAAACCGGCCGAGGGGCCCGACAAATGGGCGCGGCGGTCTCATGACGGGAAATACTCTTTTTATCGCTTCAGACATCCGAATGCGCCCAAAACCGGCGGCCGCTTTGAAATGTTCGGCTGTCAGGATAATCCCTCCTATGTGCACTATTTCAAGGGCGTGATGCGGCTGGTCGCGCTGGGCTGGTATGACGGGGCCTACGTCGACTGGACCAAGGTCCACGAAGGCACCTGTTATTGCGAGCACTCGCGCGCGGCCTTCAGAAAGTACCTGCAGGAAAAGGTCCCCGCCGGTTATCTGCAGAAACGCTACGGGATCACGGATCTTGCCCAGGCAGAGCCGCCCCTGGATAATACCCAGGCGCTCTGGCGGGAATGGCTCCTCTTCCGCAGTGCCTCGCTGAGCGAATTTCAGCGCGAGATTCGCGCCGCGGCCAGGGAAATCAATCCCGGTTTCCTCCTCTCCGGCAATATCAACGGCGGCGACTACGGCAACATGGCCTATATCAACGGCGACGATATGGAGAGGATGGGGGAGGTCGAGGACTTTTTCTATTCGGAAATCCAGTCCGGTCTGCGTTCCGTCCCGCGCGCGGACGGCGAGGTCAAGGTCTCCAACTCCGGTCCGCTGAAATTCCTGGCGGCCGCGGCCATGCAAAAGCCGGTGTGGATGTACTGCATCCAGCCCTCGACACCCAAACCGATCCCGAACGAGAAGGCGCTTTTCAATCTGATCAAGCTGAGCATCGCCGAGGCCTTTGCCAACCACAATACCTTCAGCGTGGTGCGCGAGACCTTCGGCGAGCCGATCTCGCCGATGGTTCATAACGGCGCTGAACAGATCTATGCTTTCTTCAAGGAGAATGAGGAGAACCTCGTCGGGGCGAAGCTGGCCGCCAACACGGCCATCCTCTGCTCGATCAACCAGTTCTACAGCGATGAGTTCAGCTATTTCAATCCGGCCTCGCGGGTGCTCGCTGATGCCGGCATCGCCCATGTCATGACCGTCGAACGGGACCTCAATGCCACGGAGCTGGCCCGCTGCAAGACGCTGATCCTGCCCTATGTCCCCTTGATGAGCGACGAGCAGGTGAAGATCATCAGCACCTTCGTGGAGCAGGGCGGAGGTCTGGTGGTGATGGGGCTTTCCTCATCGAAGGATGAAAACGGAGTGGTGCGGCGGAACCTGGGCCTGTCGGAGCTGCTGGGCTTTAGTCTGCAGGATTCCCCGGTGGCCGTCACCCGCCGGGAAGTCGGCAAGGGCCGGGTTGTCTTCATCCCCTTGCATCCGATCCCGGTCGGCCGCGGTGATACCGATACCTCGCCGCTACCGGACGACCAGATGATGTACGGCCGGGGGATTTTTCCGGACCGGATCAAGGAGGCTTTTGCCGCCCTGCCGGAGGCCGCGGCCTGGGCCGGGGCCGGTCTGTTTTCCGGAAAA
>JAKQKF010000101.1 GCA_029560815.1 bacterium
GGGTTGCTTTGGTCAGGCTGGCGCAGGATATCATCCCGACAGTGAGAACAGCAATCATCACAACCATCAATAATTTACGCATTTCTACCTCCTGTTACCTAATGCGAACAACTTCACGCTACCCTGTTCATTACCCATTGCAATGCAGGGCAGTAGTCTACAGATATAACTTACTGAGTTGTGTTGAATAAGTCAATAAAAATTTAATCGGGGCCGGCGGGCGGCTGGATGAGGTTTTGCGCCGCGAGCAGAGCACTCTTCTCGAGCGCTACCTCGAGCTTTCCGAGGAGGAGATCAGGATGGGATTGCGCGAGCTTCGTGAGGACCATGAAGAGCTGAAAGAGGACCGCCAGGAGAAAGCGGAAGACCGGCGGGAAAAACGGCGGGATCGCCATGGATACAGCGCGGCATTATAAAAGCCCTGAAAGGCTGAATACCTTTCAGGGCTTTTTTTATAGGTGCGAGCGGTGAGAGTTTGCTCGCGATTCTTAACAGAGGGCTACTTGAGCATGACCATCCGTTTGATCTCCTGGAAACTGCCGGCCTGGAGGCGGTAGAAGTAGATGCCCGAGGGCACCATTTCGCCCTGTTCGTTGGTGCCGTTCCAGAGGATCTGGTGGCTGCCGGCAGCGGCCGTACCCTGCGCCAGGGTGCGGATCAGGCGTCCCTGGATGTCAAAGATATCCAGACGAAGCGAGCCGGATTCGGGCATCTCAGGAACGGTGTAGGTGATGGTCGTTGAGGCATTGAAGGGATTGGGATAGTTCTGGCCCAGCTCGCAGGTGAGAGGAATCTCTTCCTGTTCGATGACCTCTTCGAGCGGCGCGAAGGATTTTTCCAGCACTGCCAGAGCGGCCATCCTGGCCGGGCGGTCGATGCTGATCCAGAGCGGATCGCTCTCATCGGTGTCGGCGGTTTTACCCAGGCGGCCGTGCAGCAGGTTGGGGCCTTTGTCATGGGCGAACTGACCGCTGCCTTCATCGAAGCTGTAGTAGGCGACGAGGCTCTCTTCGCTGCCGCGCGGCCGTTCGAACATCCGGTCGGCGATCTGTTCGGGCGTGAGCGCCACAGACCAGAAGCTCATCTCGTCGAGCAGTCCCTTGAAGTGGTATTCATAGACGTCGTTGTGGAGCGCGGCGCCGATGATCAGGTCGCGGATGAGGGTCCTCGGTGCGGCCTTGCCGGTTTTACTGGTCTCAAGGATGCCGTTGATGTAGAGGCTCGCGGTAGTGCCGTCGTAGGTCACCGCGACATGCACCCACTCCCGCACGGGGATGATCGAGAAGGAGGGGCCGAAGAGAGTTTGCATACGCGCGCCGCCGGGGATGGTGCTGCGCAGGGTGCCGGCCAGGCGGCCGGTATTGCTGTAGAAGGAGATGGCGTACTCGTCAAAGGTGCCTTTTTCGAGTATGCGGCTCCAGCTCTGCCCGAGCTGATGGTTCTGCATCCAGAAGGCGATGGTCATCGTACCCGAGATATTCAGGCTGGGGTGATGGGCCACCTGGAGCAGATCATCCTCGCCGTCAAAGGCCAGGGCGAAGTTTTGCGGGAGAGCCGAGATGGAGAATGGGGCATCGGAGAGATCCACGATGGCGCCGGTGGCGGAATCAGCCACCTTGATCAGGCACTGTTCCGAGGCGGTGGCGGGGATGGTCCATTCATAAGCGCCCGCAGCCGGCAGGCCGGTGGCGAACTCACTCCAGGTCCTTCCGCTGTCGGCGGAGAAGAGAAGGGCCACATGCCCGGTCAGGTATTCCGAGATCCACTCGATGGTTTCGACGCGGCCAGCCTCAAAGCTTTCGCCCCCGTTGGGAGCGGTCAGAGTGAGGGAGGGCTCCTCGCCGGCGGGGCGCACGATATGGAAGAGGGCGTCGCTGAGATCGACGGGGATCTCCGCATCTGCAGCTTTCACCTTGATCAGGCAAGAGTCGGAGAGGGTTTTCGGAACGATCCAGGTGAAGCTGCCGGTGTTGCTCTGGCCGGCGGCGATTTCATTCCAGGTGGCGCCGCCATCGAGGCTGAGATAGAGCGAGACCGGCTGATCGAAGCGGGCGCTGCTCCAGGTGATTTGGGTGGTGTCTTTCGCCGCCAGGGTCTCGCCGCCATTGGGGGCGGTGACAGTCACCACAGGCGGGGGGTTGACGATATAGAAAGGCATCCAGTTGATATCCATCGGACAGTAGCCAAGAGGCGCGGAGATGCGAATGACGCCCTCCTCGGTGACCGTGTCGGGCACGCTCCAGACGAAGGAACCGGTATTCTGCACATCCTCATCGATGAGGATGAAAGTACGGCCATAATCCAGAGAGTACTCGAGGTTGACCAGGGGGCCCATGTTGAGCGATTCCCAGGTGATCTCGAAGGGAGTGTTGCGGACGATGGCGACCGGCCCCACCAGTTCGGCGGGTTTGGTGAGATTGAGCCACTGATTGGGCTCAGGACTATAAAAATTGGGGCGCGGATCGTTGGTGAGGGCGATGCGGTCGACGCGGCAGTAGCGCTCGCGGCCGCGGATTTTGATAAGATGGGGGCCTGCGGACAGGTAGAAGGCGGCGGGTGTGGTGCCGTTCCGCTCCTGCATGGTTTGCTGCCAGTGCCACCGTTCATCCGCGGGCACATCGACTGCGTATTCCGGACCACCGTTATCGCTGACGAAGATCGAGTTTCTGGTTTCACCTTCGCCCATCATACGCACCCAGAGGTAATAGGTGGCGCCGGGTGCGGGGACGTTTATGGGAATCAGGCCGCTCCCTTCGCCACCGCCGGTGTTCTTGGCTGAAAAGATGAACTGGCAGTCAAAGGCCTGCCCGTCGACACCGACGAACATGGCTTCGGTGAGGGTGGCGGTTTCGGCCTCATATTCAAGGAGTGTGGGCGAAAATGTTGCGCCGGTCCAGATGATCGGCGTGTCATTGGTATCAAAACCGCTGGCATCACCCGCCTTGCTGACACGGTAGAGGGCGTTGGCGGTCTCCACCATGGGGACGATGTCGGTGGCTGTGCCGATGGCATTGGCGGGGTTGGCCAGATTGGCGGCGATCAGCTCCCAGTTCGTACCGCCGTCGCTGCTGCGATGCAGATCGACCTGGGTGACAACGGGATTGACCGACCACTGCAGATTAACCGCGTTTCCCCAGTCAAAGGTACCGCTGTTGGGATTGAGCAGATTAAAGCCGATCGGGGCTGTGGATACCTGCCAGGTCGGGTTGGGTGTAGCCGGATTGCTGACTGTACCGTTGAGGTGGTTGGGCGTCGATTCGGTGGCGGTGGTGCCGCTGCCATCATCGAATTTATAATAGAGCTGCATGCCGGGGGTGCCGCCGTCCAGAGGGACGCCGCGGTTATCGCGGATCTGGGATTGGGAACGGCGTACGGTCCAGAATCGCACTTCGTCGATCTCGCCGTTCCATTGTCCCGTGCCGGCCCAGGAGATGCCGATGTTCAGAGGATTCGTGGTGCTGGCGGGACTGAGCAGACCGAAGGCAGGGTTTGTGGCCGATCCGGCCTGGACGCCATCAATATAGAGATAGGCTGCGTAGCTGGTCCCGGAGGGCTGCACCGCTACGGCGACATGGTGCCAGGCGTTGAGGTTGGAGACGGTGATGGTGCTGGCAACCGCCACACTGGGCGCCCCGGTGGGTGCGGGATAGACGAGAAACCACAACCTGAAGACGCCATAGGTGGCATGGGGCGCAATGTACAAGGCAAAATAGTTGCGCCGGTCGACAATGCGCCATGATCCGGTGGGCAGTGTGGCGCCATCCCATTTGATCCAGGCTTCGATGGTGTAGGCCGTTTTGATATTGTTCATGACGCCACTATAGGGTACGATGACCGAATTGCCGGGGGCCGCCCCACTAAAATCGAGGCTGTGCCCCGCATCACCGACG
>JAKQKF010000106.1 GCA_029560815.1 bacterium
CGTCGGTGAAAGAGGGAATCGCGCCGCCGAGGACAAAAGGCAGGGCGCCGAAGACGGTGAGGGCGCACCACCCAAAGACCACTACGGCGAATCCCTCGCGCAGCTTGAGCTCCTCCGGATTGCGTGTGATCCGGGCGAGAATTCCGCCCGTGGCAAGGGTTATCATCGCCGCTGTGAGAATCGCCTGGATGTCGCCGTCGCCGTAAAAAAGTGAAAAGCCGGCGGGGACCAGCATGGTCAGCCCTTCGACGATGAGGAGGTCGGCGATGACATGGATGACAGCGCGGAGGTTCATAGCGAGGATCCGGTTCTATCGGTTGGCGAAGATCTTTTCAACACGTGACACCGATTGGGGAGTAGTAAAGACGATGATCGAGTCGCCGGGCTTGAGTTCGGTGTCGCCAACCGGCACGATCACCTGACCGTTGCGGCTGATAATGCCGATCATGCCGTCGTGTTCAAGTTTGAGAGACTTTAGCTTGTGGCCGGCTGCGCGGGAGCGCTCAGTGATCTCGATCTGTAAAACCTCGGCTTCAATGCCCGGCAGGCTGGCCAACGAGGTGACGTTGCCGCGGCGAATGTAGCGCAGGATGGCGTTGGCGGTCAGGGTCTGGGTGTCAACCGCGGCATCGACGCCGATGGAGGCCATGATCGGCAGATAGTCCGGCCTGTTGACCAGCGCGAGGCAGCGGCGCACGCCCAGGTGCTTGGCCATCAGACAGGAGAGGATATTGGTCTCTTCATCGCTGGTGACCGCGATATAGCTGTCCATCTCCATGATGCCCTCGACCGCCAGCAGGTCAAGGTCGGTGCCGTCGCCGACGATGATCAGGGTGCGCTGCAGCTCTTCGGCGATGCGCTGGCTCTTTTCACGGTTGGATTCGACCAGTTTGACCTGGCAATCCTTGTCTTTTTCCAGCTCGGACGCCACCATCCTTCCGACCCTGCCTCCGCCCAGGATCATCACCTTCTCGATTCTGTCGTCGCTTTTGCCCAGGATCTCCAGCAGGCGTGCCACCAGCTCGGTTTTGGTGATGAAGAAAAGCTGATCGCCGCGGATGACGCGATCCTCACCCCCGGGGATGATGGTCCGGTTGGCGCGGAAGATGGCCACAGCCCGGAAGAGAAGATCAGGATTCTCCCGGTCGATCTCCTGCAGGGATTTATTGAGGACCGGGGAGGAGAGATCGAGGCGCACGCCGATCAGCTGCACCTTGCCATCTTCAAATTCGATGACATCGGTTGCCGCCGAGCGTTTGGTCAGCCAGACCAGCTCGCGTGCGGTTTCGCGTTCGGGATGGATGATGAAATCGATACCCAGTTCCTTCTTGCCGAGCAGGGCATCTTCACGGCTGAATTCGGGATTGCGCAGCCGGGCGATCTTGATCTTGACCCCCGCCTTGGCAGCGGCCAGACAGGCGAGAATATTCACTTCATCGTTCGGGCTGACCGCCACCACCATTTCACAGTTGCGCAGTCCCGCCTCTTCAAGGAGAGAAGGGGAGGCGCCGTCCCCGTGGATGACCAGCGCATCGAGGGCATCCTGGGCTTTGCGGACCACCGCCGCATCCTTTTCGATGACCGTGACGTCGTGATCTTCCGAACTGAGGTACTCGCAAATATAGGTGCCCACCAGACCGGCACCGATGACAAGAACT
>JAKQKF010000107.1 GCA_029560815.1 bacterium
CGTCGGTGAAAGAGGGAATCGCGCCGCCGAGGACAAAAGGCAGGGCGCCGAAGACGGTGAGGGCGCACCACCCAAAGACCACTACGGCGAATCCCTCGCGCAGCTTGAGCTCCTCCGGATTGCGTGTGATCCGGGCGAGAAATCCGCCTGTGGCAAGTGTAATCATTGCCGCAGTGAGAATCGCCTGGATATCGCCGTCGCCGTAAAAAAGCGCAAAACCGGCGGGGACCAGCATGGTCAGGCTTTCGACAATGAGGAGGTCGGCGACGACATGGAGGATGGCGCGGATATTCATGGGGTTGGTCCGGCCCTAGCGGTTTGCGAAGATTTTTTCGACGCGTCCCACAGCTTGCGGGGTCGTGAAGACGATGATCGAGTCGCCGGGCTTGAGCTCGGTCTCGCCGACCGGCACGACTACCTGGCCGTTGCGGCTGATGATGCCGACCATGCCATCATGCTCGAGCTTGAGCGACTTGACCTTGCGGCCGGCGGCGCGGGAACGATCGGTGATCTCTATTTGCAGAATCTCGGCTTCGATGCCCGGCAGACTGGCCAGCGAGGTGACGTTGCCGCGGCGGATGTAGCGCAGGATGGCATTGGCGGTCAGGGTCTGGGTATCGACGGCAGCATCGACGCCGATGGAGGCCATGATCGGCAGATAATCGGGCCGGCTGACCAGCGCGAGGCAGCGGCGCACGCCCAGGTGCTTGGCCATCAGACAGGAGATGATATTGGTCTCTTCATCGCTGGTGACCGCGATATAGCTGTCCATCTCCATAATGCCCTCGACCGCCAGCAGGTCGAGGTCGGTGCCGTCGCCGACGATGATCAGGGTGCGCTGCAGCTCTTCGGCGATGCGCTGGCTCTTCTCACGGTTGGATTCGACCAGTTTAACCTGGCAATCCTTGTCTTTTTCCAGCTCGGACGCCACCAGCCGGCCGACCCGGCCTCCGCCCAGGATCATCACCTTGCCGATCCGGTCATCGCTTTTGCCCAGCACCTCCAGCAAACGTGGCACCAGCTCGGTTTTGGTGATGAAGAAAAGCTGATCGCCGCGGATGACGCGATCCTCACCTCCGGGGATGATGGTCCGGTTGGCGCGGAAAATAGCCACAGCCCGGAAGAGGAGATCTGGATTCTCCCGGTCGATTTCCTGCAGGGATTTATTGAGGACCGGGGAGGAGAGATCGAGGCGCACACCGATCAGCTGCACCTTGCCATCTTCAAACTCGATGACATCGGTCGCCGCCGAGCGTTTGGTCAGCCAGACCAGCTCACGTGCGGTTTCGCGTTCGGGATGGATGATGAAATCGATACCCAGTTCCTTCTTGCCGAGCAGGGCATCTTCACGGCTGAATTCGGGATTGCGCAGCCGGGCGATCTTGATCTTGACCCCGGCCTTGGCAGCGGCCAGGCAGGCGAGAATATTCACTTCATCGTTCGGGCTGACCGCCACCACCATTTCACAGTTGCGCAGTCCCGACTCTTCAAGGAGCGAAGGGGAGGCGCCGTCGCCATGGATGACCAGCGCATCGAGGGCATCCTGGGCTTTGCGGACCACCGCCGCATCCTTTTCGATGACCGTGACGTCGTGATCTTCCGAACTGAGGTACTCGCAAATATAGGTGCCCACCAGACCGGCACCGATGACAAGAACT
>JAKQKF010000111.1 GCA_029560815.1 bacterium
TGCTGAAGCTCCTCGGTGAGGCGGGCGGGATCGCCGTAATAGCCCACTGCGACAGCGGCCAGGGCGTGGTACTCCTCAGCCGGGATATTGAGGCGGGCATAGATGCCTTCGCGGTCAAAGCCCCCCATGGCGTGGGCGTAGAGACCGAGCTTGCGCGCCTGCAGGGCAAGGGCCATCCAGGCCGCTCCGGCGTCGAAAGCGCCCCACTCCATGGCGCGGCCGGAGGCGCTGCGCAGCCGCGTCAGCACAAAGAGCAGCACCGGGGCCTCACGGGCCCAGATCTGGTTGCCGGGATTGAGAAGGGCGAGAAAACGGGCGTGATCCTCCGGCGTCACCGCCACCAGAAAGAGCCAGGGCTGGGAGTTGGCGGCCGAGGGCGCCCAGCGCGCCGCCTCAAAGAGCGAACGCAGGTCGGCCTCCGCCACCGGCTGCGAGGAAAAAGCCCGCGGCGACCAGCGCTCCGGAAACTGGGGATCGACATCCGCTTCAGGTACACGAACAGGAATGGACATGGTATTTTCCCGGTTATGGTCCACCGGCCGCTGACGCTCCACTCCAGGGTTGCGCTCCATGCGGAGCATGCAATCGGACCCGCCTCTGCCGGTTTTGACGGTCAATATACCACTTTCGAAACTATAACTCAATGCTTTTTATTGGCCTTTCGCGGCATCCCCCGTACCGGCATGGCCGGACGCCCGAATAATCTGCCAAATTGACAAATGTGGCTCAATAAATTGACAATATGACAGATTTACTGTCGCGATGTCACAAGGGCACTCTTGGGACTGTAAAAGATGAAAGTGTAATAAAAACAATCTATAAAGATGTTTTATCAATTTTGGCACGCTCTTTGTAATGTAGCTGTGCGTAAGCGTCAAAGGTCTAACAGGCAAGTGTAAAAATAAAAAGGAGGTACATATGTTACTGGCAAGACGTGATCGTGACAATCTGGTGCGCAACCCCTGGTTCGACGAAGCCTTTACGGGTTGGCCCTTGTGGAACCGCGGTGAAGAGGACTCGATGGTCTGGTCGCCGCGCGTCGATGTGCGCGAGACCGAGAATGAGGTCGTGGTCAAGGCGGACATCCCCGGCATGGAGAAGAAAGATCTCAAGATTTCGGTCGAGAACAATCTGCTCTCCATCAAAGGCGAGCGCAGGTCCGAGGTCGAGGAGAAGGAGGCCAACTGCTATCGCTCCGAGCGCCTTTTCGGTACTTTTCAGCGCACTTTCAGCCTGCCGAGCCGGATCAAGGCCGATGCCATCCGGGCCGAGTACAAGGATGGCGTTCTGACCGTCGTTCTGCCCAAGGTGGAAGAGGTCAAACCGCGTCAGATTGAGATCAACTAAGCGCGGTCAGAAATGACCAGCCCTGCTCCCTTACGGGAGCAGGGCTTTTTTTTGATGCAGTGGCTGCGAGTATTGGCGGGGTCAGGCCGGCGTGTGGTTGAGGTTCGAACGGATGAGGGCGGCAGTTTCAGCGAGTTCCTCCTTGTCCGCCTCCCTGCCGTAGCCGGCGGGAAATTTCAGCCCGAAACCGTCTCCGTGGGAGCGGGGGATGATATGGAGGTGGGCGTGAAAGACCGACTGGCCGGCGGTCGCACCGTTGGCCATCTGGAGATTCAGTCCTTCGCAGGGGAGGCCGGAGATGCGCAGGGCGGCGGCGATCTTTTGGGCGGCGGGGAGCATCGCCGCGGCCGCCGCGGGCGCAAGCTCCCAGATGTTTTCGGCGTGGGCTTTGGGGATCACCAGCACGTGTCCTTTGGTGATGGGTGTCAGGTCCATGAAGGCGATGAGCACCTCGTCTTCATAGACGATGTGGGCCGGGATCCGTTTGGCGGCGATTTCGCAGAATATGCAGAACATGCTTTGCCCTCTCTTTCAGTAGCTTTGTCGGTCCTGTTTGTCGCGCCATTCTTCAAAGAGCGCGAGGCATTCCGGCCGGCCGTGCTGCAGCCGGCGCACGGGTTCGGCGGCGGTCTCGCCGCGGATGACGGCGTAGATCAGGGCGTCGTCAAAGCCGATGGCGGCGGCGTCGACGTGGGTGCAGCCGTAATGGAGCAGGGGGATCCTGGCCCAGTGGATGGCGGCGAAGCACATCGGGCAGGGTTCGCAGGTCGACCAGATCTCGCAGTCCCCGAGGTCGAAGCGGCCGAGCCTGGCCGCGGCCTTGCGGATGGCGACGATTTCGGCGTGGGCGGTCGGATCGTTGCGCCTGAGCACCTCGTTATGGCCGCGGGCGATGATGCGGCCTTGGTGGACGATGACCGCGCCGAAAGGGCCGCCGTGGTTGAGCCGCATCCCTTTTTGCGCCTCCCTGATCGCCTCCTGAAGAAGAGGATCTGTCGCCGGTTTGTTCATAGGCGCCGCCTTTACCTGCTCGATAATACCCGGATTCCACTGCTTTTATCTCAATATAGCCATTCAGCGCCGATAAAATCAAGCGAAAAAAAGCTCAATCCCGGCATCGGGCCGGCCGGGGAGCTGTCCGCGGATCCGTTCATGGCTGCCGCAGGGGAGGGCGGCAGCAGTGCGGTCAGGCGCCGCCGCTGCGATTTTTTTGTTGTTTTAGTCTCGCTTATTTGATAATTTGATATAATTTTACAGCCCCCGGCCACCGCATCCCGATCTGAAACAGGAGAGTGCCTTATCATAAAAGAATTTATCGACATGCCGCGGCTTGAGAAGTGGGTCGGAAAGAGCTTTGCTTTTCTCTCGCCGAACACCTGGACCACTCTCTCCCTTTTTGTCGCCCTCGCCGCCTATTCCGCAGTGCTGTGCAAGCGCCCCTTTCTAGGCGCCGTCATCTTCGCCGTCAGCGCCTTTATGGATCTCATCGATGGCAAGGTGGCGCGCTATAAAGGCAACGCCACCCGGCTGGGCGCCTTTTGGGACGGCACCATCGACCGCTTCGTCGATACGCTGATGATCCTCTGCCTCTTCAGCCTCGATTTCCCGCCGGCCATCCTGCCGGTCGGGATCCTCCTTTTCCTCCTGCTCTTCTTCACCCTGCTGCCGCCCTTCATCGTCGCCTATGCCAATCATCGCGGTGCGGTGCCGGACCCGACGGAAAAGGTGATCTGGCGGTTTGCCTTCCGCATCGAGTATGTCGTGCTCTTCATCGCGGCCATCCTGATCAATAACTGGTCGCCGGCCGGGAGCCTTTACCTGGTCTATGCGGCTCTCCTGCTCATGGTCGCTACGGTCATCCAGTCGATCATTCTCGTTTTCATCAAATCCCGGGACTATCCGCAGCAGTGACGCCGTGCCCGTTCCGGCGGACCGGAGCCGCGGCTTGCGGTTTCAGGCGTCCGGGTTGAAGTTTTTTGTTGAATATTTTATCATAATGTCCGATATTGCTCCTGTCTGCTTCCGGCCGGCAACGGCAGCGCCACTCCGAATCCGAGGCCAGCATTGTCGCGAACCGCTTCTGTTATATTCCTGGTGATCTGCGCCTGGATCGCCCCGCTTCCGGCCCAGAATGGCGCTCTGCAGCTCTATCTTACAACCCTGATCCAGGAGCGGCTGACGCAGCTGCCGGCGGAGCGCCGTTTGGCCACAGCCGCGGGCGGCGAGATCCTCTCACCGGATCTCTTGACTCTCTACGGACGGCGGGGCTTTCGCCCTATCTGGGCCGCTGAATCGGGCATCCGCAGCGAGGCCGATACTCTGCTCGTTTTGATCCGGAATGCGGAGAGGCACGGCCTCGATCCGGCCCGCTATCATGAGCGCGCCTTGAGCCGGCTGCTGCAGGGCCGCCCCGACCGCTTCCTGTCAGCCCCGGTCGATCCGGACCTGCTGACCGATCTCGACCTGCTGCTCAGCGACGCCTATCTGGTGCTGGGACTGCACCTGGCCGCCGGCTGCTTCAACCCGCATGATCTGGACGCCGAATGGTTTCTGCACAAGAACGAGGCGGACATGGTGACGCGGCTGAACGGGGCCGCTGAGGCCGGGGAGCTGCTCGCGGACCTGCACCGCCTCCCGCCGCAGGAGCCCGACTATCACCGTCTGGTCGAGGCCTACGGCTACTACCGGCAGCTGGCCGCCGAAGGCGGATGGCCCCTGATCGGTGAAGGCCGCAAACTTGAAAAGGGGATGTGGGACGAGCGGGTGATGCAGGTGCGCGCCCGCCTGCGGGCGACCGCCGACCTCCCCCTCGATCCGGCTCCGGTCGAAGGCACCTACGACGAGGCCCTGGAGCGGGCGGTGCGCCGCTTTCAGATGCGCCACGGCATCGAGCCCGACGGCAAGATCGGCAAGTCCACCCTGGCTGAGATGAACGTGCCGATCGGGAAACGCATCCGCCAGCTCGCTGTCAATCTTGAACGCTGGCGCTGGCTGCCGCGCGACCACGGCCGCCGTTACATCCGTGTCAATATCGCCGACTTTACCCTCCAGCTCTTCGAGGCCGACACGGTGGCCCTGGCGATGCGGGTGGTGGTGGGCAAGACCTATCGCCGCACCCCGGTATTCAGCGACCTGATGACCTATCTGGTCATCAATCCCTACTGGACGGTCCCGAATACCATACTGCTCAATGATATTGCGCCCAAAGCGCTCA
>JAKQKF010000125.1 GCA_029560815.1 bacterium
CACCTCCGCGAGGCGGCCGCTCAGAAGAAGCTGCGGCCGGCCGTTGGCCGCGTTCTCGACCCGCACATCATGCCAGCGGAAGTGGTGATACTCCTCCTCGCTCAGGCACTTGATAAAAGCCTCCTTGGCGGCGAAACGGGCGGCCATGGACTCGATGCCGGAGGCCTTGCGGCCGCAGTAGGCGATCTCCTCCGCGGTGAGAATGCGGCCGACAAAATGGTCGCCCCAGCGGTTGACGGCGGAAGCGAACCGGTCGAGATCAACGATATCAGTGCCGATGGCGCGAACCATGTCTCCATCCTTCCTGACCGGCGGCAAACTGCAAGGGCTGCGACCGCCGGAACTATTTAAAAAATAACATATATGGCCATCTTATGCAATAACTTTTGCTTGCTTGTCGATCTTTTTTGGTGTACTTTTATAGATAAAGCCGTCAATTTATTTCACCGGATAGCAGCCCGATTATCATGGATCCGATTTCCGCACAACTCATTCGCGATGCCATCGAGGGGGATCAAAAGGCCTATGCCGAGATCGTCCAGCGCTACCGCAACCAGATCTACAGTCTCATCCTGCGGATGGTCCGGCGGCGCGAAGAGGCGGAGGATCTGACCCAGGAGACCTTCATCAAGGCCTTCAACGCCCTCTCCAGTTTCAACGCCGAATATGCCTTCAGCACCTGGCTCTACAAGATCGCCGTCAACAACTGCATCGACCATTTCCGCAAAAAGCGCCTTAAAACCTACCCCCTGGATAACCCGATCCCGTGCAAGGATGGCGAACTGCAGCGCGAATTTCCCGACCAGGAGGCTGGTCCCGACGCCGGCCTGATGGAGAAGGAGCGCCGCCTGACCATCCAGGAGGCGATCGATTCGCTGCCCGTGAAATACCGCGAGGCGATCATGCTCCGCCATGCCCAGGACAGATCCTACGAAGAGATCGCCCGCCTGCTCAACCTCCCCATCGGCACCGTCAAGGTCCGCATTTTCCGCGCCCGTGAAATGCTGAAAAAGAAGCTGCGTGACCAGCGTAAAACTCTGATGAGCTGATCAGGCGCAGAGCGCCGCGCACAGTTCCTGACAAACCATATCATAAAGCAGCACCCCCGCCTGCGTCAGGGCGAGGTGTCCGCTGTTGAGTGTGAGCAGCTCCTCCCCGGGGGCTGCGCTGAAAGGGGGGAGACCCTGGCAGCAGCCGCCCAGTCGTTCGATCGCGCGGCCGCCGCGATCGAGCAGCTCCTCGCCGAATCGTTCCCGCCAGCGCGCCAGATCGATGCCCGCGCGCCTGCGCAGCCCCAGCAGGAGCGCCTCGCTCTTCTCCTCCTCGCGTCCGATCCTCTCCCGGCCGGTGACCGCTGGCTCATTTCTCCGCCATGCAGCGAGATAGCCCTCTAGGTCCCGTCCGTTCCAGAAGCGTTCGCCGGCAGCGAAAGAGTGGGCGGCCGGGCCGAGGCCGAGATAGGCCTCCCCTTCCCAGTAGTGCTGGTTGTGGCGCGCCTCGCATCCCGGCAGGGCGTAATTGGAAATCTCGTAATGCTGATAGCCCGCCTTTTCGGCCATTTTTTTACCCGTCAGAAACATCTCCCGCTCGACCTCTTCATCGCAGGGCTGGAGCCGGCCGCTGCCGACCGCCTGCGCGAGGGGCGTGCCGGTTTCGATGGTGAGCCCGTAGAGCGATAGATGGGCCGGCCGGCAGGCGATGGCCTGCCGGAGCGAGGCCTCATAGTCGGAGTTGGATTGGCCGGGCAGGCCGAAGATGAGGTCGAGGCTGATGTTGGCGAATCCCGCTGCGCGGGCGGAGGCGAGAGCGCTGAGGGCCTCGGCGGCGGAGTGAATGCGGGTGAGGAGAGCGAGCTCGGAGTCGTTAAAGGACTGGATCCCCATAGAAAGCCGGTTGATCCCCGCCTGCCGGTAGCCGGCGAGATGGGCGCTGTCGAGGGCGCCGGGATTGGCTTCGAGGGTGATCTCGGCTGCAGGCGAGAGCGCCCAGCCGGAGCGGATCTGTTCGAGCAGGGTGTGAATCTCTTCAGGCGGGATCAGTGACGGGGTGCCGCCGCCCCAATAGATGCTGGTGAGAGTTTTGCCGGCGAACGCGGGGTGACGCCGGTAGTATGCGATCTCCTGCTGCAGCGCCTCGAGATAGCGCGGCAGCAGGGCGGTATGGGTGGAGGAATAAAAGTCGCAGTAAATGCACTTGTGCCGGCAAAAGGGCACGTGGATATAGAGCGCCAGGCCGGCCATGGCCTAACGGATGATGCTGAAGATGCGCGACCAGCGCACGTGGCGGAAGAGCGAGGCGTTGCGCTCAAGCGAGAAATAGATGACCAGGGCCTGGCCGCGGATGTTCTTCATGGGCATGAATCCCCAGTAACGGCTGTCCTGACTGTTGTCGCGGTTGTCGCCCATCATGAATAGGTGCCTGGGGGGCACCACCACCGGACCGAAATCGAAGGCGAAGCCTTCATAGCGGCGGATCGTGTACTCCCTGGCGCCGGGGGTCCGGACGCGGTAATAGTTGATATAGCGGCCTTCCGATTCATCGAAGCGGCGCTCGAGGAAGGTGATCTCCCCTTCGGGAGCGCCGTTGACATAGACCACCCCCTTGCGCATCTCGAGGGTGTCCCCCGGCACGCCGATGCAGCGTTTGATATAGTCCAGTTTTTCGTCGAGAGGGTATTTAAAGACAATGATATCGCCGCGTTTGGGCTGATGGACGGCCGGCATCTGGAAAGAGGGCAGTTTGATATCGGTGAAGGGGATGCGATCCGGGGTTACCGCGCCGTAGACGAATTTGTTGACCAGGAGAAAGTCCCCGACCAGGAGGGTGTCCTTCATTGAACCGGTCGGGATGCGGAATGCCTGAATGACAAGCATGCGCAGAATGAGGGCGGCGATGAGAGCCACGGTGAATGCTTCGGCATACTCCTTGAAAACCTGGCGACCTTTACTGCTCATGCAATATCCTTTCGCTGTAGCGTGGAGAAAGTTAATAGGTCCATTCAATTTTATCTAACTTCTTTTCCGCGGCTGTGGTTCCCAGTGCGAGCAGGCCCAGCGCGAGCGCGGCGGAAATAATAATCCCCGGATCCGGTGTCGAGAGCAGAAAGAGGCTGAGGGCGACGATCGCGCCGAGGATGCCGACGAAAAGGAGGAGGATCAGCGATAGAAAAAAACCGCTGCCGGTGCTGAGCATCCGTTTGGGATGGTCCCAGTTGAAATTGGCGTAGCGGGCGCCGAAGAGTCCGCCGCAGCTGGTCGCGCCGATATTCACGATAATCAGCAGCAGGAGGGCCCTGAGCAGAACCCCGGCGGGGGTATGGTGAAAGAAGGCGACGACCGCGGCGGCGAAGAGGGCGCTGGTCATGGTGAAGAAAAAGCTGACCGTCATTTTCGCCAGCCAGACTGTGCGCAGCCGGACCGGGGCGAGTTTGAAGAGCCCGAAGGCGGTACGCTCCATCGGGATCATCCGCGTGGAAATGGTGCTGCTGATGAGCGCGCTGAAAATGAAGAGAAAGAGAAAGGGGAAATAAGCCGAGATTTCGCCGCTCTCCGGTCCGGTCTTCATGCGGTTGATGAAAGGCAGCAGCACCATCATCGTCGTGAAGAGCAGAATCTGGATGAGCTGCTGGGTGTCGCGGAAGATGAGCTTGCAATCCCGCTGGACGAGGGTGGCGAAGAGGCTGCTTTTCCCGGCCGGCATGGAGCGGGTGTCCGGCCGGCTGACCCGGCGGCTGCGGGAGGCGCTTTCGACGCCGCTGAAAGTGTCGCGGCGCAGGGCGCGCTGCAGCAGGGCAGCGGCGGCCTGATAGAGCAGGGCGCCGGCGGCCAGCAGGAGGAGGATCTGCACGGCCATGGCGGTGTAGCGCTGCGTGGCGGTGTGCATCAGGGCGTTGACGAGCCAGTCCGACGGGAACCAGGCGGCCAGCTTGCCGCCGACGTTGAGATAGTTCTGGCCCGGCAGCGCGGTCGCTCCGGGATGGATCCTCTCCGGCCTCAGCATCTGAAAGCCAAGCCAGATCGCTATCGAGATCAGGCTTAAAAAGACCGCGGAGACGTTCTTGGCACGGCGTGCCGGCATGAGGCTGACCAGCCCCATGGCCAGCAGGGCAGCCACCCCGGTCGGGATGGCGAGAAAGAGCAGGCTGAGCGGCAGCAGCAAAAGCCAAAAGAGAAGCGGCGCCTTGATGACAATGCCCGCGCAGATCAGCACCGGCAGGGCGATGCCGAAATAGAGGGTGGAATTGGCCGAGGTGGTCTCGATAAATTTGAACTGGAAGATCGTGGTCAGCGGTACCGGGGCGCTCATCAGCAGGGGGAGATCCCTGGAAAGGAAGAAGATATGGAGCACCAGCGCCAGCCCGCTGAAGAGAAGCATGATGAAGATGCCGAGGAGGAGGTTGCGCACGAGCAGGAGGATGGCGGGAAGGCCCAGCTCGGGGCTGGCCATCATCGCCTCCATCATGGCGTACATGTTGATCAGCACCACCAGCGGCAGGATGATTAAACCGATGTAGCCCAGTATACGGCGGCGCCCCTTTTTGCCGCTGCGGCGTAGAGAGTTGATCAGGGCGTGGAGCCGGTTTTGCAGCAGCAATCCCAGCATGGTTCTACTGTTCCTCCAGGAACCGGTTGACGTCGGTGCCGACCTCTGAAGCGGTCAGTTGCAGAAAGATCTCTTCGAGCGAGGCTTTTTCGGTCGCCGAATTTTTGCGCAGTTCATCCATGGTGCCCAGGGCGATCAGCCGGCCCTGATGAATGATGCCGGCGCGGTCGCACATGCGTTCCGCCACTTCGAGAATATGGGTGGACATGAAGACGGTGGTGCCGCGTTCGACCATGCCGCGCAGCAGGTCCTTGAGATTGCGCGCGGCCTTGGGATCGAGGCCGACGGTGGGCTCGTCGAGAAAGAGGACCCGGGGTTCATGAACCAGGGCGCCGGCGAGGGCCACTTTTTGTTTCATACCGTGCGAGAACTCTTCGATCAGCTCGTCGGCGCGGTCGTTGATCTCGAACATTTCGAAAAGCCGGCCGGCGCGGCGTACGGCATCCTCCGCGGGCACCTGGTAGAGCCGCGCCATGAAATGGACGAATTCGCGCGCGCTCAGCTTTTCATAGAGCACCGGCGACTCCTGGACCAGCCCGAAGAGCCGTTTGGCCCCGATGGGATCGGCGGCCAGATCGATGCCGTCGATCAGGACCCGCCCCTGGTCGGGGTGAAGGAGCCCGGTCATCATCTTGATGGTAGTGGTTTTGCCGGCGCCGTTGGGGCCGAGGAAGACAAAAAGCTCGTTCTCGATCCGGAGTGAAAGCTCTTCCACTGCGACCCGGTCGCCGAAAGCCTTGTGTATCTGTTCAACCTGGAGCATTGCGGTCTTTTTTCCCCCGAGATAATACCGGGCTCCGGCCGGCGGGCCGGGTTGCGTGGAGACAAGACGGGCGTGGCGCCGTCACGATTTGAGGATGGCGAGGAACGCTTCCTGGGGCACTTGTACCCGGCCCAGCTGTTTCATCCGTTTCTTGCCTTCTTTCTGTTTCTCGAGCAGTTTGCGCTTGCGGGTGATATCGCCGCCGTAGCACTTGGCGGTGACATTCTTGCGCACCGCGCGCACGGTCTCGCGGGCGATGACCTTGCTGCCGATGGCCGCCTGGATGGCGACCTCGAACTGCTGGCGCGGGATCAGCTCGCTCAGTTTTTCGCAGACACGGCGCCCCCATTCGTAGGCCTTGTCGCGATGGACGATGGTCGAGAGGGCATCCACGGATTCGCCGTTGAGCAGGATGTCGAGCTTGACCACCGGCCCCTCGCGGAAGCCGATCAGCTCATAATCGAAAGAGGCATAGCCGCGCGTGACTGATTTCAATTTGTCATAAAAATCGAAAATGACTTCGCTGAGGGGAAATTCATAGTGCATGTTGACGCGGGTTTTGTCGACGTACTCGGTATTGATATAGGCGCCGCGGCGCTCCATGGCGAGGGACATCACCGCCCCGATGTACTCGGAGGGGGTAACGATGCTCGCCTTGATGTAGGGCTCCTCGACGTGATCGATGTCGTTGGGCGAGGGCAGGTTGGCCGGATTGTCCATCACCAGCAGGGTCCCCTTGTTGGTGAAGACATGATACTCCACATTGGGGACCGTGGTCACCAGGTCGAGGTCATACTCGCGTTCGAGGCGCTCCTGGACGATTTCCATGTGGAGCAGGCCGAGAAAGCCGCAGCGGAAGCCGAAGCCGAGGGCGAGGGAGGTCTCGGGTTCGTACCAGAGTGCCGAATCGTTGAGCTTGAGCTTTTCCAGGGCGGCGCGCAGCTCCTCGTAATTCTCGGCGATGGAGGGAAAGAGGCCGGAGAAGACCATGGGCAGCACCTCACGGTAGCCGGGCAGGGGCTCCGGGGCCGGATTTTCCTCGGTGGTGATGGTGTCGCCGACCTTGGTGTCCTTGACATCCTTGGCTCCGGCGATGACATAGCCGACCTCGCCGGCATGGAGGAGATCCTGCGGGATCTGCTTCATGCGCAGGATGCCGACCTCCTGGGCCTCGAACACCCGGCCGGTGGAAAAGAATTTGATCTTTTGCCCCGGCCGGATCGAGCCCTCGATCACGCGCACGTAGGCCACGGCCCCGCGATAGGCATTGAAGACCGAGTCGAAGATCAGGGCGCGCGCCGGCTTGTCCACCGCCGGATCGGGCGGCGGGACGCGCTCCACCACCGCCTCGAGGATTTCACTGATGCCGGTGCCGACCTTGGCGCTGGCCAGGATGATCTCTGATTCCTTGCAGCCGAGCAGGTCGATAATCTGATGCTTGATGGCGTCGAGATCGATGTTGGGGAGATCGATCTTGTTGATGACCGGTATGATCTCCAGGTCGTTTTCAATGGCCAGGTAGAGATTGCTGACGGTCTGGGCTTCCACCCCCTGGGCGGCGTCCACCACCAGAATGGCCCCCTCGCAGGCGGCCAGACTGCGTGAGACCTCATAGGTGAAATCGACATGACCCGGAGTGTCGATGAGGTTGAGGGTATAGGTTTCGCCGTTGGGGCGGCGGTACTCCATCGTGACCGGATGCATCTTGATGGTGATGCCGCGCTCGCGCTCGAGGTCCATGCTGTCCAGGACCTGCTCCTTCATCTCATAGCTGGAGAGGGTGCCAGTGGCTTCGAGCAGACGGTCGGCCAGGGTTGATTTGCCGTGGTCGATATGGGCGACGATGCAGAAATTTCGGATCGGATTTTTGGTCATATACCCGCTGGCAAGTTGTGATTAGTCAATAGGACATTTAAATTAAACAAATTATGCAAATAAATCAATAAAAAAGCGGACGCGGGCCGGCCCCGGAGCCTGCTGCTGCGGAGGCGGGAATCTTATTCCCTCTGTCAGCGTTCTCTAAGCGGTGGGGTGATGTAATGACCAGAACAAATGAAATAACGGAGTGTGCATGAAAATAGCGATGGTATGCTATCCGACCCACGGCGGCAGCGGCGTGGTGGCGACGGAACTGGGCATGTGTCTGGCGCTGCGGGGCCATGAGGTCCATTTCATCAGTTACAGCACCCCCTTCCGACTGCGCGGCTTTCACGAGAACGTCTTTTATCACGAGGTGGATGTCTCCGCCTATCCCCTTTTCAAATACCCCCCCTATGACCTGAGTCTGGCCGCGCAGATCATGGAGGTGGCTGGTGAGCATACCCTCGACATCGTTCATGCCCACTATGCCATCCCCCACGCCATCAGTGCCTACCTGGCGCGGCAGATGATGCGCGGGCGCGGACCGAAGGTGCTCACCACCCTGCACGGCACCGACATCACCCTGGTTGGCAAGGATGCCTCCTTCCGCGAGGCGGTGAAATTCGGCATCGAAGAGTCCGACGGAGTAACCGCGGTCTCCCGCTACCTGGCCGAGCAGACGCGCGCGACTTTTGGCATCGACAAGGAGATCCGCGTTATTCACAATTTTGTCGACACCGCCCGCTTCTCACCCCACGTGGAGAACTGCATCCGCAAGCGCTTCGCGCCGGGGGGAGAGGCGATCCTCATCCACGCCTCCAATTTCCGCCCGGTCAAGCGGTTGACCGATACCATTGAGATTCTGGCACGGGTGCGCCGCCACCTGCCCGCCAAGCTGCTGCTGGTAGGCGAGGGACCGGACCGGCAGGAGTCGCATGCCCTGGCTGAACGGCTCGGCCTTCTCGATCATGTCGTCTATCTCGGCACCCAGGATGCCGTCGAACGGCTCCTCGGCTGCGCCGATCTTTTCCTCCTGCCCAGCAGCGAGGAGAGCTTTGGACTGGCCGCCCTTGAGGCGATGAGCTGCGGCACCCCGGTGATCGCCACCCGCATCGGCGGCCTGCCGGAGGTTATCGAGGATGGCGTGGATGGTTTTCTCTTCCCGGTCGGGGATGTAGACGCCATGGCGACGGCCGTGGTCGAGTTTCTGCGGGAGCCGGAGCGGATGAAGGCGATGCGGGCGGCGGCGCGCGCCAAGGCTGAGGCCCGCTTCCGCATCGAGACCCTGGTCCCCGAGTACGAAAGCTATTACGAGCAGGTGTTGGGGGGCTGATTCCCCCGGCGCCGGCCGAGCTGGTTTACCCTCATCCGGCGGAAGAAATTGGCGTTTTCAGTCCGCACTATTCCCCACTTGTCGCCGAGAAATCCTTTTTCCTGAAATATTTTTTATGTATATTCTTCCGCCTTGAAACCGGCCCGGACAAGTCAGATGAGAACACGAGAGATATGACCGCCCCCAACAACTCGCAGCGATGGCAAAATTTTCTCGCGCACATGCGCTCCAACAGCTGGCGCGGCTATGTGTTGATCGGGGTGATTCTCTACCTGGTGCTGATCAACCAGCTCATCCGGGTGCGGCCGGATCATGTCTTCATCGCCCTGGCGGTTCTGGCCCTCACCCTCGGCCGTGGGCGCATGAAGTATTTTGTCATGGACTGGGCGCCGTGGATCGTTTTCTGGATCTGCTACGACATGATGCGCGGCGTGGTCGACAACTGGCGGGGCGCCATTAATGTGGTCTGGCCCTATATGACCGAGCTGAAAATTTTCGGCCCCCTGTTCGGCGGGGTGATTCCCTGCTTCTGGTTCCAGGACCTGCAGCAGGCCCTGCAGGGCAACTGGCTCAAGGGTCTGCTCGATGCCAGCGGCGGACTCTTTTACACCCTCCATTTCGGCGTGCCGATCATCGTCGGCTGGGTCTTCTGGCACACCACCGATGACCGCAAATCCTTTTACCGCTTTGTCTGGACCATGACTCTGCTCAATTTCGGCGCCCTCGCCACTTTTTTTATCTATCCGGCGGCGCCGCCGTGGTACGTTTACAGTTACGGCTTCGGCCAGCCCGCCGTCTCGAGCCATTGGGGCCTGGGCGCCGGTGCGCTGCTGAATGTGGACAAGATGATCGGCATGAATTTTTTCCAGACCCTGTGGGGGGGATTCAATCCCAACCACTTTGCCGCCATTCCCTCGTTGCACGGTGCTTATCCGGTGGCCTTTGCGCTTTTTATGTACAAGAAGTTCAGGCGCTATCCCCTGCTGCTGGCCCTCTATCCGGCCGGAGTCTGGTTTTCGGCGGTCTATCTCAACCAGCATTACATCATCGATCTGTTCATCGGCGCCGGGTACCTGCTCATCGCTTATGTCATCACCGACCGGCTGCTCATCCCCCATGTGTTCTCGCGCTTCATCAGCTGGGCGCCGCTGCATAAAAAGGCGAACGCCTGAACCGGTCTTTTCTTGATGCCCTCCAAAACAGAGTCCCACCCGGATGTAATCATGAGAAAATCAGTTGGCAGGCAGATTTCGGGGGGTTCCCTGGTTGTTCTTTTCCCTTGACTTTTTGCCATAAAATGAATAATTTGTATGCACGTTTGGCGGCGCTTTAGCTCAGCCGGTAGAGCAACGGACTGAAAATCCGTGTGTCCCCAGTTCGATTCTGGGAGGCGCCACCCGCAACAAGCCCTGCAATTACAATTAATTGCGGGGCTCTTTTTTTGCCCCCATTTGAGCGCTTTCTGCCATGTTTTTCTCTGAAGTGGCAAATAAGTGGCAAATGGAAAACAAACCAGTAAGGTTATTAACCTGCCTTGTCCTGTGGCTCTCCGCAAGATGCGCATAGCGCTCCACCATCTTCAGGGAACTGTGCCCCAGGATGGACTTGAGCGTCAGCATATCTCCTCCCCGCATCATGAAATGGGACGCAAAGGTGTGTCTCAGATCATGAAACCGGAAATCGGATATCCCGGCCTTCCTCAGCGCATTCTTGAACGACTTTTTTACCGACTTTAATGGTATGCCATTGGGGCCCGTGAAGACATGATCACTACTGGTTCTTTCAAGACTCTCCAGGATTCTGATCATGTCATCATTGAGCGGCACAAAGCGACTCTTGTTGCTCTTGGTTCTTCGCAGCTCCACGTAGGGGTTGATGGTATGGTCAATGTACACCTGGCTCCACTTCAAGGTCAGAATCTCGCCAAGCCGCATGCCTGTGTTCAAAGCTGTGAATACAATGGGATGCAGATAGGCGTTGCAGGATTGAAGCAAGAGCGAAGCCTCTTCCTGGCTGAGATAACGTGTGCGTCCGGGAGGCTCCTCCAGCAGTTGGATAAACCTGACTGGACTCTTGGTCGCATCACCCCATCTTATTGCCAGAGTGTACATGTGCTTGAGACAGGCAAGTTCGCGGTTAATCGTAGCATTAGAGACACCATCCTTCTTGCGTTTGAGTATGTACTCCTCTACGTCTGATGGTGTGATCGCCAGAAGGTATTTGCCCCTGAAAAATGCCAGCAGGGTCCTGACGGACAAGTCATCTCTCAGCTGGCTTCTCAGATGCGTACGGCGGCTCAGATACTTGTTGGCGAACTGCTCAAATCTGGGATTACCTGACTTGTCACTAAACTCGTACTTGCCAGCCCAGACTTCGCTTCTGACCTTATTGAGCGTCATTACTGCCTGTGTCTTTGTCGTACCACCAACGCCACGATACCTGGTTCCTTTATGCATAAAGTCATAGTACCAGGCAGCTGTGCCGTCTTTGCGTTTTCTAAAGTAGACAGACATTTTGTTCCCTCCTTTCAGCCAGAGGGATCCAAAACGTAACCTTGTCTTTTACAATATAGCAACTTAATTGCGGAGTACAATATTTATTGCCGCAGATTTTATTCTAAGGCTATATGCCTGTCCAATGATTACAGGGTAGACTTGGAAGAAAATTTGTGTTGATCAGCAATATAGTCTTGCATATTTTGTGAATATTCGTTAATAATAACCACTTCACATACAGTCAAACCAACAGGCCATAGGGGGTGTGTGATGCCAAGCTTACTACCTCACCATTCCAAAGTATCTTCTTTCTTCCTGCGTGATGTTTTCCTGTTTTCCTTGTTGATCTCGGTAACCACAACA
>JAKQKF010000126.1 GCA_029560815.1 bacterium
TGAGCGCGTCAATGGCGGCATGTTCCTCGAGCTGGGCAAGACCCACAACAAGCTGATCGGGGACACCTCCTACTATGAATTCGGGCTCAATGCCAATATATCGATCCGCGGCCGTTAGGAAAGCACTGTCCCGCGCCTGGAGGCGGAGCGCTCACACCGCAAGAGAGGCCGGTGACAGCCGGGCGCAGCGGTCCGGCCGCCTGGAGGGGCGGCCTTGGCGGCTCCGGCCGGGCTGAGAGAGGAGAGAGAATGAAATTATCCAGACTTGTCATCGGCGTCGCCCTGATCAGCGCCGGACTGGCGCTCAGCTGCAGTGCCCAGAATCCGCCCCCCTTCGACGGGGCCAGGGCCTACGCCATCCTCCAGAAGCAGTGCGATTTCGGGCCGCGGGTGCCGGGCAGCGCCGGCCACCGCAGCTGCCGCGACTATCTGGTCACCGCCCTGCGCGGCTATGCCGCCCAGGTGTCCACCCAGGAGTTCATTCACACCTTTGGCCAGCCCCCCCAATCGGCCAGAGCTACCAATATCATCGCCAATTTCCAGCCGGAAAAGGGTGAACGGATCCTGCTCTGCGCCCACTGGGACAGCCGGCCCTGGGCGGACCAGGACCCGGATCCGGCCAACCACAGCAAGCCCATCCTCGGCGCCAACGACGGCGCATCCGGTGTGGCCGTCCTGCTGGAAATCGCCCGCCTGATTCGTCAAAAGCCGCCCCGCTGCGGGGTCGACATCGTCCTTTTTGATGCGGAGGATCAGGGGCTGGAGGGGGCCGAATCCAGTTATGCCAGGGGCTCGCAGCATTTCGCCCGCACGGTCGTGCCCACCTTCCGGCCGCGCTTCGGTATCCTGCTGGATCTGATTGGCGATGCCAACCTTAATATCTACCAGGAGCATTATTCGCTCAACTACGCCCGGCCCGTGGTCGAAAAGGTCTGGAACGCCGCCGCCGCGCTCGGGGTGACCGAGTTCATCCCCCAGCCGGGCTATGCGGTCTATGACGACCATGTGCCCCTGCTG
>JAKQKF010000145.1 GCA_029560815.1 bacterium
CAGGTGCTGCGCAGCCGGGAGAGATACATTGTGGAGCAGAACCAGGAGGAGCATGGCGAGGCCGGACTGCACCAGCGCTGTTTTTTTCCGGTGGTGAGCAACCGGAACCTCGGCGGCATCCTCTATCTGGACGGCATCGTCCTGACCGCGGAGAGGGAGGTGCCCGCCGCCGCCCAGATCTGGAGTGAACTGCTCGCCCTGCTGCTCAGCCATTCGCAGCTCCATCACGGCAAGGAACTGCTCAACGGCTACCTGCGCAATATGCAGGAGAAGGTGATCTGGTTTGACAAGGTGGCCGGCAACGGCCGGATCGCCGCTTCAGCCGGCCATGAACTGAACAATCTGCTGACCGTGCTGGCGGGCAATCTCGAGCTGGCGAAAGGCTGGCTGCAGGCGGGGGAGGATCCAGGACGGATTCGCGAGCGGTTGGGGATGCTCCAGGATGTGGTGGCGAGCGCGGCCCAGATCAGCCAGGGGCTCATCACCAGCGAACCCCAGGAAAAAGAGATGCAGCGCTGTTCGCTGAACAGGCTGGTCTGCGAGACGGTAGAGCTGCTCAAACCTCTGGTCACCCGGCGCGGCGCCCGTTTTGATCTCCAGCTCGGAGCCGATCTGCCGGATGTGCTCGTCGATGCGGCGCAGATCCGCCAGGTCGTCCGCAACCTGCTCCTCAATGCCATCGAGGCGCGCAGCGATGTACAGGTCTGGATCCGACTCGGACATGATGCCGAGGCGCAGCGGATAAAACTCAGCATACGCGACAATGGACCGGCCATACCGGCCGCCCAGCTGCCGGCGCTGTTTTCGCCGATGCAGGCCGGCCAGGAGAACAGCCTGAGCCTGCTCATCTGCAAGGAGATCATCGAACGCCACGGCGGCTCCCTGCGCCTCGAAAGCGGGGAGGGCTCCGGCAGCGAGTGCACCATCAGCCTGCCCCAGTATGGGGCCGAAACCCAGATCTGCTGGCGAAAAAAGATCAACCGGAAGGAGTAATCACCTCCCGCGCCCGGTGCAGAGGTAAATCAGGGTTTCAGAGCATAGAGGAGGTCCAGAGAAAGATTTTTATTTTTCAGCACTTCGTCCTTTTTTTCGACATTGACGTGCCGTAGGTAGAGTTTGGCCCTGAGATGCTCGCCCTCTGCGCTGAGAGCCATCTCCCTCGGCGGGATTAAATCCGGATTGGTCTGGCCCCACTCCGCATAGAGGCGCTCCAGCACCGGCAGCAGCTCAAAGGAGATGGCCTCGCCGGCTCCTTTTCCCTCTTTCAGCACCAGCGTAAGCCGCTCCAGCCCGTTGGACGCTGTGCAGGTCAACTCCGTGCCCTCCAGCCCCGACAATTCACCATCCTCACCCGCGAAAAGGCCGGTCACCATGCGGTCGTATCCGGCGATATCGATAGAACCTTCCCTTTTGGCATTAAGTGAACGCTCAGGTCCGGATCCGCCCCGCGGACCGCGCAAGTATTCAACTCCCAGCATTCCAGCCAGTTCGTCCGGCTTGAGGCGGAGCTGTTTGCCCTCTTTTTCCGCCACCAGCGGCTCCCGGAACCAGGACTGGATTGCGCCATAGCCGTGCATCTCGTGCAGGTAGGAGATGATCGAGCTGATTTGCAGGGCATCCTGGTCAGGCACCTCCTGGACAGATTTCTGGATGGTCCCGCCGGCGAGCAGGCCGTTGCGGGTGAGCAGCGTCTCCAGACGCTCTTTCTGGCTCTTTTCGGAGACCGAGAAAAGACTCCAGGGGCCGAAACTGAGCAGCAGGGCCATGATGCCCAGCAGCCCCGGGATCACCTTGATGTTTCTGGATTTGCCGAGCAGGAAATAGAGAATGAGCAGGGCCAGAAAGAGGGCGGCGGCCAGCCCGAGGCTGCGGCTGAAGGTCAAGCCGTATTCGGAGATCCTGCGCCAGACGGCGAGAAAGAGCATGACTACCAGCGGGATGAGGACGACGAAGAACCACCGCCAGACCAGATGGCCCCAACGGTTCTCCTCCCGGCTGCGGATCGGCCAGAGCAGAAGCAGGGCGACGATGCCGGTCGCGGAAAAGCCGAGGATCAGGCCGCTGACCCATCCCCTCGGCCAGGACCAGGCGAGGATGATCTTGGCCAGATAGGCATAGAGGATCACCAGGTAGACCAGCATCACCGCGGAGAGTATATTTTGCGCAAAGATCTTCAACCCCTTGGGATAGTCGCTTTTTGTTTCGAGGGCGTTGAGATCCTCGGGCATGCCAGCGAGGAAGAACGATGTGCCGAAAAGTCCGACCAGAAGGACCCACAACTCGCCGTAGCGTTCGTCGGGTATGGAGATATCGAAGAGCTGGTTGAGCGCCAGCAGGGCCAGCGAGAGGCCGATCTGCAGCACCCCGGCGTAGAACGCGGCGGTCAGGAAACGGATCACGATGGCTTTGGCATAGTGCCAGAAGCCGTTCTCCTCCCGCGTGCCGGCGAAGGGCACGACGAGGGCGAAGAGAAGCGCTGCCACCATGAGCATCAGAAAGCGCACGATATGGACTGCGGGTTCATTGTCGATGAGGGTGGGCAGGGAAAAGCCATAAACAAGGAGCAGAAGGAGTGCGCCACCCTGGGCGGCGAAGCGCAGGGGAGAGGACCAGTTGCGCTTTTCGGCGAGCATGGACAATCCCAGCAGCAGGAAAAAACCGACCATGCTGGTCAGGAGGAGCGGTAAAAAGAGCGTCGGTTTGGCCGGTCCCTCTTGTTCGATCAGGACCAGGGCGGCGATGGTGCCGGTGATGGCAGCGGTCATGACCAGAGGAAAACGGACGAGGATGCGCTTGAGCTCCTCGACTATCTGCCGCAGGGATGGAAGTTTCATGGATACCTCTCGTATTAATCCGCCTCCCATGCCGGAAACGGACAGGAGGCGGGTGCTTGCAGGGTTAACCAGCGCCCGGCCTATCAGCGGAGCGATCCGGCGGCCGGTCGGTTCCGGCTAGAGTTTGATGAATATTTTCTTCCTGTAAAACCAGGTCAGAATACCCAGCCAGACCAGGATGAAAAAGAGGGCATGGGCGAGCGATCCGCCCCACTGGCCGAAGAGGGGGACGAGCAGTTTTTCGCAAAAGAGCCCCTTGAGCGAAGTGACCGTTCCGTCCGCTCTGGTCACCTTCCACATGTACATGGTCTTGGCCATGATCCCCGATCCGAAAAAGGCGAGGATGGCGTTGCTGCCGAAGATGACGAAAGGTTTGGTGAATTTCGTATAGCCTTTGATATCGATCAGCCAGTAGATCACCCCCAGAAAGTTCAGCGCGATGCCGGCGGTGTAGAGGACGTAGCTGCTGGTCCAGAGCTGCTTGTTGATCGGCATGAAAAGCGACCAGATGAGCCCGAGGACGAGCGAGATGTTGCCGGCGATAAAGAGCCCGTTGGTCTTGTGCAGGGGTTCAGCTTTACTCCGCAGCCAGTGTCCGGCAAAGTAGCCGAGCATCACCTGGGCGATAGCCGGGATGGTGCTGAGCAGTCCCTCCGGGTCAAAGCCGATCTCCTGTTTATAGAGATGACCCTTGAGAATGATGCCGTCGATATACTGGGCGAGGTTGCTGTTGAGAGCCCAGACGTCCGCGGTGCGGCCCGGAAAGGGGATGAAAGCCATGGCGAGCCAGTAGCCGATCAGAAGCACAGCGGTCCAGATGATCTGGCCGCGGCGGCCGCTGTGGAGTATGATCATCGAGGCGAAAAAGTAGCAGAGGCCGATGCGCTGCAGCACACCCGGGAAGCGCAGGTTCGAAAAATTCCAGCGCAGATACCAGGCCATGAAGAGGCCGAGGAAGATGAGCAGAAAGGTGCGTTTGATGATCTGGAGATAGAGCGGGCGGCGCGAGCTGTTCTCCGCCAGGCGGCGGGAGAAGGAGAAGGCCATGGCGCTCCCCATGATGAAGAGGAAGAAGGGGAAAACCAGGTCGGTGGGAGTGCAGCCGTGCCACTGGGCGTGTTCGAGCGGCGAAAAAACATACTCCCAGTTGCCGGGATTGTTCACCAGGATCATCAACATGATGGTGAAGCCGCGAAAAGCATCGAGGGA
>JAKQKF010000174.1 GCA_029560815.1 bacterium
CCTGGAGCGAGGAGATGTTCCGCGAGGATCTGGATCAGGAGTACGCTCTTTCGCTGGTCGTGTTGGACGGCGAGACCATTGCCGCCTACGTGGTCACCTTTCTCGTCCTGGATGAGATGCACATCGCCAACGTCGCGGTGACCGCGGCCTATCAGCGCCGCGGGATCGCCTTTGCGATGCTCAAACGTCTGCTTACCGCCGGCCGCGAGATGAACTATTTTCTCGCCCATCTCGAGGTGCGCGTGAGCAATACGGGCGCGATCGCCCTCTATGAACAGCTCGGATTTGCCAGGGTCGGCCTGCGCAAGGATTATTATGAGGTCGAGCACGAGGATGCCGTACTGATGAGCTGCCGCTTGCAGAGCAATCCCCTGTTCGCCTCCTAGCCGCGGCGCAGCCGCCACCACACCAAGGAGTCGCCATGGAATGGTTCAAGCGTGTCACCCCCGGTCTGGAGGCCCAGACCAAGAAGGAGCTGCCGGACGGCCTGTGGATCAAGTGCGACCGCTGCGGCCAGATCCTCTATAAAAAGGAGCTGGATCGCAATCAGCTGGTCTGCACCGGCTGCGGCTTTCATTTCCGCATGGACAGCGGGCAGTATGCCGCCCTGCTCGCAGATGAAGGCAGCTTTGAGGAGTTCAATGCCGCCATCAGCTCCGCCGATCCGCTCAACTTCAAGGACTCGAAAAAGTACGCCGACCGGCTGCGCGATGCGATGGCCAAGACCGGTCTGAAGGAAGCGGTGATCACCGGCGAAGGCACCCTCGGCGGCATCCCCGTCGTGCTCGCGATCATGGATTTCCGTTTCATCGGCGGCAGCATGGGCTCGGTGGTCGGCGAAAAGATCAGCCGCGCCATCGACCGCGCCATCGAAACCCGCCGGCCTCTGCTGATCCTCTCCGCCTCCGGCGGCGCGCGCATGCAGGAAGGGGCCCTCTCGCTGATGCAGATGGCCAAAACCTCAGCCAAGCTCGCGCTGCTCGCGGAAGCGGGCATCCCCTTCCTCTCCATCCTCACCGACCCGACCGCGGGCGGGACCACGGCCAGTTTTTCCATGTTGGGCGACGTCATCGTCGCCGAGCCCGGCGCCTTTATCGGTTTTGCCGGTCCGCGTGTCATCAAGCAGACCATCGGCCAGGACCTGCCGGAGGGATTCCAGCGCGCCGAGTTTGTGCAGGATCACGGCTTTGTCGATATGATCGTCGATCGCCGCGAGCTCAAGCAGCATCTGGAGCGCATCCTGGGCTGGTTCGTCGGGCCGGTCAGGAAAAAGCCCCGGCGGGCGGCGTCAAAGCCGAAAATCAAGGCGGAATCCGGTCTGGATACCGATTCCGGGCTCGAGCCGGCGCTGCCGGCGCAGGCAGAGGGGGAAGCGGCCCCATTGGCATCCGCCGAAACAAGTCCGGCCGCCGGCAAGAAAGCGCAAGCCGCCCCGAAACGGAAACCGGCCGCCAAGAGTGCCGCCGGAGCCGGGCCCTCCACAGTCAAAAGTACGAAAGCGGCCCCGAAACGTAAACCGGCCGCCAAAAAGAGCAATCACCCGAAACCAGCGAGCGAAGTGTGAGAATCCTTCTGACCAACGACGACGGTATCAATGCCCCGGGGCTCGCCGCCCTGGCGGCGGAGATGGCCAAACACGGCGAAATCATTGTCTATGCCCCCGCTTCGGAGATGAGTGCGGTCGGCCATGCCATCACCCTCAGCGACCCCCTGCGCTTCAGCGAGTGCCGCAAAAACGGCGACTTTTTCGGCATCGCCGTGCGCGGCACCCCCGCCGACTGCGTCAAGGTGGCGATCTGGGACCTCGGCCGGCAGGACCGCATGCCCGACATCATCCTCTCGGGCATCAACCAGGGCTCCAACACCGGCATCAACACCATCTACTCGGGAACGGTGTCGGCAGCGACCGAGGGCGCCATCTCCGGGATTCCGTCGATCGCGCTGAGCCTGGCCTCCTATACCAGCGCCGATTTCTCCGCCGCAGCGGCCTTTGCACCGGTCATCACACGCCAGCTGCTCGCCCATCCTCTCCCGCCCGGGGTCTTTCTCAACGTTAACGTGCCGGCGTTGCCGTCCGGAAAAATCCGCGGCATCCGCATCACCCGCCAGGGCATGACCAACTACAGGGAAGAGTACGAGATCCGCAAGGATCCTCACAGCCGTAACTATTACTGGCTGACGGGCGACAAAATGGAGATCGAGCCCGACGATGAGATCGACGACCGGGCCATCCTGGATGACGAGATCTCGGTGACCCCCGTCCATTGCGACATGACCTATTACCCCGGCCTGGAGATACTCAGGAAGTGGAAGATAGAGCGCTGAACGATCAGGAGTACATGGCATGATGGAACATCTGGAACGGATCCTGATCCTCGATTTCGGTTCGCAGTACACCCAGCTCATTGCGCGGCGCGTGCGGGAGCTGGGGGTCTTTTCCGAGATCCGTCCTTACTCAATCACACCGGCCGAGCTGACGCAGATCCAGCCGAAGGGGATTATCCTCTCGGGTGGACCCTCTTCGGTCTATGGCGCGGAGGCCCCCCTGCCCGATCCCGCCCTCCTCACGCAGGAGATCCCCATTCTCGGCATCTGCTACGGTCTGCAGGTGATCGGCCACCTCTGCGGCGGCGAGGTCGACCGGGCGCCGCAGCGGGAGTACGGCCGCGCCGAGCTGCAGGTTGATGAGGCCGCGGCGCTCTTTGACGGGCTGGGAGATTTTCTCACCGTCTGGATGAGTCACGGCGACCACCTCACCCGCATACCGCCCGATTTCAGGGTCATCGCCCACACGGCCAACGCCCCGATCGCCGCCATCCGCCATCGCCACCGTCCCCTCTACGGCATCCAGTTCCATCCCGAAGTGGTGCATACGCCCCGCGGCAGCGAACTGCTCGCCAATTTCGTCTTCAAGGTCTGCGGCTGCCGGGGCGACTGGAACGCCAGCTCTTTCGTCGAAAGGACAGTGGCGGAGGTGCGGGGGCGGATCGGCACCGAGCGGGTGCTCTGCGCCCTATCGGGCGGCGTCGATTCAACTGTCGCCGCCGCGCTGGTGGGCCGCGCGGTCGGCCGCCAGCTCACCTGCATCTTTGTCGACACCGGCCTTTTGCGTGAAAACGAAGCCGAGGAGGTCTGCAGCTTTTACCGCAACGCCGATTTTGAATTCAGGTTCGTCGATGCCAGCGGCCGTTTCCTCGACCGGCTGGCGGGGGTGAGCGATCCCGAGGAGAAGCGCAAGATCATCGGCAGGGAGTTCATCGCAGTTTTTGAGGAAGAGGCAGCGCGCATCGGCGGCGTGAACTATCTGGTGCAGGGCACCCTCTATCCCGATGTCATCGAGAGCGTCTCGACCAGGGGACCCTCCGCCACCATCAAGAGCCATCACAATGTCGGCGGGCTGCCCGAGAAGATGAGCCTCAAGCTGATCGAACCGCTGCGCGAGCTGTTCAAGGATGAGGTGCGCAGAGCGGGCCGCGAACTGGAGGTCCCCTCCTACATTCTCGGCCGCCATCCTTTTCCAGGGCCCGGTCTGGCGGTGCGCATCCTCGGCGAGATCACCCGGGAGCGGCTGGCCATCCTCAAGCCGGCGGACCGCATCTTTATGGAGGAACTGCGCAGGAGCGGAGAATACGAGAAAATCTGGCAGGCTTTCGCCGTGCTGCTGCCGGTTCAGACCGTGGGCGTCATGGGCGATGAGCGCACCTACGAGAATGTAGTCGCCCTGCGCGCCGTGACCAG
>JAKQKF010000559.1 GCA_029560815.1 bacterium
GGTGCCGGTCAAACCGAGGGTCTCGCGCAGCACCCACAGCAGCGGGGTTTCGGGATCGACATCTACTGTCACCCGTTCGCCGTTCACCTCCAGTTTGTATAGCGCCATTTTACCTCCTTGCGGTAAAACATCGGTCAGCAAACCAAGAACAACAAGGCCTCTGGGCAGGGCTGCAGCCGAGCAGTCCGGAGGGCCAGCCCCGGTCACCGGACCATGAGCATCCTCGCCTGAGCCGTCTCTCCGTCGGCCTCCAGGGTGTAGAAATAGATGCCGCTGGGCAGCTCCCCTCCCCTGTCGTCGCGGCCGTCCCAGTGGATCTGCCGGGCGCCGGCGCTCAGGCCGGGGCGGTCGATTCGCCGCACCTCCCGGCCCAGAAGGTCACGAATGAAAAGGCTGACATCGCCCGGATGGGCGAGGGTAAAATGTATCGAGGTCGCGCCGTTGAAGGGGTTGGGATAGTTCTGTTCAAGAGTGAATCCCTGCGGCGCGCCGGACTTGCCGGAGATTCCGGTAAATCCCGACAGGGTGAAGCGCGCCCCCTCGATATTCTGGCCCCCGAGCAGGGAATGGTAAATCATGGCCGGAGAGACCGAAGCCCCCTTTTTATAGACACCCACCCGCCACTCACCGTTTTTCAATCCCGCAAAATTGAATTCACCCCGGGCATTGGTAAATTGAAAAAAGTAACTGTCGTAGTACAGGGTATTCGCCTCAACAGCGACGACGCAGACTCCCTCCGCGGGGGTTCCGGCGGGCCCAACCACAGTGCCGCTGATACTGTTGCGTCCCTGCCTGATCCGGAACTCCCAGTCCATTCCCTTCAGGGTATCGTTGGCCGCCGCCGCAAGATTGAGCCGCATACCGGCCGGCTCCACCGCATCCAGCCCATTGGCGGTAATATTGAGACTGGCAACCGTCCCCGGCATTACCCCGATGAGATAATGGCCGTCTGCATCGCTCAGGCAGGAAGAGGTGCGGCCGTTACCGGTCGCCGGATCGGTAAATACGGCAGTCACCTCGGCGCCCATCACCCCCCGTCCCTCGACTGTGCAGCGCCCGCGGATGAAGGAGGTGTATTTCTTCAGGACAAAATCGAGGCCGGTATTCTCGCCGGCAGTGGCGATGACGTTGACGAAGGGTTTCTCTTCGTAATACTGCGACAGATGCATATAGTTGGCCAGCATATTGTGGGCCAGGCCGATCTGGGTAAACCCGGGTTCGGTGCCCATGATGTAGCGGCCCTCTTCATCAGTTCTGGCGACCAGGTAGCCGGCTCCGGTCGCGTAGAGAAGAACCTGCGGCACCGGCGTGCCATCCTCGTGTACAACCCTCCCCTTGAGCAGGGCGCTGAAGGGCGTGAGCGCAATATTCCTGACCAGGATTTCGCTGCTGCCAAGGCTGAGCGGGCCTGAATGCGCGGGCATATAGGCTCCTGTGCCCTCTCCGGCCCCGTCGGCATAGACCGTCCAGTTGCCGACGTCGGCTAGAAGGGCATAGTTACCCTCGGCATCGGTTCGGCCGTTGACGAAATCAAAGGTTTGATTTCCGCTATCCCGCATGGCCATCAGGGCCAGGTCTGCGATCGGCGCCCCGGTGGCCGCCGAGGTCACCTTGCCGATGATAGCGGGCGCACTGGTCTTGATGTCAAGATGGAGCCTGATCACCCCGGAGGAGCCGTCCTCGTCCTGCATAAAGATGAAGATGGTGCCTCTGGGCCAGAGCTTGACCTGTTGACGCAGCAGGGGAAAAATCACCCTCAGCTTGCCATCCGGCGCCCCCTCATCACCGAGGATCGAAGCCAGGGGATTGGCAGGATCCTTGATCCAGCCGACGCCGTCGATCGTATAGCCAAACCGCCAGTTCCAGCTGTAATCGACCGGATCAAAGATGTTGTTAGTATTGATGTCGGCGTAGACTCCGCCCCTCAGCACGGCCCCGATGCGCGAGAGATCCGCGGTGATCTCGAGCAGGGCGGGGACCGAGGTGATGGTCAGCTCGGTCTCGCCATTGGCCTTCATGTTGGTGATGCCCCAGACTGTGACGGGAAAGATGCAGATTAAAAAGAGCAGTGCTTTTTTCACAACAGCCTCCTTCCATAATCCTGTTCAGCATCGTCAAGGTGTGTAAAACATGCCGGTTCCATTGTCCTGCGTGGAAGCCTGTTACCGAGGTGCCTGCTGCTGCTAAAGGTGCGCCGGCCTCCCGGTGGTCTTCAACCGGAGGGCCTATTTGAGCATTTTGAGCAGATAGATATGTTCGAGGGCGATCATCTTGGCCCTCTGCTCGTTGGTCACGCCTGCGCCGTGGCCGCCTTCGGTGTTCTCGAAATAATAAAAGGGATAACCCAGCGCCTCCATTTTCGCCGCCATCTTGCGGGCATGGCCGGGATGGACGCGGTCGTCGCGCGTGGTCGTGGTGAAAAGG
>JAKQKF010000225.1 GCA_029560815.1 bacterium
TGAGCGAGGCGGGGGTGTTGTCGCGCACCGGCTGGCTGAACATCATCTGCATGGTCTCTGCGGTGACGCCCTTGTCGAGCATGTAGCGTTTCAGCTTGTTGTCCGAGCTGAATTTGATGATCCAGGCGACCAGTCCGAACAATACGATAGGAATGAGCGCTTCCATGGTTTTCTCCTTTCTGGTTGGGGGGACTCTTTCTACTACATCCGACAGTCATGGCGCGGAAATGTTGCAGCCGGCAGGAAATTTTCTTGAATATTTGCCAAAAAATGTGCTTCTTGTAGAAGAGTGCAACCTTTTCCCTCTTTATCTGTCTAATCGGATTAGAATGGAAGACCGGGATGACAAAATAGTGATCGAATCGATCCTCGCCGGAGAGCAGTCCGATTTCGCTTCTCTGCTCGAGCGCTACCAGAAACTGGTTGTTCATCTGGTGGCGAGGATGATACCCAGGGCAGCGGACCGCGAGGATCTCTGCCAGGAGATCTTTCTGCGCATCTATCGAAGCCTGGGCGAATTCCAGTACAAATCCCGGTTTTCCACCTGGGTGGCCGCCGTCGCCCACAACACCTGCATCAACTATCTGCAGAAGAAGCGCGTGCCCCTTTATCAGGATCTGGCGGCGCCGGGTGCGGACGAGGAGGACGAGGAAGTGCGCCGGGTGGAATGGGTGCCCGCAGCCGAGCCTTCACCGCTCGAGCGCGCGGAGGCGAGCGATCTGCGCATCACCCTGGAGCGCGAAATCGAGGCCCTCCCCCTGCCTTATCGCACCATCCTGACCCTTTTCCATCTCGAAGAGATGAGCTACGCCGAGATCGGCGAGATCACCGGCCTACCCGAGGGCACGGTCAAAAACTATCTTTTTCGTGCGCGGCGCTTTCTGCGCGATCGGCTCGCCGCGCACTATCCTGTGGAGGCCACATCATGACCGACCATTTGCGCGATGCAGAGCTGCAGCTCTATCTCGACCACCAGCTGGCGGACAGGGCCAAACTCGACCATCTCCGCGGCTGTCCCCTTTGCCAGGAGCGGCTCGACGCCTACG
>JAKQKF010000245.1 GCA_029560815.1 bacterium
AAGAGGGGGGTTCCTGGGCATGCACAGCGCCCCCTGCGCCACGGAATGGGCGCAGAGGAGCAGTTGGCAAATGGGGAGCGGGCCGGGCTGTGTGATCAGACGCTCAAGCCCGGAGCATACGACAGGCCGCGAGGGGCGGCAATATATCTTTTGACTCCAACGGAAAATATTGTTAGATTATAAAGATTTTCTGATCCATCAAGCTGCTGACACAGGCCGCTCTGTTTTATATTTCTCCGTTCTGCATCTGCGAAAAAACTGATCAATCATGGGGAGTTCTTTTCAGCCGAGTTAAAAACAGGATGAAGCGATGAAGGAGCTGGAGATTCGCGAGATCATAGCCTCCAGAGTCCCCGGTTTTTTGGGAAAATATCCGCTTTTTGTCGAACGCCTCGTCATCCATTGCCTCGGCAGGCTGCTGCGGGAGGAGGAGATCAATTCCTGTATCCGCAAGCATGGCGAAGCCAGCGGGCTGGCTTTCATTGACGAGGTTTTCGAGGAGTTCAATTTTTCCTATTTTCTCTCGAGCATCGACCGTAACAAAATCCCGTCGGAAGGCAAGCTCATTGTGGTCGCCAACCATCCCCTGGGTGCGCTTGACGGTCTGGCCCTGTTGCGCGCCATCAGTGATGTGCGGGCGGATACGAAGATCATTACCAACGATGTGCTGATGGTCTTTGAAAATCTCGCCTCCCTCTTCCTCCCCTATAATGTCTTCTCGGCGCAAACCCAAAAGGAGCATGTGGCACGGATCGGGGAGTCCTTGCTGGCGGAAGAGGCGGTCCTTTTTTTTCCTGCCGCGGAGGTCTCCCGGTTGACCTGGAAGGGCATTCGCGACCCCAAATGGCTCAATGGTCCCGTCTACTTTGCCAAAAAGTACGACGTGCCGGTTCTGCCGGTCTACGTCAAGGGCAGAAATTCGCTCCTCTTTTATCTGGTCTCGCTGCTCAACAAGAAATTTTCCACGCTTCTGCTTCCCCGCGAGATCTTTAACAAGCAGGGCAAGTCGCTGCGTTTTATCGTCGGGGATCCCATCCCCGGCGCAGTCTTCAAGTCCAGCCTGATCAAGAGCAGAGTCATGACCCGGCTCCTGCGCAAGCAGACCTATCTGCTGGCGCGCAAAAAACGCTCCACCATATTCAAAACAGAAAAGACGATCATCCATCCGGTCGACCGCAAACAGATAAAAAGCGAGCTGGCCTCCTCCACCCTGCTCGGCAGAACCAGCGATGGTAAAAAGATTTTTCTGGTCGAATTTGAAGGGGCTCATCGGGTGATGCGGGAGATCGCCCGCCTGCGGGAGCAAACCTTCCGCAAGGTCGGCGAGGGGACGGGATTGAAACTGGACCTGGACCGGTTCGACCGTTATTACCAGCACATCGTGCTCTGGGATGATGACGCTCTCGAGATTATCGGCTCCTACCGGGTGGGCAACTGCCGCCAGGTCATCAGCGGGCACGGGCTCGACGGGCTTTATACCAACACCCTTTTCAAATACAGCCCGGCCGCAGTGCCGATTCTCGAAGAGGCCCTCGAACTCGGCCGCAGTTTTGTGCAGATCAAGTACTGGAAGAGCAATGCTCTGGATTATCTCTGGCAGGGTATCGGTGCCTATGTCGTCAACCATCCGGAGGTCAATTATCTGCTGGGTCCGGTGAGCATCAGCAATAACTACACCGAGCAGGCCAAGGAGCTGCTGGTCTATTTCTATCAGACCTGGTTTCCCGGCGATCCGGCGCTTGCACCCCATGTCAGTCCCTTCCGGATCTCGCAGCTTCACCAGGAGGAACTGGCCGCACTCTTCCCGCGCAGGGATTTTCGCGAGGAGCTGCGCAAGCTCAAGGATGCGCTCAAGGTGTTCGGCTTTTCCATCCCCGTGCTCTACAAGCAGTATTCCGAGCTGTGCGAGGAGGGCGGAATCTCCTTCATCGATTTCGGTGTCGACAAGGATTTCGGCGGCTGTGTCGATGGCCTGATCCTGGTCCATCTCGATAAACTTAAGCAGAACAAGCGGGAGCGCTACATCACCATCAACCAGTGAGCCTGACCCGGATTCCGCAAACAGAAAATCGGTTTTTTTATCCATTGATTGGGTTGACATTCATTTAAAAAAGTGGTATTTTACATATCACTTTTTGGGCAGTAGAAGAGGACTCTCCCTTGCAAAACTTTTTACGAACCCTCTCCATTCTTCTTCTTTCAATTATTTTATGCGTACCGGCCGGTGCTCAGCCCACTCGCGACAACCGGCCGCGCAGCACGGCGCGCCTGCAAAAGAGCGCGATCGATGACTATTGGCACTATCACAGCGCCGGCAATCTCGGGTTGACCGTGACCAATTATGGCGTAATCGGCGAGGGCTATAATAACGTCAACCAGCCCTCCTGTATGTACAAACTGCATGCTGATAATGCCCGGGATCAGATCGAACATATGTCTTTTGGAGGGTTATGGGTCGGCGGCCGCGGCGGCCCTGACGGCATGGTGCATGTCTCCACTGCCATCGTCGACGGGGTCTTTGAGGCCGGCGAGGAGGGCTTTGAATTCACCAACACGGCCTCCGCCGGCGACACCATCCGTGTCCGTTCGACCATCGTCACCTCTCCCTATTTTTCACCTGAAGCCATCTCCCATCAGGATTTCGTCTCCACATTCAGCGACCTGAACACCCGCGTGCCGGGCACCGATTTCGAGATTCCCAATCATACGCCGCTCGGTTTGAGCGTTACGCTCGAGAGCTACGCCTGGAACTATCCCTATACCGACGCTTTTGTCATCCTCAACTATACCCTCACCAACGTCTCCCGGTACAGGATATCCGAACTCTATGCTGGCATCTGGGCCGACGCTGCGGTCGGCAACATGAACTATACCAGCATCTATGTCTCGGGCGGCGGCTGGTCGTGGTATGATAATTTCAACGGCTTCGACCAGGATTATGACATGGCCTACCAGTTCGACGCCGACGGCGATGACGGCTTTGCGGAGAGCTATTTCGGCCTCCGTTATCTGGGCTCCTCGCGGCGTCAGGATTCGGTGCAGGTCAACTATGATCAGTGGCGCTGGTCCTCGAGCTCTACCCTCGATTTTCCCGAGTACGTCATGCCCCTGACGGACGAAGGGCGTTATGAGGTGCTGCGCGGGCGGCACACGGGCAAGTATTACAACGATGTCACCAACGGCGGCATACCCACGGATCTCGCCAACCGCGGCAGCTGGATGCTGGTGCTGGGCGCCGGCTCGCTCGGCGATCTGGAGCCGGGTGCCTCCGCCCAGATCACCTTCGCGATTGTCTGCGGTCTCTGGGCAACCCGGGATGCCGCCGACTCGCCCGCCCGCCGCGCCAATCTGCGCCTCAATTCGGAGTGGGCCAAGATAGCCTATAATGGCGAGGATGTGGACGGCGATGGCAAACTCGATCCCGATGAGGATGTCAACCGCAACGGGATCCTCGATGGCGAAGAGGATCTCTATCGCACCGAACTGGACCTCAATGGCAACCGGCGCTGGGACGCCGGCGAGCCCATTTTCGGCGATGGCGACGGGGTGCTCGATATCGAAGAGGATGTCTACACCAACGCACTCAAAGGCATCGTCGCCGGCAACGGGGTCATTGACCGCTTTATCCTGCCCAGCCCGCCCCCCTCGCCCAATCTGCTGTTGATGCCGGGAGAGGGCGAGGTAACCCTTTTCTGGGATAATGTGCCCGAGCTCTATGAGGACCCGATAACCCGGGAGATCGATTTCGAAGGCTATCGTGTCTACAGCTCGCCCAAGACAGCCGGATCCATGGAGGAGAGCACACTCCTGGCCGAATTCGACCGGATCAATGGCCTCAATTATGATACCGGCTTTACGGCCGTGCGCACCGATACCGTCATCGACGGCCACCGCTACCACTATCGCTTCACCAATCGCGATCTGCTCTCGGGTTGGCCCGGCGAATACTGGTTCGCCGTCACGGCTTTCGACCGCGGCAACCCCAAGAACCGGCTGCCCAGTCTGGAGAGCTCCGTCCTGGAGAACAAGACCTATGCCATCGTCGGTTCGCCGGCGCGCAAGGCGGGCAGCAGCCTGCCGGTGGGGGTTTTTCCCAATCCCTACCGCGGCCAGGCGATATGGGATGGCGACAGCGACCGCCAGCAAATGCTCTGGTTTTTCAACCTCCCGGCCGAGGCCGAGGTGCGCATCTACACCCTGGCAGGCGATGTCGTCGATGAATTCATCCATCACGGCGCCACCTACAAGGGCGAGGACGTCGAGCTCATGCAGCAACGGATCGGCGGCAGCAATACGGTGCTGCCGGGCGGCCTGCACGCCTGGGACCTGATCTCCGCCTTCGACCAGGCTATCGCCACCGGACTCTATTTCTTCAGCGTCAAGGATCTGCAGAGCGGCGAAATTCAGACCGGCAAATTTGTTGTGATCAAATAGACACAATCCGGCGGGGGGTGCATCATTAGAATAGAAAGGAGTCTCTTTTGAAGAGAATGTTACTGGTTATGCTGCTGTGCACAGCCCTGGGAACCTCCTGGGCGGCGATCACCCCGATTCGGGACATTCAGTACACGACGGATGCCACCGGCGATTCTCCCCTCAAGGGACAGATCGTCACCATCAGCGGCGTGGTCACCGGCGAGATCTATGCCTTCAAGAACAACTACTATTATGTTCAGGACGCCAATGCTCCCTGGTCCGGGGTCAAGGTGTACGACAAGACCCACTTTGCCGCCCAGGGCGACCGCGTCACCCTGACCGGCAAGGTGGAAGAGTACAAGGGTGTCACCGAGATCACCACGGTGACCGAGTTCACCGTCGACTCTACCGGCACGACCTGGATCACCCCTATGATGGTGACAACCGGTGAAATAGCCACCGGCGCCGCCAACGCCGAAGCCTACGAGGGTTGCCTCGTCCAGGTCGGCGCCTCCACCATCACCAATGCCAACCTCGGCTACGGCGAGTGGCAGATCGATGACGGCTCCGGCCCCTGCCGGGTCGACGACGAAACCAAGTACTATTTCCTTCCCGCCAACTATACAGCGGTCCAGTCGGTCACCGGCATCCTCGATTTCGCCAACGGCGATACCAAGATCGAGCCGCGCCTGGCCAACGATGTGGTGGAAGAGGGACCCTATACCCGTCTGCAGCGCATCCAGCAGGTGCGATACAGCGATCTGCTTAAAACCCCGACCCAGAACAACCGGGATTTCAGTTATATGCTCGACGACACTGTGACCGTCAAGGGCATCGTCACGATGCCGACCGGCCTCTGCTACGCTCGCGAGGGCATTAAATTCACTTTTGGCGAGCCGGAGGGCGGCCCCTGGTCGGCTATCCTCTCCTACAACCGGGATTCCACCGCATATCCCACTCTCTACGAGGGCGATGAGATCGAGATGACCGGTTATCTCTATGAGTACAGCACCTCTCCCTCCAACATGACCGAATTTTTCATAACCAGCCCGATCAATATCCTCGACGCCGGCAAGCCCCTGCCCAAGGTCGATTCGCTCAAAACCGGCGACCTGCGCTGGCCGACCACGGCCGAACAGTGGGGCACGGTGATCGTGAAGGTGGGCAATACAGTGGTCACCAGCATCACCCCGCAGTACGAGTTGTTCGAGGTTGATGATGGCAGCGGCGGCATTCTCGTCGATGACGAATCGGACAGCATGCGCGGCTATCCGGATCCGGCCCTCAAGTCGATGTTCAAATCGATCACCGGCTGGGTCTATCACCACTACGGCTCCTATGCCGATTCCTCCGCCTACAAGCTGGAGCCCCTCTACCGGGACTGGCTGGAGATCGGAGCCGCCGGCCTGAGCATCAAGAACACCGGTCGCAGTCTGGCCGCCCCCACGCCCGCGCAGGGTGTGACGGTGACGACCACGCTGGACCCCGCGGCCATCGCCGCCGGCGCCAAGCTCTACTACAAGGTTAATGATGGCTCCTATTCCAGCCAGCCGATGGCCCTCAACGGAGGCGTCTACAGCGCCGAGATCCCCCCGCAGCCGGTCAACAGCCTGGTCAGCTATTACGTCGAAGCCACCGACAACACCGGCAAGCTGAGCTTTGATCCGCCCGATCAGGTAGCCGCCAACTATTCCTATGTCGTGCTGGAGGGCAATCCGACTCTGGCCCAGATCCAGTACACCCCCTGGCCCACCGCCGACAGCCCCTTCCAGGATTTCAATGTAGTAGTGGATGGCATTGTTACCGCTGATACGTTATTCTTCAGCAAGTACGGCGCCTACCCCATTCAGGATGCCGCCGGCGCCTGGAACGGCCTCTTCATTCTGGGCAATGTCCCCCGGCTGCAGCGCGGGGATCATGTCCGCGTCTATGGCAAGGTTGAGGATCACAACGAAGCCTATCTCTATAAATGGGAGGGCAACACCCAGATCATCGCCGACAGCGTCAGGATCATCGCCAGAAATGAGGCCCTGCCCGAGATCGCCGCAGTGGCGACCAATGATCTGAAGGACAAGAGCTCTTCGGCCGAGTCGTACGAAGGAGTGCTGGTGAAGATCCACAATGCCACGCTCACGTCGGTCAATTCGTATGATGTGACCGTCGATGACGGCAGCGGCCCCTGTCTGCTCGATGCCGACGCTTTTATCGGCCGTGATCAGGATCCCAATCCCAATTTCTACATCAACCGGACCGCTCAACTGCTGATTGTCAACGGCGATACGGTCAGGATCGGCGACCAGATCAATGTGGCCCAAGGGATTTTCCTCTTCAGCTTCGGCACTCACAAGATCGAAATCCGCAACCTGGGTGACATCGGCACAGTGACCGGCGTCAGGAATGCGGTGACAGCGCAGCCCCTCGAATTCGGTCTGGAGCAGAACTATCCCAATCCCTTCAATCCGGAGACGCGCCTCTACTTCCAGCTGCCGGCCTCTGAAGAGGTCAAGCTGATCATCTACAATACCCGCGGCCAGATTGTCCGCCATCTGGTCGAGAGCCGTTATGACGCAGGCCGCCACACCATCAACTGGGACGGCCGCGACAATGCCGGCAACAGGGTGCCAACGGGCGTCTATGTCTATCGCATCAAGGCCGGCGACCATATCGCTGCGCGCAAGATGACCCTGGTTAAGTAAGATCAAATTCATCAGGTCCGCCGGCGTTCAAGCCGGCGGACCTGAACGGTTTTGGATTCCAATTTGTTTTGTCCGGATGAAAATGAATTACAGACACGGCCTCCTGTTTCTCTTGCTGGCGCTCTTGACCGGGTGCGGGCTCAAGGATCCTTTCGGGGATGACCGCACTTCCCGGAAGCTGGGCAATCTGCCGCCGCAAACCCATCTCTTTCTTCATGTGACCCAGGAGCAGATCACCCGCAGCGATACGCTGTTCGACGGCACCATCCACACCCGGTTGTACACGACCGGGCTGGATACCACACCCAGCCGTCAGATCGTTCACTGGTGGGGTGACGATCCGGACGGCACGGTGGCCGGATACTATTATCAGTGGGATTACCAGAGTGAGCCGGTCTTTACCACTGTGGAGTATGATACATTTTACGTCCCGATCCGCAGCCAGTATGATGAATTCACCCTCAAGGTCTGGGCGGTGGATGACCAGGGACTGGAGGATCCGACCCCGGCCCAGCTCCGTTTTCCGGTCTTCAACACGCCGCCTTCCATCTCTTTCCGGCTCAACTCGAATCCGGTGATTACCGGCAATCCCAATGTCGTCGCCTATACTTTCCCGACGCGGACTTTTATCTGGGATGCCGCCGACGATGACGGCAAGGAGACCATCACTCATATCTATTATGCCCTTGACGACACCAGCAACTGGATTCCCCTGGCGGGGGATGCCGACCAGATCACCCTGCGGGATCTGGCTCCCGGCAGGCATCGCTTTTTCGTCAAGGCCCAGGATATCTCCGGAGCGACCAGCTCGACCCTCTCCTTCCCCAATCCAGCCGATTCCAACATGCCGCTGCATTGGGAGGTCAAGCCGGTGCAGGGGGAAATTTTGCTGGTCAACGATTTCGCCCAGGACCAGAGTCTCTACCAGGTGCAGGGTTTCTATTCCCAAATTCTTGACCAGCTGGTCGGCCCGGAGGGCTATTCGGTCTGGGAGATCGGCTCGAACACCACACCGCTGATCAATTCGCAGAACGCCTTGCCCCACTCCTCGATCGATATCGAGGCCTATCTGGCCTATTTCAGCAAGGTGATCTGGTTCTCCCATCTCGGCCGTCCCCATTTGACCGCCGCCGGTCAGGGCATCACCCGTTTTGCCGGCCGGGGCGGCAAAATCTTTATCACCAACGGCAATGAGGAGACGCCGGACAGCACCTGGACCTTCACCAGTCTGGAGTCGGTCTATCGTCTCAATCCCGGCGGCCGTCTGTTGGCCGGAGTCAATATCCTCGCCAGCTTCGGCACTCCGAAGGATCCCCAGCTCGATCTCAGCCTCGAGAAGCTGATCGGCAACCGCGTTTCCGCCCTGGTTCCCGGGGCCGGCGCCGATGTGGTCCTGCGCATGGAACCCGACAGCACAGCCGCAGTCACGGTGCCCTACAAGGGATCACCGCCCGTCGCCCTCCGTTACATGATCGGCCCGGGAGAGTGCATCTACTGCTCCGTGCCGCTCCATCTTTGCAACGGCAACGCCAACATGACAGAATTTTTCAGGTATATCCTCTTTGAAGAGTTCAACTGACAAGCCCATGAAAACAACCGGCAGGATCGTTCTCCTCATTCTCTTTCTGATCCTCTGCGCTTCCGGCGCCGGGGCTCAATCCTCCCTCATCCGGGGGCGCGTGATCGACAAGCGCACCAACGAGACCTTGCCGGGTGTCAATATCTCCGTGCCCGGGACCTACAAGGGAGCAGTGACTAACATGGACGGCGTTTATGAGATCCGCGGCCTCGCTCCCGGGGATTACGATCTCAAGGCCTCCATCATCGGTTATACCGTCCAGGTGCGCACGGGCATTCATGTCGCGCCGGAGAAAACCACCCAGGCCGATTTCGCGCTCGAGTCCACCGTGCTGGCCCTCGGCCAATCCGTCGAAGTCATCGGCCAGAAGCCCCTCTTCGAGGCCGACATCACCGCCTCCCAGCAGCATATCTCCTCCGAGGAGATCGGGCAGAAGGTGGTCGAGAGCGTCACGGACCTGGTCGGCGAGCAGCTCGGCGTCGTGGTTCAGGACAACAAGATCCATATCCGCGGCGGCCGCGCCGACGAAAGCCTCTATATTATCGACGGCCAGTCGGTCAAGGACCCGCTTTCGGGCTATTCCAATACCCTCTATGTCAACGCCGCGGCGGTCAAGGAGCTCAAGGTCATCACCGGCGGATTCGACGCGGAGTATGGTCAGGCCATGTCCGGCGTCGTCGATATCGAGACCAAGGAGGGGGAGGACCACTACTCGGGCGGCCTCTCCATCAAATCGGACAACTGGGGCAAGGGTTTTTTCCCCTCTTTCAATTCCGACATCGTCCAGCTCAACGTCGGCGGCCCCGAGCCTATCACCAGCAAGCTCTTTCCGGCGATCGGATTAAAGTTCCCCGGCAAGCTTGGGTTTTTCCTCAGCGCCTATGGTAATGTCAGCGATACCTATCTGCCGCGTGCGAGCAAGCTCTACCCCGCCAGAGCCGCCTATGAAAAACTGGCCCCGCGCCAGGAGAACGACTGGCATCTCATGGGCAAGCTCTCGTGGGATCTGGCAGCCGGCAAAAAGCTCTCGGTTTCTCATGACCGCTCGCTCAATATCAATCAGGCCTATTTCACCTCCCTGGCGACCGATATCGGCGGTTTCCCCTACCGTTATTCCAGGATGCTCGACAACTATAACACCCTGACCAAAGAAGCCAACCTGACCACACTGCAATGGGTCCATACCCTCAGCAGCCGCTCCTTTTACCGGATGAGCCTCTCGCGCTTTTTCACCAGCAACCATTCCGCCGTCCGCAACAAGCACTGGAGCGAGTATCAGGAAGAGCTCGATCTGGAACCCGTCATCTACTTTCCAGATTCCGAGGGCAACATCCGCACCCAGTACGGCGACGGTTTTTACGACACCGGCGACGCGGAGGGATGGTACGACTATTTCAGCGACAACTGGACCTTCAAGGGCGATATCACCACCCAGCCGAACGACAAACACTCCATCAAGGGCGGTTTCGAGGGACGGTATACCGACATGCAGGTGGTCGATATCAACGCCCCCTGGTACGGAGAGAGCGGACTGGGGCGCAATCACGACTACTTCCGCGTCTATCCCAACGACGGGGCTTTTTATGTTCAGGACCGGATCACCTATGACGGCATGATCGTCAATATCGGCCTGCGCTATGACTACTGGTTTCCAGGCAAATTCGTCGACGATGCGATCAGGGACACCAATACCGTGACCATCACCGACGCCGCGCGCACGAAATACATGGATGAGACCTTCGAGCTTTTCGGCCTGCGCGGTAAAAGCCATCTTTCGCCCCGCCTCGGTATCAGCCACCCGGTCACCGACAACGATGTGCTCTATCTCCACTACGGCCATTTCTCCCAGCAGCCCAAGGGACAGTATGTTTACGCCAAGCTGCGTTCGACCTCAGAGGCAACCTATCAGCTCTTCGGAAATCCCAACCTCAAGCCGACGACGACGGTAGCCTACGAGATCGGCATCAAGCACCGGTTCAACGCCAACCAGACCCTGGAGATCAAGGCCTATTACAAGGATATGTTCGACTATCCCACGTCGACCACAGTGCGCAAGTTCAGTCCGCGCTACGGCAACATCAGCTTCCTCATGTATGTCAATATGGATTACGCCCGCTCGCGCGGCATCGAAATGCGCTTCAGAAGGCGCTACAGCAAATTCCTCAGCGGCAATGTTGACTTTACCTACGCCCTGGCCACGGGCAAGAGCTCGACCCCGAACACCAATCTGCTCGTCGTCGCCGGCAAGGTATCGGAAAAACCTCTGGGCGAGAGCCGGTTGAGCTGGGACCGCCCCTACCGGCTCTCCACTGACCTCTATTTCGATATGCCGTCCAAGGCGAATATCCGCCTCTTCGGCCTCCGTTTGCCGGAAAAATGGGGTCTGACCATGCGCTGGGAATACGAATCGGGCAAGCGCTATCAGCGCATCATTGACGTGGCGAACAATATCTATCAGAAGGACGAGTACGGCGCGCTTTCCAAGCCGTGGATGCGTGTGGATCTGAAATGGTACAAAGAGTTCGAAATTCTCAACACCAGGGTTGCCCTGTTAATCGAGGGCGAGAACATCTTTAATACCAAGGTGCCGCGCATCATCAATCCGGTCACCGGCCGGCCCTATCAGCCGGGGGACGTCATTCCGGTCACCTGGTATGATGATCCCGATGACCTCCCGCCGGACAATCCCGCGCGCTATGACTGGCCGCGGCGGGTGATGACGGGTCTGGAAGTGCGGTTTTAAAGAAATTCGACCAGTGCCACGCAGATACAGCTGTAAAAGATAAAGAGCTAAAGCCGCCTTGCGGCTTTCCCGGCGCCTTAACAAGAGTCAGTTTTCCGGTTTTACGGCTCTAATGTATGTTCAATCCGACAATGAGCGAAACAAGTGACTAAAAAGGGTATTATTCTATTCATCTTTGTGTTGACGGCCGGCACGGCCGCAGCGCAGGGGCTGCTGCCCAGACTGGGCGAACAGCGCGCCGGAACGGCCTCGATGACCTTTCTCAAAATCGGCATCGGGGCCCGCGCAGCGGCTATGGGCGGGGCCTATGTCGCCATGGCCAATGACGCCAGCGCCACCTACTGGAATCCGGCCGGACTGGTGCAGATCGGCCGCAACGAGCTGGTCGTCTCCCATCTCGACTGGCTGGTCGATGTCGATTTCGAATACCTGGGTTATGTTCATCAGCTCACCCGTACTATCGGTCTGGGCGGCTTTGTCGGCTATCTTCATTTCGCCGATATGCCGGTGACCACGGAGTACCATCCTTACGGCAACGGCGAATATTTTTCCTACAACGATCTGGTCGCCGGAATGAGCGCTTCCCTGAAGATGACCGACCGCTTCTCTTTCGGCATCACCGTCAAGTACGTGCGCGAGCAGCTGGCCGAGCTGCATGCGGGGGGTGTCCTCCTCGATCTCGGCACCTACTACTGGACCGGCTACAAGACTCTGCGCATCGCCGCGGCGATGCGCAACTTCGGCAATGACATCGGCCCCGGGGGCACCTACATGCGCCGCAAATCGGGCGGGGAGACCGAGACCGCCTGGCAGTCCTATTCTCCTCCGACGCTGTTCACTCTTGGCGCCGCCATGGATCTGCTGCAGCGCAGCCACCACCTGCTCACCGGCAGCCTGCAGATGAATCATCCCATGGATGACCAGGAAAACCTGCTCATCGGCTGCGAATACCGCTACCGGAACCTTTTCTTCCTCCGCAGCGGCTACCGCGCCAATATGGATGAAAACCAGTGGACTTTTGGAGCCGGCGCCAAGTTCATTCTCAAGGGGGTCCATCTTAAAGTTGATTACGCTTACGCCGATTATACCCATTTAGCCATGTCGCAGCAGTTCACATTCGGATTTGAGTTTTAATGAAGAGACGTTATTACTACTTTGCCGCCCTCCTGGCCCTCGTCTGGGGGTGCGAAGAGAGCAAGATGCCCCTGCCGAGCCCCAGGAGCGCCAGCACTTCCTTTGGTGCCAACGATACCAGCTATGTCGAGCTCAACCCGGTTTGGGACAGCGCTTACCTGGGTGTCGGCCTTGAAGCTCCAGCCGACTTGACCATGAGCATGGACGGAACCCTGTTTCTCGCCGATGAGGGAGCGGGCCGGATCCATGCTTTCAGCAAGGCCGGAGCGCTCCTGACCGGGAGCGGCCTCGACGGCCTTGCCCTGGAGAGTCCGCGCGGTCTGGCTGTTGACAGCAAGCTCAATCTCCTCGTGGTCAACGGCACCAACCGGCTCTTTATCTGGAATCAATTTTTGAACCGTGTGCGCATCGATTCGGTCGCCGAGTCCGGGCTCTATTACGACCGCGGGACCGGTGAGGAGATCACCCTCACCTTCGCCGAATTGAGGGAGCGCGCGGCGGCCGGAGGAGCGCTGCCGCAGCTGCGCCATTACTTTTTCCGTCACGACCCCGCCAAAGTGGCCGCAGCCCGGGGGATCTATCAGGTCTACGAGGATCCGGAAGCGGCCGCCAGCTTTAATGGGGTTGCGGCGGGCAAATACGGCGAGGAAACGGTTTATCTGACCGAATCCAGCTTCGACCGGATCGTACAGCTGCTCCTGGTCCCGGACATGGCGCTCAAGGGGAATGACCGGACCGTGCTTTTCCATTACACAGCGGAATTCAGGAGCAACGTGGCGGTCTATGGCTCGGGTTCCGGCACGGTCGATGATCCATGGGCCGTAACCACCGACGATGATGAGAATATCTACTTCACCCAGCTCGGAGGCAACTTCCGGGTGCAAAAACTGATGGCCGGGACGTTCAGCCCGCGCTATGTTCTTTATCAGCACGCCATCATGGATCTCGGTCGCTTTCAGAAGCCTTTTGATGTGGCCCTGGACGAGAGGGAAAACATCTTTGTCATGGATGGCGAGGGCGGCGCGGTAAGCAAATATGCCAACAGCGGCGCCAGAGCCGGGCAGCTGCTCTCACTCGGGCAGAAGGGGCTGGCGCTCGCCAGTTTCAACGATGGCCGGGGGCTGCTGGCCAGTGACAATGTCGTTTATGTGGTGGAGCGCGGTGCAAAACGCATCCGGCGCTTTCAGTACTCGGTTTCGGAGTCCGATATCCCGGATAACGAAAAGGAGCCCTGATCCTGTCTTAAGCTCGAAAGGAGGTGCAGCGGCTATCTCTGCGATCGTTTGTATGTCAAGTGGAGGAAGTGCGGCTCAACAATTTTGCTAATTCCAGCTACAGCCAGTCCAAAGGAGGAGTGGATTTATGAAGCAATCAATTCGGGTTTTGCTCGCTCTCTGTTTTATATTTGTGCTCGTGAGCGGGTCTTTCGCTCAGACCGGCAAGATCACCGGTCGTGTGATCGATTCTGCGACCAAGCAGGAGCTGGTCGGAGCCAATGTCCAGGTGGTCGGTACCAGCCTGGGCGCGGTTTCCGATATGCGCGGCAATTATACGATCGTGGGTGTTCCGTCCGGCGACCAGAAACTCAAAGTCTCGTTCGTGGGGTATGAAGCCGCCGAGCGGGCTCTTCTGGTCACAGCCGGCAGGACCGCAACCGTCAATTTCAGCATGGCGCCGACCATGATCATGACGAAAGGCATCAGCATCTTCGCCGATCGCGCCAAGGAGCGTGAGACGCCGGTTGCCTTTACCAATATTCAGAAGCAGGAAATGGCCCAGCGGCTCGGCTCGCGCGAAATTCCCATGGTATTGACCACAACCCCGAGCGTCTATGCCACGACTTCAGGCGGCGGCGCCGGCGATGCCCGCGTCAACATCCGCGGTTTCGATCAGCGCAATGTGGCCATCATGATCAATGGTGTGCCGATCAACGACATGGAAAACGGTTGGGTCTACTGGTCCAACTGGGATGGTGTTTCCGACGCCACTTCATCGATCCAGGTTCAGCGCGGCCTGAGCGCCGTCAACCTGGCCACCCCCTCCATCGGCGGCACCATGAATATCATCACCGATCCTTCCGTCCAGAAGGCCGGCATCACAGCGCGCCAGGAATATGGCACGGGCAATTTCTTAAAGTCGACCATCAGTGTCGCCAGCGGCCAGATCAATGACAAGTTCTCCGTCAACAGCACGGTCGTCGTCAAGCAGGGCAAGGGTATCGTTGACAAAACCTACACTAATGCCTGGGCCTACTATCTTGGCATGGCCTATAATATCAACGCCAACAACCGTTTGGAGCTCTATGCCCTGGGCGCCCCCCAGCGCCATGGCCAGCATACCAACAAGCAGAATATCGGCGTTTTCAACAAGGAATTTGCCCTCGGCCTCGACGGCTACGATCCGGCGGCCGCTGAAAAATACGCCGAGTCGAGCTCCGGTCTGCTCTACAATCAGAACTGGAACTATGTGAATCCCTCCTATTCAGGCAGACAGTTCTACAACGGCAGAACGCATGAACGGGAGATCGCCAATGTGATCAATGAGCGTGAAAACTATTACCACAAACCGGTGGTCAACCTGAACTGGTTCTCCAGGCTCAGCGAAAAAGCCGGCCTCTATTCTGTGGCCTACTACTCCGGCGGCCGCGGCGGCGGCTCGGGCACCTATGGTTCAGTTACCAGCGACAAGACCATGTTCCCCAATCCCCGCGACTGGAACGCCACTATTGCCAAGAATCAGGCCAGCACCACCGGCGCCTCGGGTGTCCTCCGCAACAGCACCAACAACCAGGATGCCTTTGGCGTCATCTCCAAGTTCAACTATGAATTCAGCAAGAATCTGAAAAGCGCGATCGGCGTGGATATGCGCACCGCCGAGGTCCATCATTTCCGTGAAATCCGCGACATGTTGGGCGGTGAGTATTATATCGACCTGAAGGCGGATAAAAAGAGCCCGCGCAGCGATTTCTGGTCCGCTGAGCAGACCAAGCGCCGTCTGGGTGACAAGATCGATTACGATTTTACCAATACGATCAACTGGATGGGCTTCTACGGCCAGCTCGAGGCGACCCTGGGCAAAATCAGCGCTTACGGTACGGCCGGATGGTCGAGCGTGAAATATGACCATACCAATCATTTCAAAAAGGATGCCGAGGGCAACGAGCTCTATCTGGAGAGCGACTGGATCGCCGGCATGCAGCTCAAAGGCGGCGCCAACTTCCGCATGACCGACAACGTTGATCTCTATGCCAATGTCGGCCACGTCGCCAAGGTGCCGATCTTTGACAGCGTGATCCTGGATGGCTCCTCTTCTCTGGCCAAGGATCCCCAGACGGAAAAGTTCCTTTCGGTCGAGGGCGGCCTTAATATGCATCTCTTGAGCAACACCATCGCTGCCAAGCTGAATGTCTATCGCACCGCCTGGACGGATCGCGCCGTCACGGTGGCGACGGTGGATGCCGCCGGTGATGAGGCCATCGTCTTCCTGTCGGGCCTGGACCAGCTCCATCAGGGTGTTGAACTGGAACTGGCTTATCAGCCCTTCAAGCTGGCTCGTCTGGATGCGACCGTGGGCGTTGGCAACTGGAAACACACCAGCGATGTCAGCGGTATCTACAAGGACTATTCCGGCGATGTCGAGAAGGAAAAGTCGTACAATCTCTATCTCGATGGCCTCAAGGTCGGTGACCAGCCCCAGACGATGCTGGCCCTCAGCGCCAGCCTCTTCCCGTTCTCGGGGCTGACCATGGAGGTCACGGCTCGTCACTATCGCGATCATTACTCCTACTTCAATCCGCTCCAGCGCACGAATGCGGCGGATCGCGCCCAGAGCTGGAAGGCGCCGGATTACACCCTGCTCGATGCCCATGCCTCCTACACCCTGCCGGTTAGAGCTGGTGAAGCCAGTTTTGCGATCTTCGCCCACGTCTTCAACCTGCTGGATGAGCTCTACATTCAGGATGCGGTGGATAACAGCAGTTACAGCGCCTTCGGCGACAAGACCCATGCGGCCGATGACGCCGAGGTTTGGATGGGTTATCCGCGCAACTTTAATATCGGGATCCAGGTTTCCTACTGAGACCCGCTTTTCCACAAAAGCCCCCGTTCGGGGGCTTTTGTGTTTATGGGGAGCCCGGCGCCGCAGATAATATCCAGACGGCTGCCGGGCTGTCAGGGAGGGGGTGAACTTTTCGCTTGACAAAAAGCGTAATTATGGATACTTTTTGCGCATGAACGAGCTATACTATTTTACATTGCACTGGGAACCCAGCGATATCCTGGTGGCCGGTCCGGCCGGCGCAGTGAGCCGCATCGACTTTCTGCGCGGCCGCAGCGTGGAGGATGTGCTGGCTGCGTTCCCTGCCGGCTCTTCTCCGCGCCGGGAGCGGGCTTTTCTCCCTGAGCTGCAAGAGCAGCTGCGCCGCTACTTCACCGGCGAGCCGGTTGAATGGCAGGTCAGGATCGAGCTTGCAGGCGGCACGGAGTTTCAGCGTGCGGTCTGGCGGGAGCTGCAAAAGATCCCCTGCGGCCGGACTGCGACCTACGGGGAGATCGCCGCACGCCTGGGCAAGCCCGGCGCCATGCGGGCAGTGGGCGGGGCCAACGCCGCCAATCCGGTTCCGATCCTCATCCCCTGTCACCGGGTGGTAGCCGCCCACCACAGGCTCGGCGGTTTCAGCGGCGGGCTCGATGTTAAAAGAGCACTGCTGCAGCTTGAGGGCGTCACTTTTTGAGCAGAAGGCAGGCGCCGCCCTACCACACTCTCTTCACCGGCCGATACACCCCATCGAAGGTGAGCGTCCTCTGGGAGGAGAGCCTCATGCCTCTCTCCGGGGAGCTGCAGGCGGCTATCGACGAAGCGTGGGAACGGCTGGATCCCAATCCCCATTTCAACGGCCGGATCGCCCGGCTGGAGGAGTGGGAGATCGAAGCAGACGCGCTCCGCATCCGGCTGCGCCCGACCGAATACAAACACCTCCTCTATTCCAACGGTCATACGGGTGAGATTATCCGCCGTTGGGGCGAACGGTATCTGTCGCGGGCCCTCGGCATCAGCGCCGTTGTGGTGAGTTCTGAAGGGCTGATTATGCTGATGCAGCGCAGTGACCGGGTGGGTGAGTATCCCGGCTGCTATGATCTCTTCGGTGGCCACATCGATCTTCCTGCCCCGGGGGAGAGCCCCGATCCCTTCGTGAGCATGGCGAAGGAGCTGGAGGAGGAGATTGCTCTCTCTCCCGGCGCAGCAGAGTTGACCCTTTTCGGCCTGCTGCTGACGCGGGAGGCGCGCAAGCCTGAACTGCTTTTCGATGCCAGGTGCAGCCTTGAGAGCGGGCTGATCATGCATGCGGCCCTTTCAGCGCGAGACCGGTATGAATATACCAGGCTGATGACCATATCAGCCGATTCAGCATCCATCAGCAGCTTTCTGGCGCGCAACCGGGGGATGATCAGCCCTTCAGCTTTCGGGGCGCTTGAATTATTTGCAGCAAACAGGTAGACTTTCACGAGGTATTGTTTATGCAGAATGGCACGGACGCCGCCCCCATCGCGGACAGCAAAGAGTACTCCTTTCCCAATGTCAACCGCGTGGCGATCGCCGGTAAACTGATCCAGGATCCTCCCCTGCGCTGGACGACACGGGGTGTGCCGGTCACCAATTTTGTCATCGTCACTTCGCCGGAGGTTGAATCGGGATTGCCTGAGGGGTCGGATCGTCCGCCCTGCTATATCAGCATTGTGGTCTGGGCGCAGCAGGCGGTGCAGTGCAATAAATTCCTGCGCAAGGGCAGTTCGGTTATGGTTATCGGCGAGCTGCAGTCGATGCCGAATCACGCCCCCGAGCGCAACTATTTTCCTGTTCAGGTCAATGCCCAATGGATCCAGTATCTTGAAAAGGGGACAGTTTCACCGGGGGATTCGGACTATGGCAATCAGGGGCAGGGTGATATGGAGATCGCTGGACGATAAGTCCTGTCGGAGGATGAAGACAAAGCGCGCCCTGAACGGGCGCGCTTTTTTTATGTGTGGATCAATAACCGAGTACGCTGCCGGCGCCGCCGAATTTTTCCAGCTTGATGTCGCTCAGGCTCGGCGATTTCACATTGATGCGGAAATAGACCCGCTTGCCGCTGCCGGAGGGCACCCAGTCGACCGATGCTTCCCAGCAGTGGAGGTCGCGGTGGATGGTGCAGCGATGATAGGAGATGCTTCCTTTCTCGAGATCGACGTGCGCGCTGTAGCCAAGCCGCCACTTGCTGGTAATGCTCAGCTCTGCGCCGGAGATGTCGAGATAGTAGCGCCGGTTCGGTCTCTCCGGATTGGTCTGGTCGAAGAAAAAATTAAAGGTCGTGTTGAGCCGCCAGGGGATGCTCTGCTGGCTGAAGGCGCGATCGTCCTGGAAGCGGCGGCCGCGGCGCAGCATATTCTCCTCCTCGACGGTCAAATCATCCGTCCACTGCAGGCTGTCTGTGCCGGCAGCGCTCGAGTCCGCGCGGCTCGCTGTCTTTTGTTTTTTCTCGCCCTTGCCTTCGAACCGCAGCGAGAAATTGAGATTGAAGGTGGTCATGCGCAGGAAATCACCCTTTTTCCATCCCTCCCCCTCGAAGAGATAGCGATTCACACGGGTGGATCTGCTCTTGTCCCAGGCATAGAAAGAGTGGCCTGTGCTGGCGCTGAGGCTGAAATTCCGTGCAGGGTTGGCCTGCCAGGAGGTGCGCAGGTCGGAGAGACGGTACTGTTCGGCCTTGAAATTGTAACTGGTGCTGAAATCCATATTGAAGAGATCGACCTTTTTAACTTTCTCGCCGCTGCCCCGCTTCATCTGAAAAAGGTTGCGTACGCTCACGCTCACCATCTGGCTGCCACCGCTGCCGGTGGTCCCCCCGAAGCGATCTTTTTTAATCGTTCTGCCGGAGGTGTCCTGCAGATAGGTATAATAACCCCACCCTTTGGCGGAAAAGTCGGGGCGATAGCTGAAGGAGAGGGAGGGGGTGACCACATGGCGGATCGCCTGAATGTCGCCGATGCCCGGTGCGATCACGCCATAGATTTTTGTATTGGCCGATGCGCTGTAGCTGAAGGTGTGACGCGCCGCCAGCCGGTTCTCCTCTTTATCGTCGATCTCTCCGGTCGCTGGATCGAGAGCGTAGAGGTGAACCCGGTCGTAGAGGTCCTGATCGATGCTGAGGGACTGGTTGATGGCGAGGAAGCCGAAATATTTATTCGGGCTGCTCAGGGAGAGATCGAGCGAGTTGGCCAGCGACCGGTCGGTGTCGACCATTCTGGTTGTGTCCCCGCCCGCCAAGGAAAGAGACTCGCGCCTGGCGTTGAGGAAATTGGAGCCGTAGGAGAGATAGAGGTTGTGATACCATCGGGCTGTTCTGCGGCTGCCGGCGCCCGATCTTTTGCCGGGCTTGAAGAGCTGGGTCTGGCTTTTGCGCAGGGAGATCTGCGGCAGGGTGGTCTGGGTGACGTCATCCTGCAGGTCATGGACCTGGGAAAAGTTGGCGCTGAGGCTGATTTTTTGTTCCGGCCAGTATTTGCTCCAGGTGGCGTTGGAGCGCAGTTCCCGGGTCAGACGGGTGTAGAGGCTGGTGCTGAGGTCTTTATAATAACTGTTGTCGCTGATGAAATAGCCGCTGGCACTGAAGCGGGAGGTTGGGCTGAACTCCTGGCTGTGCCGGATGGTGAGGTCCCAGCGCCGGTCGGTGTAGCCGGAGGAGAAGTTTTTGCGGGTGAATGAGCCCTCGATACTGCCATTGAGCACATAACGGACGGCGTAGTTGGTGCCCAGTTCCATCAGCCAGCCCGATTTTTCGAAATAGTCGACGGTGGCGCGGGTGTCGAAATAATCATTGGGCGCCCAGTAGTAGCCGAGGCCGCGGAGGTGGCGGCCTTCCTGAAGGCTTTCGCCATAGCGCGGGATGATGATGCCGGAGTGGCGGCCGGTGCGGGTCTGGAAGAAAGCGAAGGGCAGGGCAGCGACCGGGATGTGGCCGAGATAGAGGACGATCGGTTTGGCGATGACGCGGTCATTGACGATCATCTTGAGGCGGCGCGCCTTGAAGTGGAAGTGAGGGTTGCTGTCCAGATCGCAGGTGGTATAGATCGAGTTGGAGACATTGAAGGTCTTGTCACCGACCAGCTTGATCTGCTCCCCGACATAGCGGCCGTCCTCGAAGCTGGTGCGGCCGCGGACTACGCGGCCCCGTTCGGTCTTGTAGTTATAGATCATCTGGTCGCCGGTCATCTCGGAGCCGCTCTGCACCAGGACGGGGCGCTCCTTGATGATCAGCTGCCGTGAGGAGTCGGTGCCGGAGGAATTGACCACCCAGGCGCTGTCCGGCACGCCTTCGGCGGTCAGGGTCTCCGCGTCCCAGTCCACGGTAATCTTGCCGGCCTTGAGGGTCATATCCTTGTAACGGACCTGGGCGTCGCCGACGAAATAGCTTTTGCGCGCGGCGACATCGTTATCGATCAGGCGGGCCTGATAGATGACGGTGGTGTCGACGCCGGAGCCTTGGGCCGGGCTGGTTTTGGCGGCTGCACTGAGGGAGTCGGGCGCCGCGGTGAGGGAGTCATGCGCTGCCATGCGGGCATCAGGCCATGCGGTGAGGGTGTCCGCGCGTGCGGCTGCATTGGTGTCGGCAGCGGCCGCCGGACTGACGCTGCCGCCCGCCCCGGCAGGGAGGGCGGTCATCAGTGTCACGAAGAGGATGAGCAGGCCCGCTCCCTGCACAAGGCCGCCATGATGGAAGGAGCGTTTCATCGTTTACGTCCCGGCCAGAGCTGCAGAAGACGCTCCCTGATTTTCTTTTCGATCCCGTTCTCCGTGGGATGGTAAAAGACCGTTGTTTTGAGCTCTTCGGGCAGATAGAGCTGGTCAGCGAAACCGCCAAAGTCATGTGGATATTTATAGCCGCTGGCGTAGCCGAAATCCTTCATCATTTTGGTCGGGGCGTTGCGCAGATGGAGAGGCACATCGACCGGATCACCTGTGCGGACCCGTTCGCTGGCGGCTTCGAGGGCCAGATAGGAGGCATTGCTCTTGGGGGCGCAGGCGAGATAGGTTGTAGTCTGGGCCAGCGGGATGCGGCCTTCGGGCATGCCGATGGCGTGGACGGCCTGAAAGGCGGCGGAGGCGACCATAAGGCCGTGGGGGTCGGCGTTGCCGATGTCTTCGGAAGCGAGGATGATCAGCCGGCGGGCGATGAAGAGGGGATCTTCGCCGGCATCGAGCATGCGCGCCAGCCAGTAGAGGGCGGCGTCGGGATCGGAGCCGCGGACGCTCTTGATGAAGGCGGAGATGATGTCATAGTGGTATTCGCCCTGTTTGTCATAGAGCAGGGTGCGGCGCTGCATCGCCTCCTGGACCAGTTCGCGGTCGATGGCGCGGGCGCCGGCGGCATCGGGGTGCGCGAGACGGCCGGCCAGTTCAAGGGCGGTCAGGACGTTGCGGGCATCGCCCCCGGCCAGCGTGATGAGGAGCTGGCGCGCATCCGGCTCGAGCTGCAGATTCTGCGCTTTCAGGCCGTTTTCAGCCGCCAGGGCGCGATCGATGATCGTGCCGAGCTCTGTGGGCGAAAGGGATTCGAGCTTGTATACCCGGCAGCGCGAGAGCAGGGCGGGGATGACTTCAAAGCCGGGGTTTTCGGTGGTGGCGCCGATCAGCAGCAGGGTTCCCTCCTCGACGCTGTGGAGGAGGGCATCCTGCTGGCCCTTGTTGAAGCGGTGGATCTCGTCGATGAAAAGAAGAGTGCCGCGGCCGTCAATCTTGCGCTGCTGTTTGGCCTGGGTGATGATCTTGCGGACATCGGCCACGCCGGCGGTGACGGCGCTGATGGCGCTGAAATGGGCGTCGCACTCGCGGGCGATGATGCGGGCGAGGGTTGTTTTGCCGGTGCCGGGCGGACCCCAGAGGATCATCGATACCAGCTGGCGGCTCTCGATGGCGCGGCGGATAATCTTGCCCGGACCGAGAAGATGGGTTTGGCCGACGAATTCGGCCAAAGTCGCAGGGCGCAGACGGTCGGCCAGAGGGGCGTCCCCGCCCGGGGTGTTTTGCGCAGAAGCCGGTTCTTCGAAGAGGTCCATGGGTCAGCCTTAAATGGTTGCTTTGCCTTAAATGTAGTTAAAATGGGAGGGAATTGCAAGCTGCAAAAAAAGCGGCCCTTCTTGCCGCGGTTGGCCGGACGCCCCGGATAGACGTTTTTTTTGTAACAAATTATGTCGAAAATCAGTATATTAAGGTTTATATAATATGCGAACCTCAAAAAGGTTAATACGTTATATCTAGGATAGCATCGCCGGCCGCCGACCAGGTCAAAAACCAGGGGCGAGCCCGCCGGCGGGCGATTTTATGGAGGTATCGATGCGCTTCAGGATAACACAATGGATCAGCATAATTCTACTGGTCGTGGTCGCGATGCTCCGCGCCCAGGAGCAGCTCATTCTCACCATTGATGAGAGCGTCGACCTGGCCCTGGAGAAGAATCCGGAGATCAGGATGGCGGAAAAAGAGGTGGCCAAGGCCCGAGCGGGTATTTGGGAGGCCGCTTCGAATATCATGCCGCAGGTCAATGGCTATGCCAACCTGCAGCACGCCTGGGATATCCAGGAACAGACCATTCCCAACTTTTTAAAACCCATGCTGGGCCCGTTAGTGGACATGATCCCTGAATTGTCGGGGATGCCCGATTATGTCAAATTATCTTTCGGGCTGGAAAATTCGCTTGTGTATGGCGCCAGCCTCACCCAGCCGCTTTTTCTCGGCGGCGCCGGGGTGACCGGCATTCAGATGGCGGCAGCGGGCAGGCGCGCGGCGGAGCAGAATCTCGCGGCCAAACGTCAGGGGCTGATCTATCAGACCGCCAGCTCTTTTTATGCGTGTCTGCTGGCGCAGGAGCTGTCGGCGGTTCAGGAGGAGGCTCTCGCCCAGGCCCAGGCCAACCTTGATGTGGTGGCCAAGAAGCATGCCGTCGGCTCGGCATCGGGTTTTGACAAAATGCGCGCGGAGGTGGAGGTCGCCAACCTCAAGCCTGAGGTGATCTCGGCCAGAAACAATCTGCAGTTGGCGGTCACCGGGCTCCGGACCGTCCTGGGTGTGCCGCGCACGACCATGATCAAGGTTGAGGGGTCGCTGGCCTTCGTCGAGGACGATTTCAGCAACATGACTCTGGCGGAGTTTCAGGATCGCGCCCTGGCCGCACGGCCGGAGATTCTCGTCATGAAGGAGCAGAAAGCGATCAGCGGCAAGGGGGTAATCATAGCGGCGAGCAGCTTTATGCCCAAGCTGGTTTTTCAAACCGACTATTCCTACATGGCGATGAAGAACGATCTCAGGTTTGTCCAGGGCGATTTCAGCAAGGGGTTCACCTCCGCGCTCAGTCTGCAGCTGCCCCTTTTCACCGGTTTTAAAAACAGCAAGCAGTACCAGAAGGCGCGGCTGGATCACAAGATCATGGTCGATGCTGAAAAGCAGGTATTTGACGGTATCGCCGCTGATGCCGAGATGAGCTATAACAAGTTCCAGGAAGCGCGCCAGAAATACCAGGCTGCCAAAGAGTCCTCTGTTCTGGCCCAGGAGGCGCTGCGCCTGGCCAATCTGATGTACGAGGAGGGGGCCAACACGCAGCTGGATGTGCTTAATTCCCAGCTGGCGGTCAATCGCGCCCGATTGAATTATGTCAGTTCGCTTTATGAATATCAGATGGCCCGGTACCAGCTGCGCAAGGCCGTGGGCCAACTTAATTCTGTGCTTTAGCAGATCGCGAAAAGGAGAGAATCCATGCAACGAAAGATGGTATATGGACTGATCATTCTGGGCATCTCTTTCATGGGGGCCGGATGCGGCAGCAAGGAGACAAAAAGCGAGGAGACCGCCCGTGTACCTGTGGAGGTGACCGTGGTGCAGACCGGTCGCGTACTTCAGTCTTTGTCCTTCAATGGAGATGTCGAGGCTGAGCTTGAGGTCAAGGTTTTTTCCAAGATCCCGGACCGGATCGAAAAATATTACGTCGATGAAGGCAGTTATGTCCAGAGAGGGGCTCCCATCGCCCGCATCTTCGCCACCACGATTCAGCAGGGCGTACGCCAGGCTGAGGCCGGCCTGAGCGCAGCCAAGGCCCAGGAGTCCAATGTCGCCGTCGAATACGAGCGCGCCCAGCGTCTCTTCAAAGAGAACGCGATGAGCAAACAGCAGTATGATATCGTGATGACGCAGTACGAGGCGGCCAAGGCGGGTCTTGAGCAGGCCCAGGCGGGATTGGCCTCGGCCAGGAGCACTCTTTCCGACGCCACCATCTCAGCCCCGATCGCCGGCATAATCGGCAAGCGCTATTACGAGGCCGGGGACATGGCCAATCCGGCCATGCCGGTGGCTACGGTGGTGCAGATGGATCGGGTCAAGGTCACCTTCGACGCGACCGAGAACGACATCGGCAAGCTCAGGGTTGGGCAGGAGGCCGAGGTCCAGGTGCGCAGTTTTGAAGGTGAAACTTTTCCCGGCAAGGTGAGCAAGATCAGCCCGGTGCTTGATCCGCTGACGCGCATGGCGGAGGTCGAGGTGCTGGTGAACAATCCGGAGAAGCGGCTGAAACCGGGCATGTTTGCGCGGGTGAAGGTGATCACGGGCGCGGTCGAGAACGCCATCGCCGTTCCGCGTCACGCCACGATTGAAAAAAATACCATTGATGCGGTCGCCGGCGAAGAGCGCATCGTTACCAACTATTTCGCTTTCATCGTCGAGGGCGAGAAAGCGGTCCAGCGCAACCTGGAGGTCTCCTACGCCGACCACCTTCAGCTTGCGGTCACCGGCGGCCTCAAAATCGGTGAGATGCTGGTCATCGCCGGCAGGCGACACTGCGCGACGGTTCACCGGTGCGGGTCATCACCAAGGCGGAGGCGAGCCAATGAAGATAACCCAGCTCTCCATCAAGAAGGGTGTGACGACGGCGATGATCTATCTGATCGCCGCGGGCTTTGGCCTCTTCTCCCTGGCCCGGCTCAACGTCGATCTCTACCCCAAGCTTGAATTTCCGATCATGGCGGTGATCACCCAGTATACCGGCGTCGGTCCGTACGATCTGGAGACGGTGGTCAGCCGGCCGATCGAAGAGGCCACCGCCTCGGTGGAAAACATCAAGACGGTCCGTTCCACTTCGCAACAGGGCCTCTCCCTGGTTATGCTTGAATTCAACTGGGGAACCGACATGAACCAGGCGGAGATCGATGTCCGCAACAGCCTGGAGTTCATCCGTGATTATATGCCGGAGGACGCCAGCGATCCGATGGTTTTTGCCTTTGATGTCTCGGCCCAACCGGTCCTTTATCTGACCCTCTCATCGCCTGATCTCAGTCAGGCGGAGCTGCGCGATATCGGCGAGCATGATCTTGAGCCGCGGCTGGAGCGCATTCCCGGAGTGGCATCGGTCTCCACCATGGGCGGCCGCAAGCGGGAGATCAAGATCTACGCCGATCCGATGCGCATGCGCGCCCACAACATCGCGCTGCAGCAGATCACTGGAGCCCTGCAGGCGGCCAATCTCCAGATTCCCTCCGGCATGGTTGAAAATGAAAACCTCGAGTTCTCGGTCAATACAGTGGGGCAATTCGCCAGCGTGGACCAGATTGGCAACACCAGTGTGGCCACCTACAACGGCTCGGTCATCCGCGTTCGCGATGTGGCGCGCGTCGAGGACGGGTTCAGCGAGCAGCGCCAGCGGGTGTGGAACAACGGTGAGTCTTCGGTGATGGTGATCATCCAGCGCCAGTCGGATGCGAATACGGTCACGGTCTGCCGTGAAATCGAAAAACGCATGCCCCAGATCAAGGCCGAGCTGCCGCAGGGGGTCCGTCTGGATACCATGATGGACCTGTCTGAGTTCATCACCCGCTCGATGTCCAATCTGACCAACACCGCCTGGCAGGCGATATTGATGACTTTTCTGGTACTGCTCTTCTTCCTGCGCAACATCCGCAGCGCCATTATTGTGGCGGTGTCGATTCCGGTCTCCATGGTCGCCACTTTTGCCGTCATGGACCAGGCAGGGTTGACGCTCAACGTCATTTCCATGGCAGGTCTGGCGCTGGCTATCGGCATGCTGGTTGACAACTCGATCGTCGTTCTGGAGAGCATCTTCCGGCGCCATGATGAAAAGAAGGACAAGCTGGTGGATGCCGCCAACAACGGGACCCAGGAGGTGGCCATGGCCGTCACCGCCTCGACCCTGACCACGGTGGTCGTCTTCCTGCCCGTGCTCTTTGTGCCGGGGATGGCGGGCATGCTCTTCCGCGACATGGCCATCACCATCTGCTTCTCCCTGACCATTTCGCTGATCGTGGCGCTCACCCTGATCCCGCTGCTCTCTTCGCGCTGGCTGCGTCTGAAGAAGAATCTCAATCCCAACGGCCTGCTCATGCGCATGCAGAACAGGATCACAGGATGGCTCGATGATCTGCACGACTTTTACGATCGCATGCTGTCCAGGGCCCTGGCGCATAAATTTCCGGTTCTGGCGGTTGTGTTGTTCCTTTTTGTCGTCTCCGTCGCCTGGCTTTTCATGATGGGCGGCGACTTTCTTCCCAAAACCGACGATGGTTTTGTGAGCATCACGGTGGAGCGTTCCCCGGGCACCAGCCTGGAGGCGATGGAAAAGAGTATGCGCGATCTGACCCAGCTCATGGCGGAAAAGGTGCCTGAAAGCGAAAACATCTATGCCAATTTCGGCCAGGGTGAGGGGATGATGGCGCTTTTCAGCTCACAGAACTCCGCGGAGGGCGAGATCAATCTGCGGCTCAAGGAACGCAAGGATCGCAGCCGCACCAAGTTCGAGATTCAGGATGACGTGCGCGAGGCGATGACCTCGCTGCCGGACGTGGACGCCAAATTCGTGGAAGGCGGCGGTATGGGGTTCAGCAGCGCGGATATCACCGTCAAGATATTCGGCCACGATCTGGTCGAGTCGGAGGCGATCAGCAATGAACTGGAGCCCAAGCTCAAGGCGGTGGAGGGTATTGTCTCCGTCACCTCCAGTCTGCGCAAGCAGACCCCGGAACTGCGCGTCAATCTCGACCGCCAGCGCATCGCCGATCTCGGCCTGAGCACCGCCCAGATCGGGCAGGTGGTCAGCACCAGCATCCTCGGATCGACCGTCACCCAGTTCCGTGACGGCGGCGATGAGTACGATATCAGGCTGCAGCTGGACAAAAAGTCCCGCACCAGCAAGGAGGATCTGGAGAATATCCTCATCATGGCCCCGACCGGGGCGCAGGTTCCTTTGCGGGCGCTCGCGACTATCGACTACACCAGGGCTCCGCGCGAGATTCTGCGTGAAGACCAGGAGCGCATCGTCACCCTGGATCTCGATGTCGCCAACCGCGATTTACGCAGCGTCACCACCGACGTCAAAGAGGTGGTCAAATCTGTCGCCATGCCGCAGGATTTTCGTACGGAGATCGGCGGTGCGGCGGAGGATCTGCAAGAGTCCTTCATGTACCTGGGCCTCGCCCTGATGGTGGCCATCCTTCTGACTTACATGGTGATGGCTTCTCAGTTCGAGTCTCTGGTCGATCCGTTCACCATTCTTTTCACCATTCCGCTCGCCATGATCGGCGTTGCCCTGGGTCTGATTCTTACCGGGACCAAGCTCTCGGTGATGGCCCTGGTCGGTGTGGTGATGCTGGTCGGCATCGTGGTCAACAACGGCATCGTGCTGGTCGACAAGATCAACCAGCTTCGCCATGAGGGCATGGAGCTGGAGCCGGCGATCAAGGAGGCGGGACGCGTGCGACTGCGCCCGGTGCTGATGACCGCCATGACCACCATCCTCGGCATGTTCCCGCTCGCGCTTGGCCTCGGCGAGAGCGGCGAAATCTGGGCGCCGATGGGGCGTTCGGTCATGGGGGGCATGATCGTCTCTACGGTTTTGACCCTGATCATCGTGCCGATCATCTATTACTACATGGAGGGGATCGGCTCGCGGGCCAACCGCTTCCGCAAGGCGCGTGAACAGCGGCGCCTCGAGAAGGGGATCGTCCACGCCGAAGACTAGAAATCGGCGCCAAATTAAAGGGCTGTATCGCAAGATGCGGCCCTTTTTCTTTCTTGTTTGCGAACGGGAATAAGCGCCGAAGCGGCGCTTGTTAACCTATTAGAGAGCATTACGACTTCTTCGCCAACTATTCTCCAGTCACCGCGTTTTCCGCCCATTTCCGCGACTCCGCTGCGATCCATTTCCACGCGTTCAAAGAAGACAGGCAGGTTTAGTTTCAGGCTGTTACAGGCCTGGGGAGGTTCTTATGCATCCTTTGCCATGCCGACGGGTACTCTATCCTTATGAAACCCGCGTCCTTTTTTTACTGGTGGGGGACGACCAGATTGATAAGGCGCGCGAAATCGGCCGTTTGCTCAAGGAGAGCGACGTAGCCATCGACCGGATTTATACCACACCGGAGACCCACCACCTCGGCAGCGCTTTCTGGCGAGCTCTCCGGCCGGATGGACGGGATGAGGAGGAGAGGATAGCTGAGGTCGCCGTGGGGGATGAAGAGAGTGAAGACTTGCTCGAGGAGGATGCGTGCCGCCAGGGGTGTGGCCATTGCGGGGAGCTGCTGCGGCTCCTCCCCACCGAGATCCGTCTTGGCACCGGCAGTCATACCTACGCGGTGGCGCCAAAGCGCCATCCGAATATCCGGGACGAAGAGCATCAAAAGCCGCATGTTGCCGAGTATATCATTGATCAAAGGAGCGGCCAGACCCAGCTGCACTGGCTGATGTGATGATATGCAAGACGACTCGATCGACATGAAAGCGTTTTGGGACCGGGAAGGCGACGGTGCCCTGGTCTATCGCGCCACGGCGTTTTCCGAAAGTCTGGGCCGGGAGCCTCTCTTTGAGATGACCATCACTTTCTCCTCCTCCGCCCGCCACCATTTGAGCGATGCGGTCTGCCGTTCCATTGCCCGCAAGGTCAACTGTGAGGAGATGCGTCAGGCGCTCGAACAGGTCGAGAACCTGACGGATCTTCAGCGCGGGTGAAGAAGCTCTGTTTTCCCAAGGTCCGAGCCCGGCCGCCCGCCCGGGTGCCTCGCCGCATTCAGCTGCTGCGGCAGCGCCATGGTGTGGAATAGCCGCTCCTCCGCCGCTGTTGGTAATTGTACTGAACCAGGCATACCAACCCACAGCAGGAGGAATATATGGCAGATTTGCACATTGGCGACACCGCTCCTCTTTTCAGCCTGCCGGCGAGCACTGGCAAGACCATCTCTTTGAGCGATTACGCAGGCAAAAAACGCGTGGTGCTCTATTTTTATCCCAAGGATGACACCTCCGGCTGCACCAAGGAGGCCTGCTCTTTCCGGGATACCCTCCCCCGCATCGACGTCAAGGATACCGTGGTGCTCGGGGTCAGCCCGGATGATCTCAAATCCCACCAGAAATTCATCGACAAATACGGTCTCAATTTTCCTCTTCTCTCCGACAGCGATCACAAGGTGGCCGAAGCTTATGGCGCCTGGGGTGAAAAGTCAATGTATGGAAAAAAGTACTTTGGAATCATCCGGAAAACCTTTATAATTGGCAAAGACGGCAAACTCGAGCACGTGTTCCACAAGGTCTCTCCGGAGGGACACAGCGAGGAGATACTGAAACTCATCTGAACTCGTCTCTAAAGGGCGTATATGGAGCTCTCCTACGGAACCACCACCCTTTCTTTTCAGCCTGATCCCGGCGTAGCCTGGCGCACACTTCCGGAGGAGGAGTTGGGCGCAGCGGCGGCTGCCGGTCCAGAGATCCTCCGGAACGCCATCGCCATGCTGTTAGGGCAGATGGAGGAGGGAGGCGCCGCTGCCGGGGAGAGCCTGCTGCTGGTTGTGCCCGACCATACCCGGCGCTGCCGCCTTGATGAGGTATTGGGCCTGCTGCTGCCCGGGCTGGAAACCCGCCTTTCCCTGCGGGTGCGCATTCTTGTTGCCAATGGCAGCCATGTGCTGCAGCCAGAGCCGCTGGTGCGCGAGCTGATCGGAGCGGAGATCTACGACCGTTATCCGGTCAACCAGCACGACTGCCGGGAGGGAAAACAGCTCGCCCAGATCGGGACGACCACGGCCGGCACCCCGGTCATCGTAAATCGCACAGCGCTGGAAGTGGACTGGATCGTCACCGTCGGCGGCATTCTCTTTCACTATTTCGCCGGATTCGGGGGTGGGCCGAAGATGCTGCTGCCTGGCATCGCCGGCGAGGAGACGATCCGCATCAACCATCGCCGGACGCTCGATCCTGTCACCGGGCAGTTTCACCCCGATTGCCGGGAGGGCAACATCGAGACCAATCCGGTCTATCTCGATCTGGCCGAGATTGTCCGCCTTTTTCCGGCCGCCCTCTCCCTGCAGCTCGTACTCTCCCCGCAAGGGGAGATCGCTGCTGCCGCCGCCGGCCCCATCCTGCCGGTGCAAAGGGAGCTTTTGCCCCTGGTGCGCCGGTTTTACACTCTGCCGATCGGAGAGCGGGCGGATGTCGTCATCGCCAGCGCCGGGGGCCATCCCGCCGATGTCAACCTCATCCAGTCTCACAAATCGATTCATCACGCTTATCAGGCCGTTAAAAGCGGTGGCACAGTAATTGTGCTGGCCGAATGCAGCGAAGGAGTCGGTTCCGCCGCCTTTATGGATTATTTCACCGGTGCAAGCGCAGCGGAGATGGGCCGGGAGCTGCTGGCCAACTATCTCATCAACGGCCATACCGCTCTGACCCTGAAGAGCAAGTGTGAGGGGGCGCGGATCATCCTGGTCTCTGCCCTGCCGCCGGAGCTGGTCCGGCGTACCGGCATGGTTCCGGCCACATCGCTGGCGGAGGCCTGGCAGCTGGCCCGCCCGGAGCTGCCGGCGGGCGCGACCGGCCTCATCCTGCCCGGGGCCGCCAGGTATCTGCCGATCTCCCAATCCTGAAAGGACATTATGAGCGACAATCACCGCTCCCCGGTATTGGCCTCTTTTCCGCGCGTTTTCTGGGTGGCCAATATGATGGAGCTTTTTGAACGTGCCGCCTACTACGGCATGAATTCAGTCCTGGCCGTCTATCTCACCAACAGCGCCGCGCAGGGGGGGCTGGGTTTTTCCGAGCAGTCGGTGGGTTTTTTGCAGAGCCTGGTCTATGCCATGACCTATGTGGTGCCCATTCTCGGTGGAGCCCTTGCGGACCGCTACGGCTACCGGCGCATGCTCATGGTCGCCTTTGCCCTGCTCACCGCCGGCTACTACATCACCGGTCATGTCTCGACCTATGGGGTCATCTTCACCAGCCTGCTGCTGCTGGCGACCGGCGCCGGACTGTTCAAGCCGATCATTTCGGGCACCCTGGCGCGCAGCACCACTGCGGAGAACAGCGGTTTCGGATTCGGCATCTATTACTGGATGATCAATCTCGGCGCCTTTCTCGCTCCGCTGCTGGTCAGCTATCTCAAGGGCTTCTCCTGGTCGCTGATTTTTACGGTCTCGGCCCTCTACTGCGCTCTGATGCTGCTGCCCACCCTCTTTCTTTTTCGCGATCCCCCCAAGCCCGAAAACAACAAGAGTCTGCGCGAGGTGCTGGGTGGCGCGGCCATGGTACTGGGCGATGCCCGTTTCATGTTGATGATTCTGGTCTATTCCTGCTTCTGGATCCTTTACTTTCAGAATTTCGGCTCGGTGCTCTGGTATCTTCGCGATTTCGTCGACAAGGCCCCGGTTGACGCCCTCTTCGCCGGCTTCGGAATCCCTTTCTCCTTTGACGCGGAGCATGTCACGGTGATCAATGCCGGGACCATCATCCTCCTGCAGGTGGTGGTCAGCCGTATCTTTAAAAAAACGGGCGCTCTTTCGACCATGGTGATTGGGCTCTTCTTCGGCGCCATGGGGTTCCTCTGCCTCGCCTTTGCCGCCACGCCCTGGATCTTTATTCTCGGTCTGGTGATTTTTTCCATCGGCGAGATGACCGCGCATCCCCGCTACTATTCCTACGTTGGGACGATCGCTCCGGCCGACAAGACGGCGATCTACATGGGGTATGCTTTTCTCTACGGGGTGATCGGTTCGCTGGTGGGGTCCAACCTCGGCGGTCTGCTCTATACACGCATGCTCAAGCCGCACATCGGCCTGGCCAGTGCAGGGGCGATGAGCCGCAAGTTCTGGCTCCTCTTTGCCCTTCTCGGGCTGGTCAGCATGGCCGGGCTGGCCCTTTATAACCGTTTCTTCGGACGGGATACGGAGACGGCGCGCCGGCGGGCGCACGCGATCATGATCGGAATTTACAGCCTGCTGCTGGCTGGAGGAGCGGTTTTTGGCTGGTCGGCTCTGGGCAGAGAAAGTGTGGATTACAAGACCCTGGTGCAGTCGGTTATACTGGTTGCGATGGGGGGAGGAGGACTGTCGGTGAGCCTGCGCCGCAAGCCGAAGCAGGCTCGCTGATCATTTGTCGGCGATGATGGGGGAGGTCCGAGCGGCGGCGGTCAGCTCGTCACGCAGAGAGAGCGCCCATTGTTCGATGAGGCTCCAGTCGCGGGTATCGACGCTGCCGTCTACGGGCAGGCCGGATTTCTCGAGGACATGGCGCATCAGTTTGCGCATGACCGGATTGAGCTTGTCAAAATCGATCTTGCCGCCGAATGCCTCCACGGCGAAAGGATGGATGGTCGGAAAATGGCGCAGGAGCTGTGGAAGCTGATCTTCCACGGCCTTGCAGCGCCCTTCCTCGGAATTTGCGCAGAGGCAGACGAGAAAAATGGCCACCCGTTTGGTTTCAAGGTGACGGCGGTGGTGGGCGATAAAATCGACCATATTGGCCAGGGGATGACCGGCGCGGACCGAACTGCCGAGGATGACGGTGTCGTAGGGTACGACCGAGGAGACCTCATCGATCGGGAGCAGATCCACACTGAGAAGGTCCGCCTGTTTGAGAATTTGTCCGATTTTTTCGGCGACTTCCCGCGTGGTCCCGAATCCGCTGCTGTAGGTGATGAGGATCTTCATAAGAACCTGACTGGTTGGCAATGAATGCCCCTGATTTGTGGGGCAGTGTGAATAGTTAATCCTTGTTCATTTACTTTATAAACAAACAACAGCGAAGAAATAATTCCGTTAGTTTAAGCTTATGCGCATTTTATTGCTGCAACCTGCAATCGAGGACTTTTACACCACACCGATCCGCTTCTACCCGCTCGGACTGCTCTACACAGCAGCAGCCCTGCGGGAGGCGGGCCATGATGTTCATCTGATCGATGCGCTCTCTCCGCTGCGGAGACGCACCCTGGCTCTGCCACGCGCTTTCGCCCACCTGCGTCCGTTCCTCGGCCACACCCCGCATTTTTTCAACCACTATTACCGCTTCGGCCGGGAGGACGATGCCCTGCTCACGGAGATCGGGGCGTGGCAGCCCGAAGCGGTGGGGATCTCCAGCCAGTTCACCGCCTACTACAAGAACGTCCACGAGATCGCCCAACGCATCAAGGCGGAGATGAATCCACTTCTCTTCATCGGCGGGCACCACGCCACCGTCTTTGGCTCTGACTGCCGCCGGCGTACCCCGGTCATCGATGCGGTCTGCTCCGGGCCCGCTGAAACCGGACTGCAGGAGATCATCGGCCGGGATGGCGCTCCTCTTATCCGGAGCATAATCGACTGGCGCGATCTGATGCCGGCCCACGATCTGCTCGCTCCCGATCTCTACTGCATCGGCCGCAGCCGCTACGCCTCGCTGCTTTGCAGCCGGGGCTGTCCGAATGGCTGCGATTTTTGCAGTGTTGAGCGGATGTTCGGGCGCACCCTCTCCTATCGCCCGGTGGAGGCTGTACTGGCCGAGATGCGGCTTCTGTATGAACAACGCGGAGTGCGCATTTTCAATTTTGAGGATGATAATCTGACCGGCCGGAGGGAGTGGTTCCAGGACTTTTTACGGGGCGTGATTGCGGAGCCGCGCTTCGCCGGCATCGAACTGACTGCCATGAACGGCATCTGTTATCCGGGACTGGATGCAGAGACCCTGGAATTGATGCGCCGCGCCGGCTTTAAAAGGCTCAATCTCTCCCTGGTCACCCGGGATCCCGGCCTTCGCCATAGTTACCACCGGCCGCAGAAGGACGGTGAGCTCGAAGCGGTCATCGCCCGGGCGCAGCGGCTCGGCCTCTTCGTCACGGTCTATCTCATTATCGGGCTGCCGGGACAAAGCTTCACCGAGGTCCGCAGCAGCATTGATCATCTGCTCGACCTTGGTGTTCTGGTCGGTCCCTCCGTTTTTTATATCCCTCCCGCCTCCCCGCTTTACGCGAGACTCGAGCTGCCGGCGGAGCTGCTGGCTGAATGGGAGCTTTACCGCTCCTCCGCCTTTGCGGTGGAGAGCCCGGAGCTGCCGCGCTCGGCGCTGGTGGAGCTTTTTTCCTATGTCCGCGCCGAGAACCTGAGGCGGCGGCCGCCGGAAGGCTGAAAAATCCGCTTGCGTCTGACGGCCTTTAACTGTAAATTGCCTCCGCTTGCCGGAGAAGTAGAGCCGGCTGAATGGCTTTGGACCCATCCTGGAGGCGGAAGTGAAAGAACGCTATGCCCTGGAAAATCCGATTTCGGTGCTTTTGGACAAACCGCGTGAAGAGTTCACCCGGCGCGATCTCCTGCGCGTCATTGAAGAAAAACAGATCGAACGTATCACCCTGCACTATACCGGCCTCGACGGCAAACTCAAGGAGCTCAAGATCCCCCTGGCCAATCGTGATCAGGCCGATCATATTCTGGCTGACGGCGAGCGGGCGGATGGCTCCTCTCTTTTCAAGGGGATGGTCGACGCCTCGGTCTCAGATCTTTATGTCGTCCCCCTTTACAAAACCGCCTTTTTAAATCCTTTCGACGCCAACAGCCTCGATTTTATTTGCCGCTATATCGACAGCAGCGGCAGCTATGCCTCCTTTGCGCCGGATAATATTCTGCTCAATGCCCATGCCTTTTTCCAGAAGAGTACGGGATTCACACTCAATGCCCTCGGCGAGCTGGAGTTTTATCTGCTGGCGGAACCGGAGAGTCACATCTTTCTGGCCGGCAAGCAGCGCGGCTATCACGCCTCCGCCCCCTTTATCAAGACCGGGAAGGTGCTGGATGAGATGGTTCGCTACATCACCCAGATCACGGGTGCGGTGAAATATGCCCACAGTGAGGTCGGCTATCTCGAGAATGTGCACAGCGATCTGGCAGAGATCAACGGCAAGCGGGCCGAGCAGCTGGAGATCGAACTGCTGCCCACACCCATTGATGAAGCGGGCGACATTCTGGTGTTGGCGAAGTGGCTCATCCGCAATGTCGCCTACAAGCACAACTGCGTCGCCACTTTCACACCCAAGCTCGAGGAGGGCGTCGCCGGAAACGGCATGCATGTCCATGTTGAATTGTGCAAGGAGGAGAAGAATGTGATGATGGGGGCCGACGGCCGTCTCACCCCGGAGGCGCGCCGGCTAATCGGTGGTTTTTGCACCTACGCCGATTCGCTGACTGCCTTTGGCAATACCATCTCCGCCGCCTATCTGCGCCTGGTGCCCAACCAGGAAGCGCCGACACGCATCTGCTGGAGCGACTGCAACCGTTCAGCCATGATCCGGGTGCCGTTGGGCTGGGTCAACGCCAACGATCTCGGTTACAAACTCAACCCCCAACAGAATGAGGAGAAGACGAGCTCCGCCGGCCGGCAGACGGTTGAACTGCGCAGCCCGGACGGCAGTGCAGCGGTCCATCTCCTTCTGGCCGGAATGACGATGGCGGCCGAATGGGGCCTCGCCCACGCCCAGGCGCTTGAGCTGGCGGAACAGCTCTACGTTCGGGGTAATATTTTTGAGGATCCGGAACTGCTGCAGCGGCTGCCGGTTTTGCCAAAGAGCTGCGTCGAATCGGGCAAACTGCTGCTGGAAAAACGGACTCTATACGAGCGCGAGGGGATCTTTCCGGCCAGCATCGTCGACTATGCTGCCAGGCTCCTTTTTGCCGAACAGGATGAGGACCTCAACAACCACCTGCTCCATCTGCCGGCCGATGACCGGCTGAAGGAGACCCGCAAACTGATGCACAAGGATCTGCACCGTCATTAGGCTGCTCCAGAAGCCCGGCGGTGATGGGGAGAATGGATGCGGCGGCGGGTGTGCCGCCGCTACCGCAGACGGGCCGGCGGAAGTGGAGAGTGATCAGGGGATTGCGCGGGTGATGATGCCGCCGCCGAGAACGATCTCGCCGCGGTAGAGGACGACTGATTGTCCCGGCGTCACGGCCGGCCGGGGCTCAAGGAAGCGGAGGGTGAAGGTCCCCGGGGCTGCTTTCTCGATCCGGCCGGGATAGCCCGGATCTTTGTAACGGATACGCGCCTCGACCGGTTCGTCCTTCGGGGGCTCCGCCTCGGCGATCCAGTTGGCGCTCTCTGCGGTCAGCCCGCCGGCCAGCAGCTGCTCTTTCTCCCCGATGGTGATGCGGTTGGCGGCCGGGTCGATGGCGGTGACGAAGACGGGATGGCCCAAGGCCACCCCCAGCCCCTTGCGCTGTCCGATGGTGTAATAGGGAAAGCCCCGGTGGCGGCCTACTATTTTGCCCTCCCTCGTGGCGATCTCCCCCTCCGGGATCGTGATTCCTTTCCGTTCCAGCTCCCCGGCAATAAAGCGCTGATAATTGTCGTCGTGGATAAAACAGATCTCCTGGCTTTCTGTTTTTTGGGCTACCGGCAGTTGGTTCTCGGCGGCCAGAGCGCGCACCTCATTTTTGGTGAGCTCGCCCAGAGGGAAGAGTGTACGGGCGAGCTGTTCCTGGGTGAGGCGCCAGAGGGCGTAGGATTGGTCTTTGGCCAGGTTTGCGGCTTTGCGCAGGAGGTGGCGGCCGCCGGGAGGCGCGGGCAGACGGCGAGCGTAGTGGCCGGTTGCGAAGAGGCCGGCTCCGGCCGCAAGGGCATAGTCGCAAAGGGCGCCCCACTTGATGGTGAGGTTACAGAGGACGCAGGGATTGGGTGTGCGGCCGGCCAGATACTCGCTGACAAAGCCGTCGATGACCGTGCTCCTGAACCGGTCGCGCAGGTCCACGACCCGGTGGGGGATGCCGAGGTGGCGGCAGACCGCGGCCGCATCCTCGGCCGCGGAAGGGGACGGATCCCCCTGATGCGGCGAAGTGAGCCGCGCCGGGCCGTCAAAGTGGAGCATGGTGACGCCCATGACCTCATAGCCGGCCTGCATCATCATCAACGCCGCCACCGAGCTGTCCACCCCCCCGCTCATCGCCACTGCAACCATTTTCTCACGCGCAGACAATTCGGCCTCCCTCCAGCCGTAGCCGGCCCCCTGCCGGAAGCTGATGCACGCAAATATCCAATTTTTTTGTACGCACTTTCTGCCCTCTGTTGCTATACTTTACAAGAATGTGACATAGAGTAAAATTAGACAATTCTGTTGACAAAACAAGTGAGAAATTTGCAGCGATTTGCCGGTGCAGCGCTTTACAGGGATTTACCGGGGTAGTGACTGCTCAGGCGCGGCTTGCTGCAGTTAGCCGCTGCCGGGTGGAGGGACGAAGGGATGAGAGCATGAATCGGGAAGCCGAGCCGACCCTGTACTATTGGCTGCAGAGCGCCCAGAGCATGCGGGTTCGTCGAATCCGTGTGATGGAGGGGCGTGAACGGCTTCAGATCAATCTGGAAAATGCGGTCTTTTTTCGCCTGCTCAGAAGCGGCCGACCTGACGGTATGTCGGCCCGGGGGTGTGTGACCTACCTCCATTTCTATCGTGAGGAGGCGCGCAAGCTGAGAGGGCAGGGAAAGGTCAAGGGACTCTCCGCCGCGGAGCAGCGCAATCTGGAGGAGGAACTCCTCAGCTATTTTCCTCGCGCTCTGGCTTTTCTCAAGCTGGGCGAGTACAAGGCGTGCGCGCAGGACCTGCATCACTGTATGGAGCTGGCGCGTTTCACCTTCCGCCATGGCAAAGGTAGTGCGGCGGCCGGGAGCTGCATGGAGATGATGCCAACGCTGCACATGATCTATTACCTCGCCCTCTGCGCGATGAGCCTCGAGTCAGGTCACCGGGCGCGTGCGCTCTACTATCTCGATCGCGGGGTTCAGAGGATAGCTGCAGACTATTTGCGCATCTCCCTGCGCAGCGCCGGCAGCGACAGTGAAGAAGCCCTGCGGTTGAGGTCTTTCCGCGAGATTATTTTACAGGAGAGCCGGAAACGATCGGCCAGGCGCAGAGGGATGCCGGCGGCTAAAAGTCCGCTGCACGTCCCGATTTGCCAGCTGCTCTCCCAGCAACGACGCCCCGCAGTGGAGTCCTGATCAGCCTCCGCGCCCGGCAAGATACTATCAATGCCCGACACAGAAAAGCCCCGATTTGACGGGGCTTTTTTTATGTGCTGCAGCGGCGGGAAGGGGACGAAAGCTAAAAGGTCCTTTCCGCGATGGCCTCGATGAACGCCTCGAGGCCCGCAGTGGCGGGATTTTGCGGCAGCAGGCGCAGAGCTGAACGGGCTTTATCCAGGGAACGGAAGATCTCCTCCCGGCCTGCTGCGAGCGTACCGATCTCCTCGAAGAGGGCGATGATGGCGGTGAGCTGCTCCTTTTCAATGGGCTTGCGCCCGGTCAGCTTTTTGAGCGCCTGCTGCTGGGCAGGTGAAGCCGTGTGCCGTGCGTGGGCGATCAGAAAGCTCTTCTTGTCTTCCTCCAGATCGCTGGCTACATCCTTGCCAATGGTCTCTTCCTCCCCGAGCAGGTCGAGTAAATCGTCCTGCAGCTGAAAAGCCCGTCCCACCTGCGCGCCGTAGGAGCTGAGTGCGGAGATTGTTTCCTCTCCGCCGCCGCCGAGCATGGCACCCGCCTCGCATGCCAGCTCAAAGAGCCGGCCGGTCTTTTTCTCGATCATGCTGTAGTATTCCGCGAGGGAGACCTCCGGACGTGTTTCGAACTCCTTGTCGAGCGACTGTCCCTCGCAGATTTCGAGGATGGCGCTGGAAAAGGTGTGCAGGATGGCGGGCAAATGGCGGCTTTCGACCCTTGCAAGGAGGGCGTAGCCCAGGACCAGCAGCGCGTCTCCGGCGAGGATGGCGACATTCTCGTCCCAACGATGGTGAACGGTCGGCCGGCCGCGGCGCAGCTCATCGTGGTCCATGATGTCGTCATGGACCAGCGAAAAGTTATGGATCACCTCGATGGCGAGAGCGGCATCCAGGGCTTGCTCTGTCCGTCCACCGACCGCCTCACAGGAGAGCAGAAGCAGGCAGGGACGGAGCTGCTTGCCGGGATGGGCGAGCGCATAGCGCATGGGGTCATAGAGGGAGGCGGGCTCGCTGCGGGTTATCGCCTCTTCGAGCCGCCCCTGAATGAGCTTTTTGTAGCCGGCCAGTCGGGCCGCGAGTTCTTGATTCACACGTCTGCCCCGTCATGAAATTTATTAAAAAGGTACGATGGGGGAGGTTGAGAAGCAAGAAAAAAGTAAAAGCTCCAGAGTCCTGGAGCTTTTTACAATTGTTGATGGCAGTGCGAAGGTGCGGCCGGACTCAGCCGGGCAGACCGATGGCACCCTCGAGGATGGCATCGGTCAGGTCGGTCTGCTTGATTATGGCGTTGGTGAAATTGGTGTTGGTCAGATTGGCGCCCGCCAGGGTGGCGCCGGTCAGGTCCGCCCGCTCGATATGGACATTCTGGAGGTTGGCGCGGTGAAGTGTGGCATGGCGGAGATTGGCCCGTTTCATTCGTGCGCGGCTCAAATCGGCATCGGTGAGATCGGCCTTTTCGAGGCTGGAACCAAACAGCGAGGTGTGACAGAGCGTCGCCTTGACCAGGTTGGCCTCGTCGAGGTTGCTGTCCTGAAGATTGGCTTCAGAGAGGAGCGCTCCGCTCAGATTGGCCTTGTGCAGATTGGCTCCGAAGAGAAAGGCGCTTTCGAGGTTGCTTCCGGAAAGGTTGGCGCCCTCGAGATTGCAGTTTTGCAGGTGGGCTTCCCGCAGATCAAGTCCGGAGAGATTAACCCCCTTGAGGGATTCATAGGAGAGGTCGACTCCGGTCATGTTGATGCCCGCCAACGATTGGCCGCTGCGGATCTGGTCCAAGATTTCTTCCCGGCTCAACTGGGTCATACGGCCCTCCTTTAATTATAGCTTTTTGTGGCCTCCGCCAGGGTAGTATACTGCATAAAAACAGTATCCAGGCGTGCGATTTCCATCGGGCGGCGCAGACGCTCCGAGATGCCCGTGAGGCGAAGATCGCCGCCGCTGCTGCGCAGGCTGATCAGCGCGCGAATGAGCATGCCCAAACCCGAGCTGTTCATCCAGCGTACCTGGCTGAGATCGGCGACAACCTGAACCTGTTCCTTTTCGATGGCCGCGAGTATCTTCTTCTGAAAGGATTCAGCTTCGGCTCCGCCCATCAAATCTTCACTGAGGGTGAAGACCAGCACACCTGATTCGTTTATCTGGCTAACTTGCATAGTGCCTCCCATCCGAAAATCAACCGCTCATTCATATCTTAACGCGACGATGGGATCCATCCGCGCCGCTTTCATCGCCGGGTAGACTCCGAAAATCAGGCCGACGAACGAACAGAAAATCAGGCCGAGAAAGACCGTCCAGATCGGCACCGCAGCGGGGACCGGGGTGAAGGCATCCACCATCTTGCCGATGCCGAGCCCGAGGAGAATGCCGATGATGCCCCCCACTTCGCTGAGGACGACCGCCTCGATCAGAAACTGCCAGAGGATATCGGAGCGCTTGGCTCCGACCGATTTACGGATGCCGATCTCGCGGGTGCGCTCGGTCACCGAGACCAGCATGATGTTCATGATACCAACCCCCGCGACCAGGAGCGAGATCGAGGCAATGGCGATGGCGACGATGCGCACATATTTGGTGAGGTTGTCGAAAAAACCGGTCACAGTGTCGTTGGACTCGATCTCGAAATCATTCTCCTTGCCGGGCGGCACCTTGCGCTGGGTACGCATCACCCCGATCGTCTGATCGATGGCGGTCTCCAGCAGCTCCGGGGTCGCGGCCTGCACGGAGATATCCACCGAACGCTCCTTGCCGAAGAGCTTGACGAACTGCATAAAGGGAATGGCCAGACGATTGTCCTGGCTCTGCCCGAAGACGCTGCCTTTTTTGGCGAAGACGCCGACCACCTCGAGTCGCTTGCCCATGAGCTTGATATCCTTGCCGATTGGATCTTCGAGGGGAAAGAGTTTGTCGACGACATCGGCGCCGAGGACGGTGACCGGCGCATTGAATTCAACATCCTCGGTGGTGATGAAACGTCCTTCGGCAATCTCCATGCCGTTGTTCTCAAGGAACTCCGGCGTCACCCCGGCGATGGGGACATTGGGCAGGGTCTTGCGGTCCTTGTAGCGGATCTCATAACCCCAGTTCCAGATTTCGGCGCCGACGGACTTGGCGGCGGTGACACGCTCCCGCACGGCCAGGGCATCTTCATAGGTGATATTCTTGCGATTGCGGTATTTTTCGTCACGCGGCCCCATCTGAACGGCCGGCCACTTTTGCACCGAAAAGACACTGTTGCCGAGGAAGCTGACCTGCTCATTGATGCTCTTGCGCAAGCCGGTGATCAGGGATTGCATGGCGATGATGGTCATGACCCCGATGATGATGCCCAGCAGCGTCAGAATCGAGCGCAGCTTGTTGGCGCGAAAGGCCGAAATGGCCAGATTAAATGTATCGTTAAAAACCATGCTTGTCCCGGAGAAAAAGGTTATTCATAGCGCAAGGCCTCGATCGGGCTGAGCCGGGCGGCCTTGCTGGCCGGATAGATGCCGAAGAAGAGACCAATGCCAACCACAAAAATCAGCCCCAGAATGGCGACCCACCAGGTGATGGCCGCAGGCAGCGGGGTCGTGGCGGCCACCAGTTTGGCGATGCCAATGGCCAGCAGAGTGCCGATGAGAACACCCAGGGCGCAGATCATCATCGATTCGATGAGAAACTGCCAGAGGATATCCCGCTTGCGCGCACCGAGAGCCTTGCGGATACCGATCTCCCGCGTTCGCTCGGTCACCGAAACCAGCAGGATATTCATGATGCCGATGCCGCCGACGAGAAGTGAGATCGCCCCCACACCGATGGCCACAGCCCAGAGAGTGCCGGTGATCGAGTTGTAAACATCCAGCAGCATGCTCTGCTTGTTGATGGAAAAGTTGCTTTCCTTGCCCGGTGTCAGCTTGCGGAAGCGGCGCATGAGACCGGTCAACTCGTATTCGGCCTCCTCGATCTGTTTCGGCGACTGGACCTTGACGGCGATGGAGACATAGCGGCGTTGGTCGCCGAAAGCGGACTGGAAAGCCCCGACCGGGATGATGGTCTGGGCATCCATATTTAAGCCGAAAAAGGCGCCCTTTTTGCCAATCACGCCGATGACGCGGAATTTGCGGCCGCCGATGGAAACGCGTTTGCCAATCGGATCGCTTGTGCCGAAGAGCTTATCGGCCACTTCATAGCCGAGCACGCAGACGGAACGATTGGCGGTGACGTCGTTCTCGCTGAAGAAGCGGCCGTATTCGGGTTCGACGTTGGAGGTGATGGCATAGTCGGCGGTGGCGCCGATGATGCTCACCCTCTCGACCGCCTTCTCGTTGTATTTGACGGTCCGGCTGGTCTGCATCTCCGGTGAGACGGCCTGGGCATGGCGGGAGAAAGCCTTGATCAGTTCGGCCTCCTCGACCGTGATGTTGGGGCGGTTGCGGTATTTGAACCAGTCGTCCCCCTGCATGTTCCAGGAGAACTTTTCGATAAAGATGGTATCCGTGCCGATGGCTGAGACTTCACTGGAGAAGGCCTGATTCAGCCCCTGGATCAGCGCAATAATGCTGATGACAGTGGTTACGCCGATGACGATGCCGAGGGTGGTCAGGATCGACCGCATCTTGTAGGCGCGCAGCGCGTCATAAGCGATGAGGAGGCCTTCCCACATGTAGATCAGTATTCGCATCTGCCTGCCCTATTTGTTGATCGATTCATCGCGTTCGACCATGCCGTCGCGCAGACGTATGATGCGATTGGAGTGTTCAGCGATGTACTCCTCATGAGTGACGAGGATGATGGTGTTGCCCTGCTCTTGCAGATCCTCAAAGATCTCCATGATCTCATCGCCGGTACGGCTGTCGAGGTTACCGGTCGGCTCATCCGCAAGGATGATGGATGGGCGATTTACCAGGGCGCGGGCGATGGCGACACGCTGGCGCTGTCCGCCGGAGAGCTCGTTCGGCTTGTGATGCATACGGTCCGCCAGGCCGACCTTGCTCAAGGCTTCTTCGGCCATCTGGCGGCGTAAGGTCGCCGGTGTGCCATTGTAGATCATCGGCAGCTCAACGTTGTGCAGGGCAGTGGCGCGCGGCAGCAGGTTGAAGGTCTGAAAAACAAAACCGATCTCGCGGTTGCGGATCTCGGCGAGCTGGTCGTCATCCATGGTGCTGACGTTGTTCTGATTGAGCAGATATTCTCCGCCCGAAGGGGTGTCAAGGCAGCCGATGATATTCATCAGCGTCGATTTGCCGGACCCGGAGGGCCCCATGATGGCGATATATTCGTTCTTGTCCAGCGTGAGACTGACCCCGCGCAAGGCCTGGACCTGGACCGAGCCGATCTCGTAGGTTTTTTCGATCTTGTCAAGCTTGATGAGCATGGGGGGTATTCCTCACTTTTTCTCTTTTTCGTCGCTGGCGAGGGTTTTCTTTTCCTTGACCTGGCTGCCGTCCTTCAGCAGTTTCGAGAGCGCCTTGTAGCTGCCGGTCACGACCTTCTGGCCTTCGGTCAGCCCGGAGATGATTTCGATATGGGTGTCATCGCTGATGCCGGTTTTAACGGGTGCCGCCTTGACCTTGCCATTCTCGACCACAAAGACCAGCTCGGTCAGCTTTTGGGCCTCCTTGTCATCGGCTTGATCTTTTTCGGGACGGTTCTTGCGGCTCTTGCCGGCCGAGGCTTTTAACGAATCCGCCTTGAGGTCCCGCGCGGTGACCGACTGGATGGGAATATAGAGGACGTTCTGCCGGGTCTCGGTGAGGATGTCGACGGTGGCGGACATGCCGGGGCGCAGCCGGTCGACATTCGAGGTCACGCCGATCTTGACGTCAAAATTGGTCACCTGCTCCTGAGTGCCGGCGCCGGTGGTAGTGGCGACATGGGCGATCTCGGTGACCTTGCCTTCGAAGGTGGTGTCGGGAATGGCGTCGACCTCGATCGTCGTTTTGTCGCCCAGTTCGACCAGTACGACCTCATTTTCATCGATCTCCGAAATCACCTCCATGTCCTTGAGATCGGCCAGATTCATGATGATATCGGCCTGGAACTGCGAACCCACCGCAATCTCACCCTCTTCCTTGTTGAGCTTGGTAACTGTGCCGTTGATGGGAGAGGTGATGCGGGTTTTGCCGAGGTCATCCGCCGCCTGTTTAAGGGCGGCGCGCGCCTGATCGAGACTGGCGGCAGCGGACATGCGGTTCGCTTCAGCGGCATCAAGCTCCATCTGCGACGCGAGATTTTTATCGAATAGACCTCTGACCCGCATGAAATCAGCATCCGCTTTCTTTACCGACGCCCGGGCCGAACTGAGCTGCGATTGAATCTGCTCCACATACGCGGCATGACTCTCGCGGTCCAGCTCCACCAGCAGCTGGCCCTGCTTAACGGCATCGCCTTCACGGACGTGGATCTTTTTGATCTCGGCGGAGATGCGCGCCGCGATTTTGACATCGGTCACCGGCTGGATCTTGCCCGATCCGGAGACCGTCCGGCTGATATCCCCCCGCTTGACTTCGGTGGAGGTGATATCGATGATTTCACCCCGGCTTTTACGGAGATTGACGAAGACCATGGCGGCGATGATGATGAGGGCGGCCAGAGCGATGATGATTTTAAATTTGTTGGACATTAAGTGACTCCCTATCAGACAGGCTGGGTTTGTTTACAATCCGGCTTCAGCGATGCCCATAGCCGTCTCCAGCCGGGCGGTCGCGATCTTGGCTTCATATTCGGCGCTCACCAGGTTGGCCAGGGCGCGGGTCAGCTCGACCTGGGCCTGGGTCACCTCCAGCTCCGTGCCGGAACCGACGCGGCGCTTCTCCTGCTGCAGGCGGAGGTTTTCGCGCGCGGCCTCGATATTCTGCTGGTTGATCTCGAGGAAATCCTTGTAGGCCTCGAGCTGCAGAAAATACTGCTTGACCTGGGCGGTGAGGAGACGTTTCTGTTCAGCCAGATTCTCCTGGTCGATCTGGTGGTTCAGTCTGGCGCGCTGCACGCCGGCTTTGTCGGAGAGCCCGTTGAAGATATTCAGGTCGACACCCACACCCAGGGTGGCGCTGAAATCCTGGTCGAGATTGTTCGAGAAGACGCGGCCGAGGTCCTCGTTCGAGCGGCCGTAGCTGACGCTCCCCCCGATGCTCGGGGCGTAGCGCATCTGCGCCATCTTGAGGTTGAAGAGGCTGGCCTTGGTCTGGAATTCGTAGGCCTTGAGGGCCGCGTTGTTCTTGATCGCCTCGCGGGCGGCCTCTTCGAAGGTGATGGCCGGGAAGATGGTCTGGCTCTCGTCCTCGAGCACGCTGACCGGAATATCGGGGCTGCGGCCGAGGGCGTTGTTGAGGTCGGCCCGGGCGGCGTCGACCGCGTTCTGCTGGTTGATCAGCGTGGCGCGGGCCGAGCCGAGAGTTACCCTGGCCTGAAAGACCTCTGACTGGGAGGAGATGCCAATCTCCATCATGGTCTGGGCGCGCTGGACCTCCTCTTCGGCCAGCCTGGCGGCATCCTGATAGACCTCTTCGAGTTTGATCGCCTTGAGCAGATTGTAATAGGCGTCCTTGACGTTAAAGATCACCATCTGGCGGGTGTTCTCCATGGACTGGGCGCTCGCCTGCTTGTTGGCTTTGGCCGACTTGATGCTGTAGAGAGTCTGGCCAAAGTCGAAAATGTTCTGGTTGAGCGAGATGCGCGCGGAATGGCTGTTGCGTTCGGTCTGTTCCTGGTAAATCTCCTGCTGCGTGTAGATGGTGCGTCCGGTGACGGGGTCGATGCCCGTGGGCACATCCGCAATATCGACGCGCGCACCCTGGATGTAACGGCCGGTATTGAAAGAGCTGTTGATCTGGGGCAGCCAGGCCGCGGTGGCGGAGGTGACGTTGGTGCCGGCGATCTCGAGGCTTTTCTGGGCGACGCGCAGGGTGGAGTTGTTCTCCAGAGCGATGGCGATGCACTGCTGCAGGGTCAGGGACTCCGGCGCACTCTCCTGGGTAAAGGCGCTGCCTGCGCCGAGCAGGACGAGAAGAATCAGCGAGGTGAACTTGTTCATGAAAGGTACTCCCGTTGGAACCGTTTTGTTAGAGCTTATGAGAAGAGACCGCCTATGGCCGCGGACCCCAGATACCAGAGCACCAGCAGTCCGGCCACAACCGGCCATACTTTTTTTACATTCAGACCGGCGACCACCGCGATGCCGATGCAGAGCACGGCGATATACCAGAGGTTGAAAAAATCAGTGTTCATCAGAAACTTGTAGAGGAAAGTCTCCCGGGCCGAGTCGGGCATGAAGGTGGCAAGGCTGAAATGGACATTCATGGTTTCCTTGAAGCGCATGATCGGCGCCTTGAGCAGCATGCCCACCGAGGGGATGAGCATGCTCAGCGAGACCACCTCGAGCATGTGTTTGAAGCTGGTGGTGCCGCCGAGCAGGGTGCGGGCGACGAAAAGCCATAACCCGGCCATAACCAGAATGACGGCCAGGCCGCCGATCACGGCGGAACCGAACATCACATATTTCATCACTGGCGTGTTCATTTTTTCAATGGCGCTGTCGATCTGCTCCTGGTCCATGCCGCGATCTTCCATCTGGGTGACCATCTTCTCATGCTGCTCCTTCTGGATAGCCGGCATGATATAGATGGTCATGATCAGCGAAAGCAGCAGCACGAGCACGGTGGGGGCGATCCAGCGCGGATTGGCACGCACAGCCGCGAAACACTTGCCAGGCGCAGCAAACACATTAATGATGCGTTGCAGCAGATTCATGTTGCCTTCACTGGCGGGGGGGATGCTGGAAGTGGAATACTCTTGCATGATGAGGCCTCCAAAGTGGTATTAAAAGCAACTAAATACAAAGACGTATAACTGATAGAAAAGTTTCGATTATTCGCCCGGCGGGGCGAGAAGCTTATCCTTGTGCTCCATCATAAAGGCAAAGGCCGCGTCGTGCTCGTTCGGGATCACCCCATCGAGAATGGCCTCCTCGATAGCCTTTTTGATCCTGCCCACCGCGGGACCGGGCTGAAGCTGGAGGGTCGCCATGATCTCTTCGCCCCGGACCGGCGGCTGAAAAGCCCGCAGCCGGTCTCTCTCCTCCACCTCCAGCATGCGCTTGACGACCAGGTCGAAATTGGCCAGATGGCTGGCCACACGCCTGGGATTGCCGGAAGTGATGTCCGCCCGGCAGAGGGTGATGAGGTCATCCAGCTCCGCTCCCCCGAGAAAGATGAGGCGGCGGATGGCCGAGTCGGTCACCCCCTCCTCGGCGAGATGGATGGGGCGGAGGTGGAGCCGGATCAGTTTTTGCGCATAATCGATCGTCTCCTGGGCGAGACGCAGCCTCCTGCCGATGGCCGGCAGCATCCGGGCGCCCAGCTCCTCGTGGCCGTGAAAGCTCCAGCCCACGCCGGGTTTGAACTCCTTGGTCTGGGGCTTGGCGACATCGTGATAGAGCGCGGCAATTCGGAGTCCTGGATGATCCGAAACCCGTGCCACATTATCGACCACCTTGAGGGTGTGTTCAAAGACATCCTTGTGGCGGTAGCCGGCGACCTGGTCAACTCCCTTGAGAGCGCTGATCTCCGGCAGGATCAGGTCGAGCACCCCGGTATCGTTCATCAGTTTGAAGCCGATCGAGGGTTTGGGGCTGGCGAGGATTTTCAGGAGCTCTTCGCTGATCCGTTCCTGGGTGATGATGCCGAGGCGCTCGCGCTCGCTGGTGATGGCCTGCAGAGTGACGGGTTCGATGTCAAACTGCAGCTGGGCGGCGAAACGGATGGCGCGCAGGATGCGGAGGGGATCATCGCTGAAAGTCCGGCGCGGGTCGAGCGGCGTGCGGATGATGCCGGCGTCCAGGTCTGCGCGCCCGTTGTGGGGATCGATCAGTTCGCCCCGATCGGCGGCGTTGAGGCTGACGGCGAGGGCGTTGATGGTAAAGTCGCGGCGGGCGAGATCGGTGGCCAGGTCAGCGCTGCTGACCTCGGGGTTGCGCGAGTCGCCGCGATAGCTCTCGCTGCGGGCGCCGACCACCTCGATGGTCGTGCTGCGGTGGCGGATCATCGCGGTGCCGAATTTTTTATAGACCGTGACATTTTTCACGCGCAGGCGGTCCGCGAGCATGCGGGCGAAAGCGGGGCCGTCTCCGACCACAACGATGTCGATATCCTTGCCCTGCTTGCCAAGGAGCAGGTCACGGACGTAGCCCCCGACGGCATAGGCGGGGGTGGTGGAGTACTCCGCCACCTCACCGATGGTTTTTATCAGCGGGGAGTTGAAGAGTTTGTTGGTCTTTTTCATTTTTATGCAATTTATTGGGGATGCTGGCCGCCCGGCATGATGGAGAGCGGTCGTCAGAGGGTCAGATATAATGTACGCATTTGGGCGTGAAAATAAAAGGTAAAAGCGATACCCTCCGGCTGGAATCTGATCGAAATGGTGTAAATCCAGCCAGATGGCAACGGGCAAGTAGAGGGGTGCCCGGCGTCGGGGCGGGCGAAGAAGGAGATGTTTCATCTCCGAACAATGTTTCAACAAAACACGAAAGCGCGGGGTGCTCTTCAAATAATGGCTGTAAATCGTCATAAATGATGGGCTTGGCGGGCGCGGGCCATGCTCTTTTAACTCATTAAATAACAACGAAACCATGCTTCAGGGCTCCGCTCTTTGTGATGGAACTCTCAATTGCGGGTGAAAAAAACAGCACTTGTCAAACATGGCATTGAATTTGCGATGAAGCCTGCAGTCCGTATTATTCTGGCGATATTGCGGCGCCTGGTTTTCGGGCTGCAAAACCGGGTGCGGCACAGGGCCGTCATCAACAAAGAACCAATTGGAGGCGAAAATGAAGTCATCTCCCATGCTACGCATCTTGTTCGTCCTCGCGCTGATGCTTGGGGCGGCAGGTGATCTCTCTGCGCAGATTCTGCGCCGCGAGACTGCCGATCCTCTGCTGACGGGCACCGCAAGCTGGATCAAAGTCGAATTCAGCGTTGCCGGAGGGAGCAGGACCTATCTGAACGACAACTTTACCGGCACCGAATTCCGGGTCGACCTCAACGTCGACGGCGATGATAATCCTTCTACCAAC